>DATEMD010000097.1:0-33766 GCA_035275845.1 Allostellaceae bacterium | reverse complement strand
GTGCCACCTCAACACTTGTCCGGTCGGCGTCGCGACCCAGGACAAGGAGCTGCGCAAGCGCTTCGTCGGTAAGCCGGAGGACGTCGTCACCTACCTGCGTTTCGTCGCCGAAGAGACGCGCGAGCTGATGGCCAAGCTGGGTTTCCGCACCTTCAACGAGATGATCGGCCGCACCGACAAGCTGATGATGCGCCGCGGCTCGAACCATCCGAAGGCGCGGCAGGTCGATCTTAGCCGCGTGCTCTATCGGCCGCAGGTGCCGGCCGGCACCAAGACCTATCAGTGCGAGTCCCAGAATCACCGGCTCGAAAAGGCGCTCGATCACAAGCTGATCGCGCTCGCCAAGCCGGCGTTGGAAAAGGGCCAGAAGGTCACGATCGAGCTGCCGGTGCGCAACGTCAACCGCACCGTCGGCGCCATGCTGTCGGGCGAAGTGGCGCGGCGTTATGGCGACGCCGGTTTGCCCGACGCCACCATCGATGTCCGCTTGAAGGGTACGGGCGGCCAGACGTTCGGCGGCTTCCTGGCGCATGGCGTCGCGTTCACGCTCGAGGGTGCCACCAACGACTACGCTGGCAAAGGCCTGTCAGGCGGCCGGCTGGTCGTCTATCCGCCGCGCGACAGCAAGTTGGCGCGCGACAAGAGCATCATCGTCGGCAACACCGTGCTTTACGGCGCGATCAGCGGCGAATGCTACTTCAGCGGCGTCGCCGGCGAACGTTTCGCTGTGCGCAACTCGGGTGCGGTCACGGTCGTTGAAGGCGCCGGCGCGCACTGCTGCGAATACATGACCGGCGGCATCGTCGCCGTGCTCGGCGACACCGGCCCGAATTTCGCCGCCGGCATGAGCGGCGGCGTCGCCTATGTGCTCGACGAGCGCGGCGACTTCAAGACACGCTGCAACACGGCGATGGTCGAGCTCGAACCGCTGCAAGGCGAGGACGGTCCGGTCGACGCCGACCAGCCGATCGAATTCGCCTATTCGCTGCACGAAAACGATATTCGCCTATTGCGGCGGATGATCGAGCGGCATGCGCGGCTAACGCAAAGCCCGCGCGCGCGTACGATCCTCGAGAACTGGACGCACTGGCGGAACCAGTTCGTCAAGGTCATGCCGGTCGAATATCGCCGCGCTCTGCAAAAGATCGAGCAAGCGCGGAAGGCCACGCCGGCGGAGATTGGCGTCGCGGTGAGCGCCTGATCCGATGGGTAAGCCGACCGGTTTCATGGAGTTCGAACGGCGCGACCATGCCTACGCGCCGATCAAAGAACGCCTCAAGCACTATCGCGAATTCACCGACGCGCTGCCGGCTGACGAGCTGAAGCGCCAGGCGGCGCGCTGCATGGATTGCGGCACGCCCTATTGTCACACCGCCTGTCCGGTCAACAACATCATCCCGGACTGGAACGACCTGGTCTACGAAGGCGACATGCGGCGCGCGCTCGAGGTGCTGCATTCGACGAATAACTTCCCGGACTTCACCGGACGCATCTGTCCGGCGCCGTGCGAAGCCTCGTGCACGTTGAACCTCATCGAATCGCCGGTGACCATCAAGACCATCGAGCACGCCATTGCCGATCGCGGCTGGGAAGCCGGTTGGGTCGCGCCGTTGCCGGCCAAGCATCGCACCGGCAAGCACGTCGCGGTCGTCGGCTCCGGCCCCGCCGGGCTCGCCTGCGCGCAGCAGCTGGCGCGCGTCGGCCATGACGTCGCCGTCTACGAGAAATCGTCGCGGATCGGCGGCTTGCTGCGCATCGGCATTCCCGACTTCAAGCT
Source organism: Allostellaceae bacterium (assembly GCA_035275845.1). Lineage (GTDB taxonomy): Bacteria > Pseudomonadota > Alphaproteobacteria > ATCC43930 > CGMCC-115725 > REEB95. The sequence continues at coordinate 31,989 of DATEMD010000097.1, read as the reverse complement.
CGAAAAGCACGTTGTCGATCGCCGCATCGCCCAGATGCGCGCCGAAGGCGTGGTCTTTCACGTCAATGCGCATGTCGGTCACAACGTGCCGGTGGCCAAGCTGATGAAGTCACACGACGCCGTCGTCTTCGCCATCGGCTCCGAACAGCCGCGTGATCTGCCGGTGCCGGGCCGTGAACTCGGCGGCATCCATTTTGCGATGGAATTCTTGGCCCAACAGAACCATCGCGTCGCCGGCGAGAAATTCGACGGCCCGGACATCCTAGCCGGCGACAAGAACGTGCTCGTGATCGGCGGCGGCGATACCGGCTCCGACTGCATCGGCACGTCGAATCGCCAAGGCGCCAAGTCGGTGACGCAGATTGAAATCATGCCGGAGCCGCCCGAGCACGAGGACAAGCTGCTGACCTGGCCGGATTGGCCGATGAAACTCCGCACCTCGTCGTCACAAGAGGAAGGTGTCGACCGCGACTGGTCGGTCGTAACCAAGGGCTTCACCGGCAAGGACGGCCGGGTCACCGGCCTCGATTGCGTCCGCGTGCAATGGCACCGCGACGGCAACGGCCGCATGCAGATGGTCGAGTTGTCGAACAGCGCCTTTCACATCCCAGCCGAGCTCGTGCTGCTGGCCATGGGCTTCCTGCATCCGGTCAAGCCGGGCGCGGTCGAAGGCCTCGGGCTGACGCTCGATCCGCGCGGCAACATCAAGGCCAACACCGAGAATTACCGTACCAGCGTCGACAAGGTGTTCGCTGCCGGCGACGCGCGCCGCGGCCAGTCGCTGGTGGTCTGGGCGATCCGCGAAGGCCGGCAATGCGCCCGCGCGGTCGACGAATTCCTGATGGGCCGGTCCGACCTGCCGCGCTAGGCCAGGAAGTCGCGCAACGTCCGCCGGAACGCGTCCGGCTGCTCCAAGATCGACGCATGCCGTGCGGGCGCCAGCCACGCCAATTTCGAATGCGCGATGTTGGCGTTGAGCCAGCGCGCGGCGTCGAGGAAGCTCGGAATATCCTGCTCGCCGCACACCACCAGCGTCGGTGCGGCGATCTTGGCCGCGAGCGCGCGTAGATCGGCCGCCGCCAACGCCTCGCAGGCGCGCGCGTAACCCTCGCCAGAGCATTTCTCGAGCGTGTCGCGGACATAGCGAACCGCCGGCGGATCCTGTGCGACAAACGACGGCGTGAACCAGATTCCGAGGAGGCCCGACACCAGCGACTTGACGCCGTCCTGGCGCGCTTGCGCCGCCCGAACCGCCCACATCGCACGCAGCTCGTCGGTATAGCGCGGCGTCGTATCGATCAGGACGAGACGGTCGACGCGGGCCGGGAAACTGGCCGCGAAATGTTGAGCGACGAGGCCGCCGAGCGAGATGCCCGCCACCGCGGCGCGCGCGATGCCCGCGCGATCGAGAATGGCCGCCAGCTGGGCCGACAGGTCGGCAATGCCATAGGGTCCCGCCGGCACCGCACTCGCGCCGTGGCCGGGGAAATCGTAGGCGAGCAGCGTGCGTTCGCGCTCCATTCCGGCGAGGGCGATCGGCCATAGAAGATGGTCGACACCGAGGCAATGCAAAAGAACGAGCGGTGGTCCACTGCCGGTCCGATGCAGCGTGATCGTGTGCGCATCGAGCGCTGCCGCGTTTTCGTCCATCGTCGCCCCGGCGTTAACTTCTTCTTCACCATAGCGCCAGGCGGCGAGCCGCGCATCGCGACAAACGCAACATTAAGGATTTTCAGCCATCCTCGGCTGGTTAATTCCTTCCACTCCGCAACAGCCGGCATGACCAATATCCTTAACGGCGCATACGATCCGATGCTCGTCCTGTTGTCGATGGGCATCGCGACGTGGGCATCGTTCGTCTCTCTCAACGTGGCGTCGCGCATCTGGTCGTCGACCGGTTGGGCCCGTATCGGCTGGATCATTGCCGCCGCGACTGCGATGGGCGGCGGCATCTGGTCGATGCACTTCATCGGCATGCTGGCGTTCTCGTTGCCGGTGCCCATCGGCTTCAGCGTTCCGACGACGTTGCTTTCGCTCGCGATCGCCATCGATGTCACCGCTATCGGCTTCGCCATCATTGCCGCCAAACGCACCACGCCACGTCTCGTGCTTGCCGGCACCCTCATGGGTATCGGCGTTGCAGCGATGCACTATACCGGCATGGCCGCGATCCAGCTGAACGCCACGCTGACCTACGATCCGACCATCGTCGGCTTCTCCGTCCTCATCGCCTGCGTCGCGGCGACCGCGGCGTTGTGGATCGCGATGCGCGAAAAAGGCAGCCTATGGCGTGCCGGTGCGGCCCTGGTCATGGGCGCGGCGGTCTACGGCATGCATTACACGGGCATGGAAGCCGCCTGCTTCACGGCGGTGCCGACGTTGCTGCATCCCCAAACGGCGCAACTCGATCGCAACATGCTTGCGCTGGTCATCGCTGTCGCCAGCATCGTCATCCTAGGCCTTGAGTTGCTATCGGCCAAATTCGATCGGCATCTCCAATCGATACGCGCACGCGAACAACATATCGTCCAGGCCTCGACCGACCGCTTTCGCCTTCTGGTGCAGAGCTCGAACGATATCTTCCTGGTCGTTACCCGCACCGGCCAAATCATGCTGGCCGTGCAATCGCAAGGCTTGGCCGGATTCGATGCCAAGGCGCGCCAAGGCGGCAGCGTGTTCGATCTCGTCGAAGGCCAAGGTGTCGATCTGCTGCGCCGTGCGCTGATCGTGCACGGACCGCGTTCTGTCGCGGCGCATGTCGATCACCTCAAGATTCGGAAGGCCGACGGTTCGCTGCGCGATTACGAGGCGACGCTCTGCAACATGTCGCACGAACCGTCGATCGGCGGCGTCATCATCACTTTCCACGATGTGACCGAACGCGAGCGCGCGGTCTCCGAACTGCTCCAGGCCAAAGAGGTGTCGGAAGACGCCAGCCGCCTCAAGAGCGAGTTCATTGCCAATATGAATCACGAGCTGCGGACACCGCTCAATGCGATCCTCGGCTTCTCCGAGATCATTATGAACGACGCGCAGAGCAAGCTCGCGGAGGGCCGCTACCGCGACTATGCCAAGGATATCAATCGCAGCGGCGCGCAGTTGCTGTCGATCATCAACGACATCCTTGATTTCGCCAAATCGGACGCCAAGCAACTGACGCTCAACGAGGAGCTGATCGACGCCGCGACGTTGATCGGTGACAGCATTCGCTTCGTCACGCCGGTCGCCAACAAAAAGGGCGTCATACTCATCACCAAGGTGGCGCCGAGCATGCCCCATTTCCGCGGCGACGAACGTCGCTTGCGGCAGATCCTGCTCAATCTGCTGTCGAATGCAGTCAAATTCACGCAGGCCGACCGCGAGGTGCGCGTGCTGGCAGGGTTGAACGAGGCCGGCGGCGTGCAAATCGACGTCGAAGATACCGGCATCGGCATCCCGCCCGACCAAATCAACCGTGTGATGGAGCCGTTCTACCAGGTTGACGGCTCGCTCGCTCGCACCCAGGAAGGCACCGGCCTCGGCTTGCCGATCGCCAAGTCGCTCGCCGAACTGCACGGCGGCACCTTGCGGCTCGAAAGCGCTGTCGGTTACGGCACCACCGCGCGCCTGACACTTCCGCCCGAACGCACCGTCCGGCAAACCGTCGCCGCCTGAGCGGCGCGCACGGCCCCCATGCAAGCGCAGGGGGCCTCGCGCCGTTGCGTTGGTGCGACCGCGGGCCTATTGGTAGCCACCCGAAACTTGGGAGCTCTCGATGCGTGCGCGCCCGGTCCTGGCGCCGCTGTTGATCGGCGTGCTGCTTGCCGGCTGCACTGTCGGCCCGAATTTCACTTCGCCGTCGCCGCCGAGCGATCAGGCTTACGATACGGCGCACGCGACCCCGCCAGCGGCGACCGGCGAGCCGGCCCAGCGTCTCGCAATCGGCCAGCGTATCGCCGGTGATTGGTGGACGCTCTACCGGTCGCCGGCGCTCGACGCGGTCCTGAAGCAGGCGATCGCCCACAATCGCGATCTCGCCGCGGCACGTGCCAATCTGGCGGCGGCGCAAAACATTGCCGCGGCGGCGCGCGGTGCCTTGTTCCCGCAACTCGATTTCGCCGCGTCGGCCGAACGCGAGAAGGTGAGCTTCGCCGCCTTCGGCCTCAGACAGCCGCCGGCCACGTTCAACGTGTTCTCGATCGGAACGACGGTCAGCTATTCGCTCGATCCGTTTGGCCGCAACCGCCGTCGCATCGAGGAGCGCCAGGCCCAGGCCGATGTCGAGCGATATCAGCTGACGGCGGCCTATCTCGCAGTGACCGGCAACGCCGTCACCGACGCAATCGGCATCGCCGCGATCAATGCGCAAATCGCCGCCGTCGACGACGTGGTGACGGACGACCAGAATCTTCTTACGCTTGTGCGGCGAAGCACCGAAGCCGGCGGCGCGACCGCGCTCGATGTCGAAAGTGCGCGCAGCCAGTTGGCGGCGGACCGCACCCTGTTGCCGCCGCTACAGCAGCGGCTGAGCGTCGCCCGGCACGTGCTGACGGTGCTGGTGGCGGAGACGCCCGGAACCTGGACGGCGCCGGATTTCACGCTCGACTCGCTGATACTGCCCGCCGACGTTCCGGTCAGCCTGCCGTCGGCGCTCGTCCACCAGCGGCCGGACATCCTCGCGGCCGAAGCTGAACTCCACGCCGCTTCGGCCGCCGTCGGCGTCGCCACGGCGCAGCTTTATCCCGACATCACGCTGACGGCCACGGTCGAACAGATCGGTCTCGCGCCACACACGCTGCTGACGGCTGGCGACAACATCTGGAATTTCGGCGGCGGCGTCACCGCGCCGTTGTTCCACGGCGGCGCGTTGCGAGCGCAAGAGCGCGCGGCCGAGGACAATTTCAACGCGACGCGTGCAACCTATCAACAGGTAGTGCTGCAATCGTTCGCCCAAGTGGCCGACACGCTTGACGCACTGACGCATGACACGCGGCTCCTCGACGAACAGCGTGCGGCGCTCGATTCCTCGCGCCGGTCGCTCGACCTGACCCATCGTGCCTACCAGGCGGGCGACGTCGCCTTGCTGCAGGTGCTCGACGCCTCGCGTCTTTATCAGCGCGCGCGCCTGGGATATGCGCAGGCGGAGGCGCAGCGCTACACCGATACGGCGCAATTGTTCCTGGCGATGGGTGGCGGCTGGTGGGAACGCGGCGATTTGACCCAGACAGGCACGGAGCCAAATCAGCCCGTCGCGCATTAAGACGGGGCGATGCGAATCGGTGCCGCTGTCGTCATGGCCGGAGTGTGCCTCTGCGCGTCGGCAGCGTGGGCCGGACAACTGTCGATTCTCGAAGAGAACGATTCGCTCTTTTTCACGAGCGACAAGCACTACACCCAAGGCATCCGTGGCGCGTATTTATCCGATCCGCTGTCGTCAAACGATTGGCGCTATCGGGCATTCGACTTGGTGCCGGCCTTGTTTCCAGATACCGGGTCAAGCGAGCGCCGCTTCGACTGGATTTTTCTCGGCCAAAGCATCTTCACACCGGCGAATCTCAAGCTCAATCCACCCGATCCGCACGACCGTCCCTATGCTGGCTGGCTCTATACCGGCGGCGCGTTGTTGCAGGAGAACGGCAATCGGCTCACCGGTTTGGAGCTGCTGGTTGGCGTGGTCGGCCCGGATGCGCTCGGCCAGCAGGTGCAGAACGACTGGCACCAGTTCGTCGTCGGCATTCCGGGCGGGCAAGGCTGGCACGGTCAGCTGAAGAACGAGCCCGCTCTGGCGATTTCTTATGATGGGCGCTGGCGCGTGCCGCTCGCCGATATCGCCGGTGTCGGCGTCGATATCGTGCCGGAGGCCGGTGTGACCGGCGGAAACGTGCTGACCTATGGTGCGGTCGGCGGCACGCTGCGCATTGGGCAGGATCTGGGTGCCGATTACGGTCCGGCGCGCATTCGCCCGACGCTGTCGGGCACCGATTGGTTCAACGCGGCGCGCATGACACAGCCGTTCGGCTGGTACGTCTTCGTCGGCGTCGAAGGTCGCGCCGTCGCGCAGAATATCTTTCTCGACGGCAATACCTTTGCATCGAGTCCGCATGTCGACAAAAAGCCGCTCGTCGGCGACCTGACGGCCGGTGCCACCTTCTTCTGGAAGGACGATGTCCGCCTCGACATCGGATTGCTGACCCGGACCAAGGAATTTTACGGCCAGCAGGGCGAAGACAGCTATGCCGGGTTCCGGTTCGCGTTCGGCCTCTGAATCGTCGGCATGGCCGAAACGGCCGGGCCTTGATCCGTATCGCGCGCCGTGCATCCTGTGTGCTCGTGACGCGACGGAGGAATCATGGCTGAAGCGATCAAGGTTTTCGCAATCTGCGGCAGTTTGCGCAAAGGCTCCTATAACCGCATGGCGCTCAAGGTGGCGGCTGAGAATCTGCCACCTGGCATGACGCTCGATCAGTACGATCGGCTGGCGGAGATTCCGCCGTATAACGAGGACGTCCGCCAACTGGGCTTCCCGCCCGTGATCGAAGACCTGCGGCGGCGAATCAAGGCGGCTGACGGCCTACTTTTTGTCACGCCCGAATACAATTATTCGATGTCCGGCGTGCTGAAGAATGCGATCGACTGGGCGTCGCGCCCGCCCGATCAGCCGTTCGCGGGCAAGCCGGTGGCGATGATGGGCGCGAGCCAGGGCGGATTCGGCACCAGCCGCGCGCAATATCATCTGCGCCAGACCTGCGTCTATCTCGACATGGTGCCGCTCAACAAGCCCGAGGTGATGATCCCGCAGGCGCAGAACAAGTTCGACGCCCAGGGCCAGTTGACCGATGCGGCGTCGCTCAAATTCATCCAGGAGCTGATGGTGGCGCTGGCCGCCTGGATCCGGCGTCTCAAGGTTTAAGCGGGCGAATTCGACAGCAAGCGCCGGAGTGTAACCGGCCACCGGGCGTGCCCAGATAGAGGTTGCGGCGCGGATCGGACCATGCCGCAATCGACAGGGAGCGGGTCATGGCTCTGACAGAACACGCGATACGGACCGGCGCGAAAGCCTACGCGACCACGGCGCAGCGTTGGGCGGCAGTGGCGCGGCGCGACGTGCGCGCCGACGGCTGCTTCTATTATTCCGTGCGGACCACCGGTGTTTACTGTCGTCCCGGCTGTGCGGCGCGGCAACCGCGCCGCGATAACGTCGCCTTCTACGATAGCCGTGCGGCTGCCGAAGCCGCCGGTTTCCGTCCGTGCAAACGCTGTCGGCCGGATGCGTCGCCGCCGGCGGCGCGCCGTACTGTGATCGTCGCCACGGCCTGTCGCGCGATCGAAGCGGCGGACGATGTGCCGGCGCTTGCGGCGCTGGCGCGCGACGCCGGAATGAGCCGATTTCATTTCCATCGCCTTTTCAAGTCGGTCACCGGCGTCACGCCGCGCGCCTATGCCGCCGCCTGTCGCGTCAAACGGCTCCATGTCGAGCTGCCGCGTGCCGGCAGCGTGACCGAAGCCATCTATGACGCCGGATTCAATTCGAGCGGCCGCTTTTATGCGGTCGCCGATGCGCTGCTCGGCATGCGGCCGCGGGCGTTCCGCGCCGGCGGCGCCGGCGCCGCGATCCGTTTCGCCGTCGGCCAGTGTTCGCTCGGCGCGATCCTGGTCGCGGCGACCGCGAAGGGCATCTGTGCGATCACGCTGGGCGACGACGCCAACCAGTTGGTACGCGATCTCCAGGATCGATTCCCGAAGGCGCAGCTCATCGGCGGCGACAAGGAATTCGAACGCGCGGTGGCGCAGGTCGTCGGTCTGGTCGAACGGCCTGGTGCGGTCACGGATCTGCCGTTCGATCTGCGCGGCACCGCGTTCCAGCAACGAGTCTGGCAGGCGTTGCGTGCCATCCCGTCGGGAACGACGGCAACCTACAGCGAGCTTGCGAAGCAAATCGGCCGGCCGCGTGCCGTACGCGCCGTGGCACAGGCCTGCGCCGCCAATCCGGCGGCGGTTGCGATCCCGTGCCATCGCGTCGTGCGCCGCGACGGCGGGCTGGGCGGCTATCGCTGGGGCGTCGAACGCAAGCGCACCTTGCTGGCGCGCGAGGCCGGCGCGCGTTCTTAAGGTGGTCGGTACGGCGGCGTGGTCGGCCTGGCGATCGTTAAAGCGCTGCCGTCGCGTGATAGGTTCGCTCTATTATGAATAGCGTTGCAGGATTTTCGCGATTGGCCCCGTTCGGCGTCGACTGACGGCTGCGGATATTGCCTAAGATTCACGCGTGCGCATGGATTCCGCGGACCCTTTTCCCGATAATGGCGAACCAGCAACGGCCACTGCGTTACCGACGTGATCGATAAGCTCGAATTTCTCCTCGCGCTCGCGCGCGAGCGCCATTTCGGACGCGCCGCCGAAGTTTGCGGCGTGACGCAACCGACGTTGTCGGCGGGGTTGAAACAGCTCGAGGATCAGTTCGGCATCCTGCTGGTCAATCGCGGCTCGCGGTTCGTCGGGCTGACGCCGGAAGGCGATCGCGTTCTCGGCTGGGCCAAGCGCATCGTCGGCGACGTGCGCGCGATGCGCCAGGAAGTGAATGCCCTCAAGCAGGGGCGGTTGGTCGGGCATCTGCGCATCGCGGTGATTCCGACGGCGCTGCCGATGGTCTCGGCCTTGACCACGCCATTTCGCGAGCGCCATCCCGATGTGCGGTTCACCATTCGCTCCAGCACGTCGATCGAAGCGCTGACGTGGCTCGACAATCTGCAAGTCGATGCGGGCATCACCTATCTCGACAACGAGCCGACCGGCAACGTGCGCACCATCCCGCTCTATCGCGAGCGTTATCAATTGCTGATCTCGGCCGACAGTCCGCTCGGTAGCCGCCGCAGCGTCACCTGGGCCGAGGTTGGGCACATTCCGCTCTGCCTGTTGACGCCGGACAATCAGAACCGCCGCATCATCAATCACCTGCTACACGATTCCGGCAGCGGCGAGGATCAAGTACCGACGCTGGAATCGAACTCGATGACGGTGCTCGTGTCGCACGTTCGCACCGGCCGCTGGGCGAGCGTCATGCCGGCGATCCTCGCTGAAACGCTTGGACTGACCGGCATAGTGCAGGCGATTCCGATCGTCGAGCCGGCGGCGTTTCACACGGTCGGTCTTGTCGTTCAGAAGCGCGAGACCATGATGCCGGCGACGGGGGCGCTCGTCGCCGAAGCGCTGAAAGTCGCGAAAGTGCTCGACGTCGAAATCGCGAATTCGGACGTCGCATAGGCGCGGCTGATCGCACGATAGGCAGCACCTATCGATAGAAATGTTCTATCGCAGCACGAGTTCGCTTTATTGAAGCTGGCGCCGCGCAAGCGTCATATCCGCCTGAATCAAACAGCGCGGATGTGTCATGGCGCGATACGAAACGTGGAGCGAAGAACGCGGTGCTGAGGTTATCAAGCAGCACGCTCAGCAAGCGGGCGCGGCCTTGCCGATTCTGCACGCTCTCCAAGAAACCTTCGGTTACGTTCACGCCGATGCCGTGAAAATGGTGGCGTCGACGCTCAACCTGTCGCGCGCCGAGGTGCACGGCATCGTCACCTTCTATCACGATTTCCGATCGGCGCCGGCGGGCGAGCATGTGCTGAAGCTGTGCCGGGCCGAGGCCTGCCAGTCGATGGGCGCTGACGCGCTTGCCGCGCACGCGCGCGAAAAGTTGCATGTCGATTGGCATGAAACCACCACCGACAAACGGGTGACGCTCGAGCCGGTGTTCTGTCTCGGCCTGTGCGCTTGCGGGCCGGCGGCGATGCTGGACCATCAGGTGTTCGGCCGGCTCGACGCTAAGAGCCTCGACACCCTCATCGATGGGGCGCGCCGGTCATGACGCGTCCGCGCATTTTCGTTCCACGCGATGCCGCTGCGCTCGCTCTCGGCGCCGACGACGTCGAACGGGCGATCGTCGCCGCGCTGCGCCGTCGCCAAATCGACGCCGAAATCGTCCGCACCGGGTCGCGCGGTCTGTTCTGGCTCGAGCCGATGATCGAAGTCGCTGTCGGCGGCGAACGGATCGCCTATGGCCCGGTTCGTGCGACCGATGTCGAGGCCTTGTTCGACGCCGGCTGGCTCGACGGCAAGCCGCATGCGTTGCGGCTGGGGCAGCCGGAAGCGCTGCCGTTCCTCAAGCGGCAGCAGCGGTTTACCTTCGCGCGCTGCGGCATCATCGATCGGCTGTCGCTGACGGATTATCGCGTGCACGGCGGCTACAAGGGGCTCGAGCGCGCGATCGGCATGACGCCGGCCGCGATCGTCGAAGAAGTCACGCGTTCGGGTTTGCGCGGCCGCGGCGGCGCCGGCTTCCCGACCGGCATCAAGTGGCGCACGACCGCCCAGACGACTGCGGCGCAGAAATACATCGTCTGCAACGCGGACGAGGGCGATTCCGGAACCTACGCCGACCGCATGATTATGGAAGGCGATCCGTTCGTCCTGATCGAAGGCATGACCATCGCCGGCATCGCCGTCGGCGCGACCAAAGGTTACGTCTACATCCGGTCGGAATATCCGCACGCCATCGAGACCTTCGGCCGCGCGCTCGCGGTCGCCCGGGCCGAACACTATCTCGGTCCGAAGCTGGCGGGGTCGGCCTACGAATTCGACATCGAGATCCGCGTCGGCGCTGGCGCCTATGTCTGCGGCGAGGAAACCGCGCTGCTCGACAGCCTCGAAGGCAAGCGCGGCATGGTGCGCGCCAAGCCGCCGCTGCCGGCGCATCACGGCCTGTTTGGCCAGCCGACCGTGGTCAACAACGTGATTTCGCTGGCGTCGGTGCCGTTCGTTCTGGCGGAAGGCGCCAAGGCCTACGCCGATGTCGGCATGGGCCGTTCGCGCGGCACCATCCCGGTGCAGCTCGCCGGCAACATCAAATATGGCGGATTGTTCGAAGCCGGCTTCGGCGTGACTTTGGGCACGCTGGTCGATGAGATCGGCGGCGGCACGGCTTCGGGTCGGCCGGTGCGCGCGGTTCAGGTCGGCGGTCCGCTGGGCGCCTATTTCCCGCGCGCGTTGTTCGACACGCCGTTCGATTACGAAGCCTTCGCCGCGCGCGACGGCCTCATCGGCCACGGCGGCATCGTGGTGTTCGACGACACCGTCGACATGGCGCGCCAGGCTCGCTTCGCGATGGAATTCTGTGCCATCGAATCCTGCGGCAAGTGCACGCCCTGCCGCATCGGTTCGACGCGCGGCGTCGAGGTGATCGATCGCATCGTGGGTAACGAGAACCGCGCCGCCAATCTCACGCTGCTCAAGGAATTGTGCACCACCATGAAACTGGGCTCGCTGTGCGCGCTCGGTGGCTTCGCGCCCTATCCGGTGATGAGCGCGGTCACCCATTTCCCGGAAGATTTCGGCGCACAGCCGGGTCTCGCTGCCGCTGAATAGGAGAGCGTCATGTCATTGATCAAGGAAACCGATTACGGCACGCCGGCCGCGAAGAGCGACAAGAACGTCACACTGACGATCGACGGCTTCACCGTCACGGTGCCGGAAGGCACCTCGATCATGCGCGCCGCGATGACGGTAGGCACGGAAGTGCCGCGGCTCTGCGCCACGGATTCGGTCGCCTCTTTCGGCTCGTGCCGTCTCTGCCTGGTCGAGATCGCCGGCCGCGCCGGCACGCCGGCCTCCTGCACCACACCGGTCGCGGAGGGTATGGCGGTCACGACGCAGAGCACGCGGCTGAAAGATCTCCGCCGCAACGTTATGGAGCTCTATATCTCCGACCATCCGCTCGATTGCCTCACTTGCTCGGCGAACGGCAATTGCGAGCTCCAGGACATGGCCGGCGCCGTCGGCCTGCGCGAAGTGCGCTATGGCTACGAGGGCGACAATCACCTCAAGGCCGAAAAGGACACCTCCAATCCCTATTTCACCTTCGACCCGGCGAAATGCATTGTCTGTTCGCGTTGCGTACGCGCCTGTGAAGAGGTGCAGGGCACGTTCGCGCTGACCGTCGATGGCCGCGGCTTCCAATCGACCATCGAAGCCGGCATGGCCGAATCGTTCCTCGAATCCGAATGCGTCTCGTGCGGCGCCTGCGTCCAGGCCTGTCCGACGGCGACGCTGATGGAGAAGTCGGTCATCGACATCGGCCAGCCCGAGCATTCGGTGGTCACCACCTGCGCCTATTGCGGCGTCGGTTGCAGCTTCAAGGCCGAGATGCGCGGCGACGAGCTGGTGCGCATGGTGCCGTACAAGGACGGCAAGGCCAATCACGGCCATTCCTGCGTCAAAGGCCGTTTCGCGTGGGGCTATGCGACGCACCGCGATCGCATCCTGAAGCCGATGGTGCGCGAGAAGATCACCGATCCGTGGCGTGAAGTGTCGTGGGAAGAGGCGCTCGGCCGCGTCGCTTCCGAGTTCAAGCGCATTCAGGCGAAATACGGCCGCGGTTCGATCGGCGGTATCACCTCGTCGCGCTGCACCAATGAAGAGACCTATCTCGTCCAGAAGCTGGTCCGCGCCGTGTTCGGCAACAACAACGTCGATACTTGCGCGCGCGTCTGCCATTCGCCGACCGGTTACGGCCTGAGCAAGACCTTCGGCACGTCGGCCGGAACCCAGGATTTCGACTCGGTCGAAGAGGCCGACGTCATCATGGTCATCGGCGCCAATCCGACCGATGCGCATCCGGTGTTCGGTTCGCAGATGAAAAAGCGGCTGCGTGCCGGCGCCAAGCTGATCGTTATCGATCCGCGGCGTACCGATCTGGTGCGCTCGGTGCACATCGAAGCGGACCATCATCTGCCGATCCGGCCCGGTACCAATGTGGCCGTGCTCAACGCGCTGGCGCACGTCATCGTCACCGAGGGCTTGGTCAACCGCGCGTTCATCGAAGAGCGTTGCGACAAGGCGGCGTTCGCCGAATGGGCGAGCTTCGTCGCACTGCCGGAAAACAGCCCGGAAAAGGCCGCGCCGCTCGCCGGCCTCGATGCCAAGGAAATCCGCGCTGCGGCCCGGCTCTATGCCACCGGCGGCAACGGCGCGATCTATTACGGCCTCGGCGTCACCGAGCACAGCCAGGGCACGACGGCCGTCATGGGGATGGCGAATCTCGCCATGGCGACCGGCAATATCGGCCGGCGCGGCGTCGGCGTGAATCCGCTGCGCGGCCAGAACAACGTCCAAGGCTCGTGCGACATGGGCTCGTTCCCGCACGAACTCTCCGGCTATCGCCACATCTCCGACGAGGCGACGCGCGCCTTGTTCGAGGCGGCCTGGGGTGTGACCCTCGAACCCGAGCCGGGTCTGCGTATTCCCAACATGTTCGATGCCGCACTCGACGGCAGCTTCCGGGGCCTCTACGTCCAGGGCGAGGATATCGTCCAGTCCGATCCCGACACCAAGCACGTCACCGCCGGCTTGGCGGCGATGGAATGCATCGTCGTGCAGGACCTGTTCCTCAACGAGACTGCGAACTTCGCGCACGTCTTCCTGCCGGGTTCGACCTTCCTCGAGAAGAACGGCACCTTCATCAACGCCGAGCGTCGCATCGGCATGGTGCGCAAGGTGATGCAGCCGAAGAATGGCTTCGAAGATTGGGAAGTCACCATCGCCATCGCCAAGGCGATGGGCTTCGACATGAGCTATTCGCATCCGTCCGAAATCATGGACGAAATCGCGCGGCTGACGCCGACCTTCGCCGGCGTGTCGTTCAAACGGCTCGAAGAACTCGGCTCGATCCAATGGCCGTGCAACGACAAGGCACCGGAAGGCACGCCGATCATGCATATCGGCACCTTCGTGCGCGGCAAGGGCAACTTCATGATCACCGAGTACGTGCCGACGGACGAAAAGGTCGGACCGCGCTTCCCGTTGTTGCTGACCACCGGCCGTATCCTCAGCCAATACAATGTCGGCGCGCAGACGCGGCGCACCGATAACGTCGTCTGGCACGAGGAAGACCGGCTCGAGATCCATCCGCACGACGCCGAAGAGCGCGGCGTGCGCGACGGCGATTGGGTGCGGCTCGCCAGCCGTTCGGGTGAGACGACGGTGCGTGCCCGTATCACCGAACGCGTAGCACCGGGCGTGGTCTACACCACGTTCCACCACCCCAACACCCAGGCCAACGTCGTGACCACCGACTACGCCGACTGGGCGACGAGTTGTCCGGAATACAAGGTGACGGCGGTCCAGATTTCGCCGTCGAACGGGCCGACGGAGTGGCAGGAAAGCTACCGCGACATGGCGGAGAAGAGCCGCCGTATCGATGTCAAGGTGCCGGCCACCGCCGCCGAATGAGCGCAGACGCCTTCAGCCCGGTCAAACGGGTGCAGCGGATCGCTTGGCGCGGCGGCGACGCCGCGCCGGGCGAGCGCGCGATTCCCGAGGAAACCGCCATCGCCTTGACCTACAACCGCGTCACGCACGCGGTGATGATGGCGACGCCGGCCGACCTTGAGGATTTCGGCATCGGCTTCAGCCTGTCCGAAGGCATCATCACGCGCGCTGGCGAGATCCATGATATCGAGATCGTGCCGAGCGACGACGGCATCGACGTGCGCATGTGGCTCGCCGACGAGCGTGCTGATTCCTTCACCGCGCGCCGCCGCTATCTCGCCGGCCCGACCGGTTGCGGCCTGTGTGGCGTCGACAGCCTGGTTGAGGCGATGCGGCCGCCGCGCGACGTGGTGTCCGATTTCCGGGTTTCGGCCGAAGCGCTCGCGGCGGCGTTCGCCGCGCTGCCGGCCGGCCAGAGCCTCAATCGCCAGACCCGCGCGGTCCACGCCGCCGCCTATTGGGAGCCGGGAAGCGGCATCGTCGCGCTGCGCGAGGATGTCGGCCGGCACAATGCGCTCGACAAGCTCGCCGGTGCGCTGGCGCGCGACGGTGTCCGCGCCGGTAGCGGCGCGGTGCTGCTGACCAGCCGCGTTTCGGTCGAACTGATTCAGAAGGCGGCGATGCTTGGCGCGCCCGTCGTGGCCGCCGTTTCGGCGCCGACGGCGCTCGCCGTGCGCTTTGCCGCGCAGGCCGGAATTACCCTTGTTGCCGTCGTGCGCGACGACGGTTTCGAAATCTTCACCAATGGCGATCGTATCATCCAGGAATCGACCGAACATGTCGCATGACAGCAACTTGGTCTACGTGGCCAACCAGATCGGCAAGTTCTTCGCGCATCAGCCGGCAGACAAGGCGGTCGACAGCATCGTCGACCATATTTTCAAATATTGGGACCCGCGCATGCGCAAGGCGATGGCGGCGCATCTCGACGAGCACGCTGGCGCCGGCCTCGATCCGCGTCCGCTCGCGGCGATGCAAAAGGTCCGCGACCGCGACCGGCAGAAGCAGGCGGCGCTAGCGCAGCATTAGCGGAAGCGTGGAGCGGGTGAAGGGAATCGAACCCTCGTCGTAAGCTTGGGAAGCTTCTGCTCTACCATTGAGCTACACCCGCGCTGGCCGGATTAAAGCCGAAGGGCGCGGAGCGTTCAAGGCAGGCGGCATCGCTCGCGCGCCACGTTGCCGGCGTGTTAATCTCGGACAAATTCGGCCGGGAGGTTCGCATGCCAGGTGCCACCAAGATCAACGATCAGCTGACCGTCTCGGGCCAGATCAGCCTTGCCGACGTCGCCGAGATCGCCAAGCAGGGCTTCGCCTCGATCGTCAACAACCGGCCTGACGGCGAGGAACCCGGCCAACCCGACCACGAGGCGATCGCGGCCGAGGCCAAGAAGCACGGCCTCAAGTACCATTTCATTCCGGTGGTCACCGGCAGCATCACCCGCAACGACGTGGTGCAGTTCCAGAAGGCGATGTTGCGCGACGGTCCGGCGTTCGCCCATTGCCGCAGCGGCACGCGCTGCTTTTTGCTGTGGGGCCTGTCGCGCGCGTTGTTGGACGGCGAAAGCTCGCTGCCGCTGGTCGCGGATGCCGCGCGCAAGGGGTATGACCTCCGCGTGCTGCCGGCGCTGGTCGAAAAGCTCGAAGCCGAAAAAAACGCTTAGCCACGCCAGCGTAGAAGCCGCCGCTCAAGCCAGCCGGTCAGGCCGAAAAGCACCAGCACGAACGCCATAATCAGCACCACCAGCGCCAGCATCAGCGCGGCGTTGTAGCTGCTCTGCGCGAACGACAAGAGGTAGCCCAAGCCCTTGGTGGCGGCGACAAATTCGCCGACCACGGCGCCCGTGAAGGCGAAGCCGACGGCGACCTTGAGGTTGCCGAGGATCCAGGCGATCACCGACGGGCCATAGACTTCGCGCAGCAACGCGCCGCGGCCGCCGCCGAGCGTGACGACACGCTCGACCAAACGGCGATCGACCTCGCGGATGCCGGTGAAGACAGTGAAGAAGATCAGCACCGCGACCAAGATGAACGCCAGCGCGACTTTGGAGCCGATGCCGATGCCGAACCAGATCACGAACAGCGGCGCCAGCACGACGCGCGGCACGGCATTGAGCGCGATCATCACCGGCGCGAGTAGCTCGCCGACGATCGGCGTCAACGCGGCGGCCGCGCCGAGCACCGTACCGACGATCAGGCCGACGACGAGACCGCCAAGCGCGGCACTGAACGTCGCGATCAGATGCGGCCAGACCGTGCCTTGTGCGAACAGCTGGACCAGCGCCACCGCGACCTTGAATGGTGCTGGCATATAGAGCGGGTTGAGATATCCCAGATCGGCACACGCCTCCCAGACGCCGATCAGGGCGACGAGCGCGACGGTCTTGCGCAGCCAGGCGGTGTTTGGATTCATGCCGCGCGGCCGCCGACTTCGCGCGAGAGGTCGTTCCACAACCGTTGCAGCAGCGGCGCGAAATCGGGATGGCTGCGCGCCTTGATGACGTCGCGCGGCCGCGGCAGGTTTACCTCGTACCGGCCGGAAATCCGCGCCCGCGGCCCGTGCGACAGCAGGTAAACCGTATCGGACAGCGCCAGCGCCTCTTCCAGATCGTGCGTCACCAGCAGCACCGAAATGCCGCGTTGCTCGACGAGGCGAACGAGATCCTGCGTCACCCGCGCGCGCACGATGGCGTCGAGCGACGCGAACGGCTCATCCATCAGAATGAGCCGCGGTTCGCGCGCCAGAACCTGCGCCAAGGCGACACGCTTGCGCTGGCCGCCCGACAGTTCGCGCGGAAAACGCTCGCTCAGGCCGTAAAGCCCCAGCCGGGTGATCCATTGCCGCGCGCTGGCGATCGCAGTGCCGGCGGCGACGCCTTTGAGCTTGAGACCAAGCGCGACGTTCTGCTCGGCGGTGCGCCAGGGCAGCAGCGCGTCGTCCTGGAACAGCATGCCGATGTCGCCGGCGCCGATGTCGGTTTCAATCGTGCCGGCCAGCGGCGTTTGCAAGCCGATGACGGCGCGCAACAGGCTGCTTTTGCCCGAGCCCGACGGTCCGACGAGGCTGACGAATTTTCCGCTCGGCACTTCGAGGCTGACGCCCTCAAGAACGGGCGTCGGGCCATAGGCCAGCGCGAGCGAGTCGACACGCAGCATGTTGGGTGGCTCAGCCGGCGATGGTGGTGTCGTAGAGCCCTGAAGTCTTCGCGTCGCGCGGCAGCAGTCCGGCGATCTCGAGCGACTGGGCAACGCGGTCGGCAGCGACGAGGTCGATCTTGACGGTGGTCGGATAAAGCGAGGCGCGGTACTTGGCGAGGATGTCACGGATCGCGCCGGTGTCGGCGCCGGTGGTCATCTCCGGCGGCAGCGACTTGACCAGGTCATCGGGCGACAGCGTCTGCACCGCCTGGAGCGCGCTCGACAGCGCACGCGCCAGCGCTTTCATCTCGTCGGTGCGTGCCGGAATCTCGGTGGCGCGCGCCGCCACGCCCATGAACTCGTAATTGCCGCCGAGATATTTGCGTGCGTCGGCGGTCTGCATCGCGTTGACCAGCACATGGCCGCCGGCCTTCTCGATCAGCGTCAGCGCCGGCTCCTGCACCATGCCGGCGTCGACCTGGCCAAGACGCAGCGCTTCAAGCAGGTTCGGACCCATCGCGGCGAACTGGACACGCGACGCGTCGGCGCCGGCCTGATGCAGCAGAAAGAGACACAGCGCATGGTCGGCGTTGCCGAGGCCCGATATGCCGACGGTATGGCCTTCGAGCGCTTTGACCGAGGTGATGGACTGCGCCGCTTTGGGCGCGACCGCGAGCGCGAACAGCGGAAGTTTTCCCGTCGAGAGGAAACGGCGGATCGGAGCACCCTTATTGTAAGCCTCCAGCGCCACGTCGAGCGCCGTCGCGCCGTAATCGACGGCGCCGCCGACCAGCGCCTGCATCGCCGCGCCGCCGCCGCGCGCATAGACGAGCTCGACGCCGAGCCCTTCTTTCTCGTAATAGCCGTGGGCGCGCGCCACTTCATACGGGATGATGCAAAGCAACTGACTGCAAAAGGCCAACCGGACGCGCTTGCCCGCTGCGCGGGCCGGCACGGCGGCCAAGGCGCCGGCCAGCGCGGCCGCGCCCTTGAGCACGGTGCGGCGGTGAAAATCCTTGCCGTTCCAGGCGGTCTGGTCGGAATCGCAACAGCTCATCGCGTGGTTCCTGCGTCCGGGCCGTCGAACAGTGTGCACACTGCGGATGTGATGTAAACCTCTGAAATTCAGAGGAAATCCGCCCTTTCAGGCCGGATCCCACGCCGGTGCCCAGCCGGCGGGATCGACCAGCCGCGTGCCGCCCCGCTTGGCGTCGATGACGGCGCGGTCCGCCGCCGACAAGGTGAAATCGAAGATCGCGAAGTTCGCCGCCAGGTGCTCGCGGCTCGACGATTTCGGAATCGCCGCAACATTGGGCTGGTCGAGCAACCAGCGCAGCGCCACTTGGCTTGCGGTTTTGCCGTATGCCTGGCCGATGCGTACGAGGTCGCGGTCGGCGGCGACACGGCTGCGGCCCAGCGGTGAATAAGCCGTCAAGAAAAGCCCATACTTGGCCAGCGCCGCCAGCACCGGCCGCTGCGACAGGTAGGGATGATATTCGACCTGGTTGCAGATGAGGTCGGCGCGATGCACTTCGATCGCCTCGCGCAACAATTCCACCGTGAAATTGCTGACGCCGATGAAGCGCGTCTGACCCTTGGCGCGTGCTTCGGCGAAGGCGTCGAGCGTCTCGGCCAGCGGCTCGCGCTGGCTCGGCCAATGGATCAGCAGCAGGTCGACATAGTCGCTACCGAGACGCTTAAGACTCTCGGCGATGTTGCGGTGGATCTGCGGCGCGCGCAGCTCGCCCATCGGCACCTTGGTGGTGACGAAGATGTTGGCGCGCGGCACGCCGGAATCACGGATTGCGTCGCCGACTTCGCTCTCGTTGCCGTAAAGCTGCGCGGTGTCGATGTGGCGGTAGCCGATGGCCAGCGCCGCGCGCACGGCGTCGTAGCACGTGCGGCCGGAGAGCGCCCAGGTGCCGACGCCGAGGGCCGGCAAATGCGCGCCCTTGGCCGAAACAAATTGCATGCCTCGTTCCCTTCGCAATCCGGCACGCGGAGGCTAGCATGCGCGTCGCAAGCCAAGGGCAAAACATGCGAATTCTGGTTCTCGGGGCGGGCGCCGTCGGCGGTTATTTCGGCGGCCGCATGGTCGAAGGCGGCGCCGACGTCACGTTCCTGGTGCGCGCCAAGCGCCGCGCCGCGTTGGCACGCGACGGGCTGCGGGTCAAAAGCGCCGTCGGCGATCTGAAGCTCGCGGTCAAAACGGCCATCGCCGGCGAGGTGACGACGCCGTTCGACATCGTGCTGCTGTCCGCCAAATCTTACGATCTCGACAGCGCGATCGAGTCGATCGTGCCGGCGGTGGGCGCGGGCAGCGCGATCGTGCCGCTCCTCAACGGCATGGCGCACCTGGATCGGCTGAGCGCCCGCTTTGGCGCCCAGCGCGTGCTCGGCGGCGCGTGCTACATCGGCGCGACGCTCGATGCCGACGGTGTCGTGCAGCATATGGGCCGCATGCAATCGCTGGTCTTCGGCGAGCTTGATGGGCAGGCGAGTCCTCGTGTGCAGGCCTTTGCGGATATTCTCGCGCGCACCAAGCTCGATTCCGAGGCGAGCCGCACGATCCGTCAGGCGATGTGGGACAAGTTCGTGCTGCTGGCGGCGCTGGCGGCGACAACGACGCTGACGCGCACGACGGTTGGCGAGATCATGGCCGCGCCGTCGGGCGAGGCGTTCATGCTGGCGACGCTCGCCGAATGCGCCGCCGTCGCCAAGGCCGAAGGTTTTGCGCCGACGCCAGCGGCTTACGATGGCGCGCGCGGTGCCTTGACCCAACGCGGCTCCGGCTTTTCAGCCTCGATGATGCGCGACATGCTCAAAGGCGGCCCGACCGAGGGCGATCACGTCATCGGCGACATGGTTCGGCGCGGCGCGGCGCGGCGGGTCGATACGCCGATCCTGCGCACCGCGCTGACCAACCTCGAAGCATACGAAGCCAAACGCGCCCAAAATACCGCCGTTACGGCCCATCCCTAGGGTTACGCGGGGTTTCGCGCAGTTGTCGGAATGCGGCGGTTCGCGGAAGATGGCCGCCGAAAGGTGCCTGCCGCCGATGCGGTTTCTCCTGATTCGATTACCCGCCTTGCTGGTCGCCGGATTGGTCCTATGGGCCGGCGCGGCGCATGCCGATGCCGACCCAGCGGCGATTGCCGCGGTGCTGAAAAACGGCGGCACCATCACGGTGGCCGGTCGGTCGGTCGACGCGGCGATTTTGCAGCGGATCTACGCGGCGCGTGACGATCGGCCGATCTGGGATGCCGAGCGGCGCGCGGCGTTGACCGCCGCGCTGGCCGACGCACCGTCGCACGGCCTCGATCCCCGCGCTTTCGCGGTGCCGCAAGCCGATCCGACGGCGACCGAGCTGTTGCTCACCGACGCGTTCGTCCGTTACGCGCGGGCCCTGGGTCGCGGTCTGGTCACGATGAGCGACGTCGACCACGACTGGGCGATGACACAACCGACCGTCGATCCCGCGGCCGTGCTGGCGCGTGCCTTGGTGCACGGCATCGCGCCGACGCTCGCGGCGTTGGTGCCGCAGGATGCCGGCTACGCGCGGCTGCGCCAAGCCTATCTGCGCTATCGCGATTATGCCCGGCACGCGGCGTGGAAGCCGATCGCGCTCGCGCTGCCACTGACGCCCGGCGCCAGCGGTCCGGACGTGGTCAAGCTGCGGCAGCGTCTCGCGGCCGAAGGCCTGGTTCCGCCGGGCGACAGTGCCGAGTTCGATGCCGATTTGTCGGCGGCCGTCGGCCGCTTCCAGGGGGCGCGCGGCCTGCCGGCCAGCGGCGTGGTGGCGCTGGCAACGCTCACCGCGCTGAACATCGCGCCGGGCGCCCGGCTGCGCACGATTCGACTCAATCTCGAACGCCGGCGTGCGATGCCGCGCGACCTGCCGCCGACGCGGATCGAGGTCAACGTGCCGGGCTCGCAAGTCGTGCTTTACCAGGACGGCCAGCCGGTCCTGACGATGCGCGCCGTCGTTGGCGCCTTGGAACATCCGACGCCCGTATTGCAGACCCACATGGTCGCGGTGACGTTCAACCCGCCATGGGTCGTGCCGAGTTCGATCATCATCAAGGAAATCCGGCCGGCGATCGTCAAGGACCCGGATTACCTGAAACGGCACGATTACGCCTATGTCGACGTGCCCGGCGGCAAGCAGCTCATCCAGCGGCCCGGACCACAGAACGCGCTCGGCAAGATCAAGTTCGAGATGCCCAACCGCTTCGACGTCTATCTGCACGACACGTCGCGTCAGGATCTGATGGATCGCTCGCGCCGCGCGTTGAGTCACGGTTGTATCCGGCTCGACAATCCGCGCGAATTGGCGCGCCGCCTTCTGGCCGGCGACAGTGCCTGGACGCTCGATGCGATCGACGCCGCGATCGCGACCGGCAAGACACGGACAGTGCCGTTGCCCAAGCCGATTCCGGTCTATGTGCTTTATGAGACTGCGTTCGCCGATGCCGACGGCACCGTCGAGTTCCGCAATGACATTTACGATCGCGATGGCCGCCTCGACGAGGCGCTGGTGGCGCGCGACCTGCGCGAACAATTGCGCCCGCCGACGCCCGCGGCCGCCAGCCACGAATGACGGCCGTCGCATGATCGCCGAGGTTCAGCCGTCCGAATCCGCCACGGCGCAAAATCCCACCCTGTGGGATTTGTTTCTGCACTTCATGCTGATCTCGGCGGTCGCCTTCGGCGGCGTGCTGCCGTGGGCGCGGCGCAAACTGGTCGACGACAGGCGCTGGCTGACCGAGCGCGAATTCCTCGACACCCTCGCGCTCTGCCAATTCCTGCCCGGCCCCAACATCGTCAACCTGTCGATTGCGGTCGGCGCGCGTTTCCGCGGGTTGCCCGGGTCGATCGCCGCTTTCCTCGGCATTCTCGGCCTGCCGTGCTGCGTCGTCGTCATCCTCGGGGCGCTCTATAGCCGGTACGGCAATCTGCCCGAAGTCAGCGGCGGTTTGCTGGCGGTTTCGGCCGCGGCTTCGGGGATGATCCTCGCGATGGCCGGCAAGATTGCGACGCCGTTGCTGCGCCGGCGGCCGGCCGAGGCGACACCGATCATCGTCGCGGTCTTCGTCGCCGTCGCGCTGCTGCGCTTTCCGTTGCCGTGGGTGCTGTTGACGGCGGCGCCGGTGAGTATCGGCATCAGCTGGTGGCGGCGTCCATGAAGAACACGGGTGCGCTCACCGCGCTGGCGATCAATTTCCTGATTCTGTCGTTGATGGCCTTCGGCGGCGCTAACGCGGTCATTCCCGAAATGCAGCGCCAGGCGGTCGAGATTCAGCATTGGATGACCGGCACCGAGTTCGCTGCCTTGTTCGCCATCGCCCAGGCCGCGCCGGGGCCGAACGTCATGGTGGTGACGTTGGTCGGCTGGCAGGTCGCTGGACTGCTCGGCGCGATCGTGGCGACGGCGGCGATGATGGGACCAAGCTGGGTGGTGACCTTCGCCGTGTTCCGCGTTTGGGACAAGTTCAAGTATCAGCCGTGGTGCATGACGATTCAAAACGGCTTGGCGCCCGTCACGGTCGGATTCGTCGCGTCGTCGGCCTTCTTGCTGGCGCGCGACGCCGATCACGACGCGATCACGTTCGGGCTGACGGCGGCGACGGCGGCGGTGGCCTATTGGACGCGGATCAATCCACTGTGGGTTTTCGCCGTCGCGGCCGTGCTCGGTATTGTCGGCATCGTGTAAAGCCGCTTGCCCACTGCATGGCTGGTTTGAAGCGGCGCCGGGCGAAATTGCTTGCCGCCCGCGCCGTCGCCTCGCTAAGGATTCGGCTCGCTTGGGGGAAGGCCGATGACCACCGCGCCACCACTCAAAATTGCCGGCATCGCCGGCAGTCTGCGCCAAGGCTCGTTCAACCGCGCCGCGCTCAAGGCGGCGGTCGAGCTCGCGCCGCCCGGCATGACGATCGAGATCGTCGAGCTCGGCGCGTTACCGCTCTACAACGACGACATCCGCGTCGAAGGCTATCCGCCGGCGGTGCACGCCTATCGCGAAACCGTCCGCGCCGCCGATGGCGTCTTGTTCGCGACGCCTGAATTCAATTATTCGGTCTCGGCGCCGCTCAAGAACGCGATCGACTGGGGCTCGCGCATTCCCGATCCGCCCTATGTCGGCAAGGCGACTGCGATGATCAGCGCGTCGGTATCGCCGGTCGGCGGCGTGCGTGCGCAGTATCATCTGCGCCATATGTGCGTGTCGCTCAATTGCTTCTGCATGAACACGCCGCAGGTCTATATCGGCGACGCCGCCAAGAAGTTCGACGCCAATCTCAAATTGACGGACGCCGGCGTTCGCGACGAGCTGACTAAGTTCCTGGTGGCATTCCGCGATTACGTCGTCCGGCTCAGGCGCTGAGCCGTGTCGCCAGCCGTCGCATTTCTCTGCGCCCTCGGCCTGCTCGCCGGCAGCACGGTGAAGGGCGTGGCCGGCATCGGCCTGCCGCTGGTTGCCGTGCCGCTGCTGACCGTCCTGGTCAATCTCAAGACCGCGGTGACGATGACGACGGTGCCGATCATCGGCTCCAATTTCGTGCAAAGCATCCAAGGCGGCCGGTTTCTTCATCTGGTCAAGCGGTTCTGGACCCTGCTGGTGCCGTTGTTCGTCGCGATCATCGTCAGTACGCGGTTGCTGGTCGTATTGCCGGAACGCGTCCTCGACCTGATCATCGGCGTTGCGATCATCTCGATCCCACTGGTCCTGCATTTCAGTCCGCATATCCGGGTGACGCGCGCGCACGAGCGCTGGGCCAATCCGCTCATCGGCATCGGCAGCGGCTTGCTCGGTGGCATCTCGACCTTCTACGGGCCGCCGATCATGCTCTACGTCTTCGGCATGCGCATGCCGAAGGACGAATTCATTCCGACGATCTCGCTGATGTACACCGTCGCCGGCGTCGGCATGCTGTTCGGCATTTACGCCAACCGGGTCGCGACGTTGCCGGAAATTGGCGTCGCCTTCCTGATGCTGATTCCGACGGCGATCGGCATGTGGATTGGACGCCTCGTCCGCGTCCAGTTGAGCGAGCGCCGCTTCCAGCAGCTCATCGTCGCGATCTACGTCATCACCGGCGTAACGTTCCTGGTCGATGCGCTCGTCGGCTAATCGCGTGGCCAACGGCCTTTCCGCCGCTCGGCGCCGCCGCTAAGATCGCCGCCATGCCACCGAAAAAGAATCCGCTCAGTCTCAATCCATTGCAGCTCCGAACGCTGGCGTTGTTGCAGGCGCTGGCGCGCGTCCCCGGCCACGCGCGGCCGGCGGATGAGAATGGCGCGCTGCTGGTCGGCAATCTGCCGCGGCCGCATGGCGACCATTTCCATCTCGGCGATGCGGTGGTGATGACGCGCGACGCCACCGGCCTGCACAACCAGGCGGTCTGGGTCGTGCTTGAGCGCAAAGGCCTGATCAAGTCGTTTTTTCCCGATGGGGCGGCAGTGACGGCCGCCGGCCTCGCCTACGAAACCGGCGTCGACGGTGCCATCCTGCATCGCGCCGACCACGCGGCGCACTGACGGCTTACCAGCGGAATTCGCCCATTGCCGCGGTCGGCATCGCGCCGCCCGCGGTGGCGGCAAGCGCGGCGATCCGTTGCGGATCGAGCGGTGTTGCGTGCGTCAGGCCGATTTCGTCGGCATGGATGCCGCTCGCCGTCAGCACGCTGGCGATGCCGACGCCGGCGGCGCCCGCGATGTCGGTGCGGAAGCTGTCGCCGAAGGCGACGATCCGTCGCCGATCGGCCACGCCGAGCGCGGCGAAGCGCGTGAAGCAGAAATCATAGACCGAGCGATAAGGCTTGCCGTGCCAGCGCACGCTGCCGCCGCGCCGCTCGTAATATTCGGCCATGGCGCCGGCGCAGATGCTGCGCCGTCCCTGGTGCACGACCACCAGGTCGGCGTTGGCGCACACCATCGGTAGCTTGCGTGCCAGTCCGGCGTCGAGCACGGACGTGAAGGCGCTCAGATCCTCTTCCCAATTGTCCGGTCCGACGGCGAGGAAGAAGTCCGCTTGCGTCACGTCAGCGACGCGCTGGCAATCCAGTCCCGCCAGCAGCGGGTCGTCGCGCTGCGGCCCGATGAAGTAGCAACGGCGGCCCAGCGCGCGGAAGAACGGATCGTCGCGGTGCTTCAGGTGCAACCACGCCTCTTCGCCGGACGAATGCACGGCGTCGTAGAGCGCCTTCGGGATGCCGATTTCGACCAGACGATCGGCGACCATGGCGGCGCGACGCGGTGCATTGGACAGGATGACGAGCCTTTTACCGGCCGCCTTGAGGCGTCCGAGTGCGTCGAGCACCTCGGGAAACGGCTGGCTGCCGTCGTGCAGCACGCCCCAAAGGTCGAGCAGGAAACCGTCGTAATCGGCGGCGATCTCGCGGATGCCGTGCAGAATGCGCACGCTCATTGCAACGCCGTGCCCACCGCCTCGCCGACCGATACGAAGCCGTCCCGCTGCAACAGGCGGGCGAGATCAGCCTTGATGCGCGCGACCAGACCCGGCCCCTGATAGATCAGCGCGGTATAAAGCTGCACCACCGTCGCGCCGGCGCGGATCTTGGCATAGGCATCGGCGCCCGACGCGATGCCGCCGACGCCGATCAATGGTAGGCGGCCGCCGGTCAGCCGATACATTTCCGACAGGAGCGCGGTCGACGGCGCGAACAGCGGCTTGCCAGTGAGGCCGCCGGTTTCGCGTGCCTGCGCGCTCTGGAGCGACGCCGGCCGGTCGACCGTGCTGTTGGAAATGATCAGGCCGTCGAGGCCGGAGAACAGCGCAACCTCGGCGATCTCGTTGCGCGCCTGCGGCTCGAGATCGGGCGCAATCTTGAGCAACAGCGGCGGCGGCCGCCGCGGCGTTGCCTTGGCGCGCGCCAGCTGCAAACGCGCGATGAACTCGGGCAGCACGGTCTTACGCTGCATGTCGCGTAGGCCCGGCGTGTTGGGCGACGAGATATTGATCGCCAGATAGTCGGCGTAAGGCGCCAGCGCGGCGACGCCGGCCTCGTAATCGGCGATGGGATCGTGCGTATCCTTGTTGCGGCCGATGTTGACACCCAGGATGCCGCGCGCGCGGTCGCGCGCCTTCAGGCGCGGCGCCACGGCCTCGAGGCCCTGGTTGTTGAAGCCAAGCCGATTGATCGCCGCACCGTCTTGGCTCAAACGAAACACCCGCGGCTTGGGGTTACCGGGCTGCGGCCGCGGCGTCACCGTGCCGATCTCGACAAAGCCGAAGCCCAAGCCGAACAGCGGAGCGATCGCCTCGGCGTTCTTGTCATAGCCGGCGGCCAAGCCGACCGGGTTGGGAAAGACGCGATCCCATGGCTTGACCGCAAGCACCGGCGGATCGGCGGCAACGGCGCGGCGGGGCAGGGCCTTCAGCGCCCACAGACTCGCACGGTGCGCCACCTCGGGCGGCAGCGCGCGCAGTACCGGAAGCGCGAGGTCGGTCAAGGCGGGCATCGGCGCGCACGCTAACGGCCGCCGCGGCAAATTGGAATACCGACTCTGCAGCTGCGGCTTTATGCTCCGTGCATGAGTGCCGATGGCGGCGTTGCCGGTCCCGTTCGCTTGCCCAAGGCCGCGTCGCTGGTTGCCGGTATGACCCAGGCGGCGTGGCTGTCGCCCGAAGGCGAGATCACGCTGTTGCCGCTGAGCGAGGCGGCGCGACGCGCGCGGTCGGCGCCACCTTTCGTCTGTCATGCGCGCGCGACGGCACGGCGACTCGGCGTGACGCCGTTTCCTTGCTTCGACCTGCTCGAGCTGTTCGCCTTCGTGCGGCCGGCGCGTTTCTGCGTGCCGACGCCGCGCGGCATCGCTGCCGCGCTCGATCTCGCCGTGCCCGACGGCGGCGATCTGCCGGGTGCGGCCACCGCCTTGCGCAACAGCGTGCGCGCCTTGCTCGCCGAGGTGCCGTTGCATGCCGGTGATGGCGACGCGCGGGCCATCGCCGAAGCGATGGCCAAAGGCGGCTGGCCTTGGGCTGATGCCGTGCTGGCGGCACTGCCATCCGCGTCGAATACCGATGCGCCGCCGCCCGCGGGCTTGGCCGTCTGGAATCGGCTCGGCGAATGGGCTGAGCACGCACCCGAGCCGCCGCCGGGCAACATTCCAGTCGGTGAGGACGAAGCGCGCTTGCGCCTGGCCGAGCTGGTCGGCGACCGGGCTGAGCCGCGGCCGCAGCAGGCGGACTATGCCGGCGCGTGCGCCTATGCGTTCGCGCCGCGCGACGACGCCGTGGCGCCGCGCGTATTGCTTGCTGAGGCTGGTACGGGAGTTGGCAAGACGCTGGGCTACATCGCGCCGGCGAGCGTCTGGGCGGAGAAGAACGCCGGCGCGGTGTGGATCTCGACCTATACGCGCAACCTTCAACACCAGATTTCAACCGAGCTCGACCGGCTTTATCCCGATCCGGTGGCCAAGGCGCGGCGCGTCGTCGTGCGCAAGGGCCGCGAAAATTATCTCTGCCTGCTCAATTTCGAGGACAGTCTGGGTGGGCTGCCGATGCGGCCGCAGGACGCGGCGGCGGCCGGCCTGGTGGCGCGCTGGGTAGCGGCGACGCGCGATGGCGACATGGTCGGCGGCGATCTGCCGGGCTGGTTGCCTGAGCTGGTCGGCCGCGCCGGCACCGTCGGCCTGACCGACCGGCGCGGCGAATGCGTGCACAGCGCCTGCTCGCACTATCATCGCTGTTTCATTGAAAAAAGCGTCCGGCGCGCACGGCGCGCGCGCATCGTGGTCGCCAATCATGCGCTGGTGATGATCCAGGCGGCGCTCGGCGGCCTCGACGACGACAATCTGCCGCGGCGTTATGTCTTCGACGAAGGCCACCATGTTTTCGACGCCGCCGACGGCGCTTTCTCGCTGGCGCTCACGGGCCGCGAAGCCGCCGAGTTGCGGCGTTGGATTTTGGGCGCCGAGGACGGACGCCGCAGCCGCGCGCGCGGCTTGAAGCGCCGGCTCGACGATCTGCTGGTCAACGACACCACCGGCCAGCGTCTGCTCGACGAGGCGATCGATGGCGCGCGCAACGTCCTGCCGGCCGACGGCTGGCTCAAGCGGATCGCCGAGGGCCGCGCGCAGCGCGCTTGCGAGCGGTTTCTGGCGTTGGCGCGCGACCAGGTGCTGGCGCGAACCGGCGACACCGACCAGGGCTACAGCCTCGAAACCGAGCCACGGCCGTCTATTCCCGGCTTGATCGACGCTGCGCGTGAGCTGGCTGCCGAGTTGAAGCGCATCGAGACGCCGCTCAAGACGCTGGCGCAACGCCTGCGCGCCAAGCTCGCCGACGAAGCGGCCAAGCTCGATACCGCGGTGCGGCAGCGGATCGAGGCGGCGGTGCGCGGTCTCGAACGCCGCGCCATGCTCGAACTCGGCGGCTGGCGCCGCATGCTGGAGGAAATGGAACGCGAACCGCCCGCCGAGTTCGTCGACTGGCTGGCGGTCGAACGCGCCGACGGCCATGCGGTCGATGTCGGCATGTATCGGCATTTCACCGATCCAACCCGGCCTTTTGCGGAATTCGTCGTTGCGCCGGCGCACGGCGCGCTGGTGACGTCGGCGACGCTGACCGACGGCAGCGGCGACGCCGAAGCCGATTGGCTCGGCGCCGAAGCTCGCACCGGCGCGCGCCACCTGAAGGCGCCGGCGATGCGCGCGCGTGTCAAATCGCCGTTCGATTATCCGGCGCAAACGCGTGTGTTCATCGTCAACGATATCGACCGCAACGACGTCGACCAGATTGCTGCCGCCTATCGCGAACTGATCATGGCCGCGGGCGGCGGCGCATTGGGATTGTTCACCGCCATCCAGCGGCTGCGCGCCGTGCACAAGCGCATCGCCGTGCCGCTCGAAGCGGCCGGCCTTGCATTGCTGGCGCAGCATGTCGACGCCATGGACACAGCGACGCTGGTCGACATCTTCCGCGCCGAGGAGGATTCGTCGCTGCTCGGCACCGATGCGGTACGCGATGGCGTCGACGTGCCCGGGCGGTCGTTGCGCCTCATCGTCTTCGACCGCGTGCCGTGGCCGCGGCCCGACATCCTGCACCGCGCGCGCAAGGCGCTGTTCGGTGGCGCCGCCTATGACGATTCGATCACGCGGCTGCGTCTCAAGCAGGCCTTCGGCCGGCTGGTGCGCCGGTCCACCGACCATGGCGTTTTCGTGCTGCTCGACCGGCAGATGCCGTCACGGCTGTTGGGGGCGTTTCCCGAAGGGGTCGCCGTCGCGCGGCTCGGCCTCAAGGATACGATCGCGGCGACAGCGGAATTCCTCAAGACCACGGCGCCAACGCCATAGATTGCGCGTAACGCGGCCGGCATGCAAAATTCACCGCTCGAATTCAGGGACCGGGGGTTTTGATGCGGGTGAAAGCTATTCTTGTCGGCGCCACGCTCGCGATTCTGGTCGCCGCCGGGAGCGCCAGGGCCGATAGCGTTTTCCAAGAACTAAGATGGTGTGGGGAGGACGATTCCGATCGGAGTCTCACTGCCTGCACCGCCGTCATCCAATGGAGCCACGGGAGGCCGCCGGCGAAAGTTTTGGCGGAAGCCTACACCGACCGCGCCAACATCTATGGCGATCGAGGCGACACCGACAAGGCAATCGCCGATTTCACGAATGCGATCCACCACGATCCGACGCGCGACGACGCCTTCGTCGGGCGCGGCATGCAATATTACGATCACGGCGATTACAAGCACGCCGTGGCGGATTTCGACGCGGCGGTCCGGCTCAACCCGAACGAGGCGACCAACTGGGCGTGGCGCGGCCGCGCGAAGGCGCATCTGGGCGACATGGGTGGTGCGGACGCCGACATCGAGCATGCGCACCATATCGATCCGCAGGTCGAAGACAACATGCCGAACGAGGAAGAGTGACGAAGCGGTCGCACGTGTACAGCTGAAAGACGACTGTAAAAAGAAAAAGGCCGCGGATTGCTCCGCGGCCCTTTGATTGACTTCGCACGACGCCGAAGGCCGGATATGGCCTTCGGCTGTGCTTTGCGGGCTAGACTTAGTACATCCCGTCCATGCCGCCCATGCCGCCACCGTGATCGTGGCCGCCGGCGGGCGCTTTCTTCTCCGGCTTCTCGGCCACCATCGCTTCGGTGGTGACGAGCAGACCGGCGACCGAAGCTGCGTCCTGCAGCGCCAGGCGCACGACCTTGGTCGGGTCGACGACGCCGGCCTTCACCATGTCGACATACTCGCCGCTCTGGGCGTTGTAGCCCCAGTTGGCGTCGTCCTTGTCGACTAGCTTGCCGACGATGACGGCGCCGTCCTGGCCGGCGTTCTCGGCGATGAGCCGCGCCGGCATCTGGATCGCGCGGCGCACGATGTCGATGCCATGCCGCTCGTCGTCGTTGGATGCGCGCACCTTGCTCAGCACCTTTGTGGCGTAGAGCAGGGCCGAGCCGCCGCCGGCGACGATGCCTTCCTCGACCGCGGCGCGGGTCGCATGCATCGCGTCGTCGACGCGATCCTTGCGTTCCTTCACCTCGACCTCGGTCGCACCGCCGACGCGGATCACCGCGACGCCGCCGGCCAGCTTGGCCAGCCGCTCTTGCAGCTTCTCGCGGTCGTAGTCGGACGTGGTCTCCTCGATCTGGGCCTTGATCTGGCTGACGCGGGCCTGGATGTCGGCTTTCTTGCCGGCGCCGTCGATGATGGTGGTGTTTTCCTTCTCGATGCGCACCTTCTTCGACCGACCGAGCATGTCGAGCGTCACGTTCTCGAGCTTGATGCCCAAATCTTCCGAGATCATCTGGCCGCCGCTCAGGATCGCGATGTCCTCGAGCATCGCCTTGCGGCGATCGCCGAAGCCCGGCGCCTTGACTGCCGCGACCTTGAGGCCGCCACGCAGCTTGTTGACGACCAGCGTCGCCAACGCCTCGCCTTCGACTTCCTCGGCGATGATCAGCAGCGGCTTGCCCGACTGCACCACCGCTTCCAAGAGCGGGAGCATCGGCTGGAGGCCCGACAGCTTCTTCTCGAAGATCAACAGGTACGGATCGTCGAGCTCGGCCACCATCTTGTCGGCGTTGGTGACGAAGTACGGCGAAATGTAGCCGCGGTCGAACTGCATGCCTTCGACGACGTCGAGCTCGGTCTCGAGGCTCTTCGCCTCCTCGACCGTGATCACGCCCTCGTTGCCGACTTTCTGCATGGCCTTGGCCAGCATCTCGCCGACTTCCTTGTCGCCGTTGGCCGAGATGGTGCCGACTTGGGCGATCTCGTCGTTGGTCGAAACCTTCTTCGAGCGCTTCTTGATGTCCTCGACGACGGCCTCGACCGCCTTGTCGATGCCACGCTTCAGGTCCATCGGATTGAGGCCGGCGGCGACTGCCTTGACACCTTCGCGCACGATGGCTTGGGCCAGCACGGTGGCAGTGGTCGTGCCATCACCCGCGGTGTCGCTGGTCTTGCTTGCGACTTCGCGGATCATCTGCGCGCCCATGTTCTCGAACTTGTCGGCGAGCTCGATCTCCTTGGCGACGGTCACGCCGTCCTTGGTGATGCGCGGCGCGCCGAACGACTT
>DATEMD010000096.1:0-4306 GCA_035275845.1 Allostellaceae bacterium | reverse complement strand
CAGAGCACCTTTTGGACGTTGGACGACGTCGTGCGTCCCCAGATCGTCAGCATGTCCCCTTCCCCATGCGCGGCGCCGTCGGTTCCGTCAGTCGATCAGGCCGAGTTCGAGCTTGGCTTCCTCGGACATCCGATCCTTGTCCCACGGCGGCGTCCAGACCAGCTTGACGCGCGCATCCTGTACGCCGGGTACGGCCGAGATCGCGTCACGCACCTGACCGGGCAGCGCACCGGCGACCGGACAGGCCGGCGTCGTCAGCGTCATCTCGACGTAGACGACGCCGTCCTTGTTGACGATCAGCTCGTAGATCAGGCCGAGATCGACGAGATTCACCGGAATTTCGGGGTCGCGCACGGTCTTGAGCGCATCGAGCACTTGCTCGCGCAGTGCCGGATTGCCTTCGTCCGGTGCCGGCCGCTCGACATCGGTCAGGTCGGCGGCGTCCTCCGCGTCGTCGTGCAGGAACTCGAACGGATCGTGGCCGGTATTGTCGCTGCTCAAGGCCTACTCCGTTTTCACCGTCGCGGCGGCCGTGCCGTCGGCGCCGTTCTTGAGCGCGGCCTCAAACGCGTGCCACGCCAACGTCGCGCATTTGACCCGCGTCGGATAGGCGCGCACGCCTTCGAGCGGCGCCAGCCGTTCCATGTCCTCGACGAGCGCCTCGGGCAATGCCGGCACGGTCTTGCCGGTGACTTCCGCATGGAAGCCCTTGAACAGCGCGTCGGCTTCGGCCAGCGTCTTGCCCTTCAAGACTTCGGTCATCAACGACGCCGATGCGGTCGAAATTGCGCAGCCGCGGCCGTCGAAACTCACATCCTTGATGTGGTCGCCATTGAGCTCGAGATAGACCGTGACGCGATCGCCGCACAGCGGATTGTGACCGTGCGCAAGGTTCGTCGTATGCGCCAGCGCGTGAAAATTCCGCGGATGACGTCCGTGATCGAGGATGATGTCCTGGTAAAGCTCGCGCGCGTCCATGATCCTCACGCAAACAGTTTCTGCGCCGCAGTTAGCGCTTCGGCCAGCGCGTCGATGTCGCGCGCGTCGTTGTAAATACCGAGCGACGCCCGCGTCGTGCCGGCGAGGCCCAGCCTATCCATCAGCGGCTGCGCGCAGTGATGCCCGGCGCGCACCGCGACATGATGTTGGTCGAGCACGGTCGCAAGATCGTGCGGGTGCACGCCCTGCACGTCGACCGACAGGATTCCGAGGCGGCGTTGTCCGGCCGGCACCAAGCGGATGCCTGGCAACCGCGACAGCTTGTCGACGCCATAGCCGGTCAGCTCCTCTTCGTGCGCCGAAATCGCATCGCGGCCGAGCACATCGACGTAATCGAGTGCCATCGCCAAGCCGATCGCGCCCGAGATGTCGGGCGTGCCGGCTTCGAAGCGATGCGGCGGCTTTTGGAACGTCGTCTTCTCGAAGGTGACCTGCTCAATCATGTCGCCGCCGCCCTGCCACGGCGGCATGCTTTCGAGGATGGCGGCCTTGGCATAAAGCACGCCGATGCCGGTCGGGCCGTAAATCTTGTGGCCCGAGAACACGTAGAAATCGCAATCGAGGGCGCGAACGTCGACCGGCAGCCGCGGCGCCGCCTGGCAGCCATCGACCAGGATCTTCGCGCCGTGCTTATGCGCCAGACGGGCGATCGCTTCGACCGGGAGCATCGCACCGGTGGCGTTGGCGAGTTGGGTCACCGCCACCAGCTTGGTGCGCGACGACAGCCGCGCCTCGAACGCGGCAAGGTCGAGACCGCCCGACGCATCGAGCGGCGCGACGACCAGCTTCAAGCCAGTGCGCTCGCGGATCAACTGCCACGGGACGATGTTGGCGTGATGCTCGAGCTCGGTGATCAGCACCTCGTCGCCGGGCTTGAGGAAGGTCGCACCCCAGGAATAGGCGACCAGATTGATTGCCTCGGTTGCACCGCGAACGAAGATGATTTCATCGGCCGACGCGGCATTGAGGAAACGGCGCACCGTTTCGCGCGCGCCTTCATAACGGTCGGACGAACGCGCCGACAGACGATAAACGCCGCGGTGCACGTTGGCGTAATCGGTGCGATAGAACTCAGCAACGCCATCGATCACCACCGCCGGCTTTTGCGCCGACGCGGCGCTATCGAGGAACACCAAGCCCGGATTGTTATCGAAGACCGGGAAGTCGCGCTTGATCCGCGCCGGATCGAACGCGCGCTTCGCCGCCGTTTGCACCGCGGCGCCGCTCACGCGACGCCTCCCGCGAGCCAGCGTGCGACATGCCGGCCGAGATGGGCGCGCATCGCGGTGTCGTCTTCGATGCGTTCGATCACCTCGGCGGCAAACGCTTCAACCAACATGCGTCGTGCCTCAGCCGCGGGAATGCCGCGGCTTTCGAGATAGAACAGCGCCGTCTCGTCGAGATCGCCAACGGTGGCGCCGTGGCTGCACTTGACGTCGTCGGCGAGGATTTCCAACTCCGGCTTGGTGTCGATTGCGGCGCGCGCACCGAGCAACAAATTCTTGCTGAGCTGATTGGCGTCGGTTTTCTGCGCGTGCGGTCGCACGCCGATGGTGCCGAGGAACACGCCATGGGAGCGATCGGCGGCAACGCTCTTGTAATATTCGCGGGTGACACAGCGCGGCGCGGCATGATCGACGACTGTCGCGATTGTGCCTTCCTGCTCACCGCGCAACAGCGTTGCACCGAACAGACCACACGCCGCACCTTCGCCGTCGAATTTCAGTTGAACGTCGGTGCGAGCAAGCTTGCCGCCGAGCGACAGCGTAAAGTTTTCGTAGCGCGCATCGCGATCGAGATCGACCTGGTTGTGCCCGATGTGGATCGCCGCCGCGCTCTCGTCCTGCAACTTGACGTGACGCAATGCGGCGCCAGCACCGACAGCGATCACGCCGACCGCATTGGTCCAATAGCTACCCTCGCCTGCGAACGTCTCAATCACCGTCGCGCGGCTGCCGGCGCCAAGCAGGATCAGATTGCGCAATTGCGCCGACCGGCCGGCGGCACGGCCGAGGTGCACGACTTCGACGGCACGGTCAAGTGCCGCGCCGGCTTCGAGTGCCAGCACGAACCCGTCGGCGAACAGCGCGGCATTCAGTGCGACAAACGGCTGCGCGCCGAGCGCATCGGTCTCGCGCAACGCGGTATTCAGCAACTCGGGCCGTGCGCGCAGCGTCTGTGTGGTCGAGGCGAGCCACACACCTTCGGGAAGCTCACCGATCGCCGAAAGCTCCGGCGCGAAGGCACCGTCGACCAGAACGATGCGGTGCGCTGCATCGGCATAGAGCCACGGCGCGATATCGGCCGCCGCGGCTTTGCCCATTCCCGCCGCCGGCGGGAACGGTGCGCGCTGCAACGGCTGGAGATCGGTAAAGCGCCACGCCTCCTGCTTTCGCGTCGGAAAGCCGAGCTCCGCAAAACGCTGCATCGCGCCTTCGCGTCGCTGTTTCAGCCACCCTGGCTCGGCCAAGTGCGGCTGCGCCTTGAACGCTTCGACGTAGGGCTGAATTTCCGCGATTGCGCTCACGCCGCGTCCCCAAAAGCGCCATAGCCTGTCTGTTCGAGCTCGAGCGCCAATTCCTTGCCGCCCGATTTGACGATGCGGCCACCCGACAGAACGTGCACGCGATCGGGCACGACGTGGTTCAACAGCCGCTGGTAGTGCGTGATCATCACGATGGCACGTTCCGGCGCGCGCAGCGCGTTGATGCCGCGCGACACCATCTGCAACGCGTCAATGTCGAGGCCGCTGTCAGTCTCGTCGAGAATCGCCAGCTTCGGTTCGAGCATCGCCATCTGGAAGATTTCGTTGCGCTTCTTCTCGCCGCCGGAGAATCCGACGTTGACGCCGCGCTGAAGCAAATCTTCGCCGATCTCGAGCAACTTGAGCTTGGCGCGCACCGCCTTGAGGAACTGGCCGGCGTCCATCTCGCTCTCGCCGCGCTGCTTGCGCACGGCGTTAAGCGCGGCACGCAGGAAATACATGTTGTTGACGCCCGGAATCTCGACCGGATACTGGAACGCAAGGAACACGCCTTCGCGCGCACGCTCGTCCGCCGCCATCGTCAGCAGATCGCGGCCCTGGAACAGCACCTTGCCTTCAGTCACTTCGTAGCCCGGCTTGCCGGATAGCACGCCGGCGAGTGTGCTCTTGCCCGAGCCGTTTGGCCCCATGATGGCGTGCACCTCGCCGGGCTTCACCGTCAGATCGACGCCCTTGAGGATCTCGCGGCCTTCGCTGATCCGCGCGTGCAAATTCTTGATTTCAAGCATGTTCAACCCACGCTGCCTTCGAGACTAACCGCCA
>DATEMD010000095.1:0-5235 GCA_035275845.1 Allostellaceae bacterium | reverse complement strand
CAAGACCTGGGAGGGCGCCGTCGAGATCGCCGTCCGCGACACCGGCATCGGCATGGCCGAGGCCGACATCCCCAAGGCGCTCGAGCCCTTCGGCCAGATCTCCAACGCCATGACCCGTGCCCACGAAGGCACCGGCCTGGGCTTGCCCCTCTCCAAGAGCCTCGTCGAGCTCCATGGCGGCCAGTTCTCCATCGCCAGCACCCCAGGCCACGGAACAACCGTTACCGTCACACTGCCGGCCGAAAGCGGCGAAACCGCCGTCGGTCTGCGCGGCGTCGCCTAGCCTCAGCCCTTCGTCAACGTGAGCGAATAGCGCGGGTCTGCGGCGAGGCATTCGGCCTCCGGTAAACCCAGCTCCTTACGCACGATATTGGTGCCCTGGACCATCGCGACCATCTTGTAGGTCGCGTGCCGCCGGCTCATGCCTTCGCGGCCCATGCCGCAATCCGACGACACGATCAGCCGCTCGGCCGGAACGTATTTGAGCGCCGCGCGGATGATCGCGGCGACTTCGTCGGGGCGCTCGACCTGGAGCGTGTGGTGGTCGATGACGCCGACGACGATCTTCTTGTCCTTGATGATTTCGCCGATCGCCTTGAGATCGCCGGTACCGGATGAGCAGGTCTCGAAGGTGAGGGCGTCGGCATCGACCTGTGCGAGCGCGTCGAGCGTCGGCTGGTAGCTCTGCACGTCGCGGAAGATGCGTTGCTGCGATGGGTTGCCCCAGCAGGTGTGGCACCACACCTCGGTCTTGCCGCGCAGGCCCTTCACTGTCGCGTTGAAGATCTTGATCAGCTCGGCCGTGCCGAGCTTGCCGAAGGTCGGCCCGCGTGCCGGCACCATGTGGATTTGCGGCTCTTCCATCTGGATAACCGGACAGCCGGCGTCGGCGAGGTCGTTGAGTTCTTCGTTGAGCGCCTTGCTCAACGCCATGGTGCGCTCGACCGGGTCCTTGTAGTGCTCGTCGACCAGGCCCATCGCCAACAACTCGGGCGTGATGGTGCCGAATTTGACCGGCTTCCGGGTCATGCGCTGGGCGACGCGCCACATCGCCGCATATTGCAGGTCGCCGCGGCCGATCGGCCCAACCACCTTGGGCAAAACGCGCGCCTCGAGGAAGTCGTGCAAGATATGGCCGCGCGGAAATGGCACGGCGCCGACGCTGTATTGCGTCGGCTTGGGTGCGCGATCGAAGCCCGCCATGCGCGACGGCGCATAGCTCTGCCAGCTCATGCCGCCGACTTGCTCGTCGTAATGCGCGTCGCCGTCGGTGGCGATGTCGAGACCCGCGATCTCTTGTGCGCGCAGGAAAACCGACACCGCATCTTCGTATTGTTCGCGGTGACGCGAATTGGCCATCGCTTCGAGGAAGGTCTGGCTGCCGAGCACCGCGTCGTACCAGGCGGGCCGCGGCAGCGAGCCGATGATCGATGTCGGCAGAAGCACGTTTGCGGATGCCTTGTACATTCAATCCTCCCGGCTGCCATGTCCGGCGCGCTGGGACGGCAGTCTAACGGAACCACACTGGCGCCCAACCCGCAAAATGGCCCACCGAAGCAGGGGACGCGGACCGTGGGATGTGGCATAGAACATGGCGATGCGATTGTCCTTCCACGGCGCGGACCGCGACGTCACCGGCTCGTGCCATCTCCTCGAAGTTGCTGGCAAACGGGTGCTGATCGATTGCGGCATGCTCCAGGGCAGCCGCGAGCTCGATGCCGAGAACGCCGCGCCGTTCGGCTTCGACCCGAAGGCGATCGACTTCATGCTGTTGACGCATGCTCACCTCGACCATTGCGGGCGTCTGCCGCTGCTGTACCGGCAAGGCTTTCGCGGCGAAGTGATCGCGACGGCGGCGACGCGCGAACTGGCGCGCCTGGTGATTGCCGATGCCGCGCATCTCCAGGACGAGGAAATACGGCGTCGCGCCCGCCTCAACGACCGCCATGGCAACCATCGGCCGGCGCCGAAGCCGCTCTACACGCTGGTCGACGCTACCAACAGCGTCGGATTGTTCAAGCGGACGGCCGAATACGGCCAGCCGATCGAGGTCGCGCCTGGCATCACGGCGACTTACTACAACGCCGGTCACATCCTCGGTTCGGCCAGCATCCTGGTCGAAGTGGACGACGGCGGCGCACGCAAATCGGTGCTGTTCTCGGGTGATATCGGCAATAGCGGGCGGCCGCTGCTGCCGCCACCGTCGACGCCGGCGCAGGCCGATTACATCGTCATCGAATCGACCTACGGCGATCGCGCGCATCGCGCCATCGATCAATCCGTCGCCGAATTGTTGCAGACGATCACCGCGACGTTCACACGCGGCGGCAACGTGGTGATTCCGACCTTCGCGCTCGAACGGGCGCAAGAAATCCTCTACATCCTGCATCGCGCCGTGGCTGCGAACCAGTTGCCGCCGAGCATGAAGGTGTTTCTCGATTCACCGATGGCGATTTCGGCGGTCGATATCTTCGAGCACTATCCAAAAAGCCTGCAGCCGCCGATCGTCGCGATGATCAATGGTGGCGAGGATCCGTTCAGCGTGCCGGGCTTGCACCGCACCCGCGATCGCGCCGATTCAATCGCCATCAACGCGGTGACCGGCGGCGCCGTGATCATGGCGGGGTCCGGCATGTGCACGGGGGGACGCATTCGGCACCATCTTCGCTATAACCTGTCGCGGCCCGAAGCGAGCGTCGTTTTCGTCGGTTATGCCGGCGCTGGCACGCCGGCGCGTGCAATCATCGACGGCGCGAAGTCCATCCACCTGTTCGGCGAAGACATCCCCGTGCGCGCTGCCGTCCACACGCTGAACGGCTTCTCCGCCCACGCCGGCCAGCCCGAGCTGGTCGCTTGGCACGCCGGCATTCGTGGCAAACGCCGCACCTTCATCGTCCACGGCGAAGTGCCGGCGATGAACGCGCTGGCGCCGTTGCTGCGCGATACCGCGATCGAAATTCCTCAACTGCACAGCGCCTACGAGCTCTGAGGCGCTATCTCGGAGCCAACGCGCCCGCTATTGTCGTGCGGTCGACATAGGAGGCTCGGTTGGGGTTGCGCATCGTCGTCGGCAATTATGGCCTGACGCGGAGTTTGAAAGAAAACCCGGACGTGCGCGGTGGCCTCGATCTCGAGTTCGTCGAATTCGATTCGATTCCGGCGGCGATGCGGCGCCAAGTCCGCGATCTCGAGTTCGACGTGTGCGAGATGGCGTTGACGACCTATCTCTGCGCGCGTGCCGCCGGCAAGGCGATCACCGCGATCCCGGTCTTCGTCACGCGCAATTTCCACCACTGGGCGGCGTTCCGCCACGCCGATACGGGCATCGGCGGCCCGAAGGACCTGGAAGGCCGGCAAGTCGCGGTCAATCGTGGCTATACCGTCACCACCGGCCTGTGGGTCCGCGGCATCTTGCAGCACGAATACGGCGTCGACCTCGATCGGGTCACGTGGCTGCCGACCGACGAAGAGCATGTCGCGGAATATCGTGCGCCGCCGAATGTCGATTACCGGTTCCGCGGCCGTTCGGCTGAAGAGCTCCTGCTGAAAGAAGGCGTCAGCGCGGCGGTTGGCGACGTCCGCTCGAGCGCGCCGGAAATCAAGCCGCTGATCCCCGATGCGCGCGAAGCCGGTTTCACCTATTACCGAAAGACCGGCATTTATCCGATCAATCACATGATCACGCTGAGCCAGCGCGCCGTGGCGGCGCGCCCGACGCTGGCGCGCGAACTGTTCGAGATCTTCAAGGCCGCGAAGACCGTGTACCTGAAGCGGCTCGACGCCGGCGGCGACGGCTCGGCCGCCGATCAGGCGGCATTGGCGCTCAAAGCCGTGGTCGGTGACCCGTTTCCCTATGGCGTTGCCGCCAATCGCACGGCGCTTGAAGCCGCGACGCATTTCTGCGTCGAACAGCATATGACGCGCGACAAGCTGGCGGTCGAGCCGTTGTTTACGCCGGATACGCTCGCGCTCGGCTGAGCGTCAGGCGAGGCCCGGCAGTTTCAAGCGCGGAAAAACCCTGCGCGCGTTGCCGGTGTAGACCTTGTTCTTGTCCGCGGCGGACAGGTTGGCGGCGTCGATATAGCGCTTGGTGTCGTCGTAATAGTGCCCGGTTTCGGGATCTATGCCGCGCACCGCGCCGACCATTTCCGAAGCGAATAGGATGTTGTCGGCGGGCACGACCTTGAGCAGCAGGTCGATGCCCGGCTGGTGATAAACGCAGGTGTCGAAATAGACGTTGTTGAGTAGTAGCTCGTTGAGCGGCGGCCGCTTCATGTCCTGTGCCAAGCCACGATAGCGCCCCCAATGATAAGGCGCCGCGCCGCCGCCGTGCGGAATGATGAACCGCAGTGTCGGAAAATCCTTGAACAGGTCCGAGGTCAAAAACTGCATGAAGGCGGTCGTATCGGCGTTGATGTAATGCGCGCCGGTCGCGTGAAAGTTCGGATTGCACGACGAGCTGACATGCACCATCGCCGGCACGTCGAGCTCGACCATCTTTTCGTAAATCGGATACCACCATTTGTCGGTCAGCGGCGGGTCGGTCCAGCGACCGCCGGACGGGTCCGGGTTGAGGTTGCAGCCGACAAAGCCGAGCTTCGTCACGCAGCGTTCGAGTTCGGCGATCGAATTCTTCGGCGGCACGCCGGGAAACTGCGGCAGCATGCAGACGCCGACGAAATTTTCCGGATAGAGCCGGCAAACGCGATGGATCATGTCGTTGCAGACGCGCGTCCAATCCTGGCTCGTCGCTTCGCTGCCGAGATGATGCGCCATCGCCGACGCGCGCGGCGAGAAGATGGTCACGTCGGTGCCGCGTTCGCGTTGCAGCTTGAGCTGCGCCTGCTCGATGCCGTTGCGGATCGCGTCGTCCGGGATCGCGAGCGTGTCGGGCGCCGGTAGCTTCGCTTTGTCCTTGGCCGCGGCCAGCTGCTTCTCGCGAAACGCCTCGAGCGCCTTCGGCGCGGTGGTGTAATGGCCGTGGCAGTCGATGATCATCGCGGCGAATGCTAGGAACCGCCTCTTTGCTTGTCAAACCGGGCGGCTGCTAGGATGCGCCGCCTGATGGGGAGGAACGATGACCGACATTCCGCGCCTCAATGGCGTGATCCGCGCGCTGGAACAGGGCCAGCCGACCTTCACCGCCTTCACCATCGCCGACATCGAGAACGCGCTGGCTTTCAGTCAGTCGAAATACGACGGCATCGTGTTCGAGATGGAGCACAATCCGTGGGA
>DATEMD010000094.1:0-29061 GCA_035275845.1 Allostellaceae bacterium | reverse complement strand
TAGGAATAGACCGACGACATGTCGTTCATCACGCCGATGACCACCTTGTCGTTCGCCGCTTGAGCGGCCGGAGCCGCCGCGCCAAACGCCAGCGCCGCGGCAAAACCCGCGGCCAGAAGCGATCTACGTTTCATGTTTCCTCTCCCCTGATGCGTTTCATACGCCGAGATATTCATGCAGCTTGTTGGTCTCGGCCTCCAACCGTTCGTTCGGAATCATGTCGACGACCCGGCCGTGCTCGACCACGAAGTGGCGGTCGGCAACGGTCGCCGCAAAGCGGAAGTTCTGTTCGACCAACAGGATCGTGAAGCCAGCCTGTTTGAGCCGGCCGATGGCCACGCCGATCTGTTGCACGATCACCGGCGCCAAGCCTTCGGTTGGCTCGTCGAGCAGTAACAGCCGCGCGCCGGTGCGCAGGATACGGGCGATCGCGAGCATCTGCTGCTCGCCGCCAGACAGTTTGGTGCCTTGGCTGGTACGGCGTTCGAGTAAATTGGGAAAGAGCTGGTAGATCTGGTCGACCGCCATGCCGCCCGGCGCGATCACCGGCGGCAGCATCAGATTCTCTTCGACCGAAAGGCTGGCGAAGATGCCACGATCCTCGGGACAATAGGCGATGCCGAGCCGGGCGATGCGATAGGCCGGCAGGTCGACGATGGCGTGGCTCGCGAAGGTGACCGTGCCGTGGCGCTCCGGCAGGATGCCCATGATCGATTTGAGCGTCGTGGTCTTGCCGGCGCCATTACGGCCGAGCAGGGTGGCGACTTCGCCCGCCGCCACCGTGAAATCCATGCCATGCAACACGTGCGATTCGCCGTACCAGGCTTCGAGCCCGCGAACGTCGAGCAGCGTGTCGGCGGCGGCGCTAGGCATGGCCGGTCCCGAGATAGGCTTCGCGCACATCGGCGTTGTGTGCGACCTCGCGGTAAGGCCCTTCGGCCAGGACGTGGCCGCGTGTCAGCACGGTAATGACGTCCGAGAGATCGGCAACCACCGAAAGATTGTGCTCGACCATGAGGACGGTGCGCGTTTTCACGGCCTCGCGTATCAACGCCGAAATCCGCTTGATGTCCTCCAAGCCGAGGCCAGCCATCGGCTCGTCGAGCAGCAGCAACGCCGGTTCGAGCGCCAGCGTCGTCGCGATCTCGAGCGCGCGCTTGCCGCCATACGGCAGTTCGGCCGCCAGCAGATCGCCTTGGTCGCGCAATCCGACCGAAGCCAGCACCGCGTCGGCGCGGTCGTCGAGACCGGCTAGCGCGTCGATCGGGCGCCAGAACTGATACGACATGCCGAGAGGGCGTTGGAGCGCAACTCGGACGTTCTCGCGTACGGTCATGTGCGGAAACACCGCCGAAATCTGGAACGATCGCACCATTCCCAGGCGCGCGACATCGGCCGCTCTGGCGCGCGTGATGTCGCGCCCCATGAAGACGATTGAGCCGGACGTCGGCTCGAGAAATTTGGTCAGCAGATTGAAGACGGTGGTTTTGCCGGCGCCGTTCGGTCCGATCAGCGCGTGGATCGAATTGCGGGCGACCTTCAGCGAGACGTCGCGCACGGCGGCGAAGCCAAGGAACTCCTTGGACAGACCGCGCGCTTCGAGAATGATCTCCGCCACGTTCGGTCGCTCCCTCGCCGGGCCGCTTCTGCCGGCGGCCCGTTGCCCCGAAGGGCATAGCGTTGTGTAGCCTAACGCGCGTGGCTTGGAAAGCGGTCGCCGGCACAGACCGCAAACCGTGTCGGGGCTTAGCCGGGCGAGGGCGCGCAGCGCCGCTCAGTTCATGACAATGACGCGGATATCGCCGTGACGCCGAAGGACGGTGACGGCGACCTCGCCGTCATGCCGGCGCAGCAGCAGATCGACTTCGCCGTCGCCGATGCGAACCCGGCGCAGGCGCAATTCGTCGACGTTCCGCGGCAAGATCGGATTTTCAAGACGGACCTCGCCACGGATGCTGTCGCAGTGGAGGCCGAGGCACGCCTCGACCAGGGCCAACGGCGTTGCGCTCGCCCAGGCCTGTGGCGAACAGGCGACGGGGTAGCGCGTCGGTCCGACGCCGTGCCGCCGCGCAAAGCCGCAAAACAGTTCGGGCGGCCGCAACAGATCCATGTGCTGCACGGCGGCAAACAGCGCATCGAAGATTGCGAGAGCTTGGCGCTTCAGACCGTAACGCGCCAAGCCGAGCGCGATGATGGCGTTGTCGTGCGGCCACACCGAGCCGTTATGGTACGACATGGGATTGTAGCGGCGCGCGGACGCGGCCAGCGTGCGCACGCCCCAGCCCGAATAGGAATCGCGGCCGAGCAGGGTCGCCGCCACGCGCGTCGCGCGCGACGGTTCGGCGATCCCGGCGTACAGCGCGTGGCCCGCGTTGGAGCTGATGACGCGACACGGACGCTTGTTGCCGTCAAGCGCGAGGGCATAGGTGCCGATATCCTCGCACCAGAACGCGGCATCGAAGCGCCGCCGCAACGTTTGCGCGGCGTCTTCCAGCTCGTCGGCACGCGCTTGCATGTCGAGTGCCCGACAGATCGCCGCTGCGGCGCGCTTGGCGCCGTAGACATAGGCCTGGACTTCGCATAGCGCGATCGCGCCGCTCGCCAGCGTGCCGTCGGCGTGCGATATGGCATCCGCCGAATCCTTCCAGCCTTGATTGACGAGGCCTTTGCCCGGCGTCGCGGCATACTCGACGAAGCCGTCGCCGTCCGGATCGCCGTCGCCGTCGATCCAGCGCAACGCCGCGTCGATATGCGGCCAGAGTGTCTTGATCGTTTCGCGGTCGTCGGTGCGTGCGAAATAACGTCCGGCCAACAGGACGAATAACGGCGTGGCGTCGACTGTGCCGTAGTAGCGGCCGAACGGTACCTCGCCGAGGCGTGCCATCTCGCCCTGGCGCATCTCATGCAGAATTTTGCCCGGCTGCGCGGCATGCTCGGGATCGAACTGGTGCGCCTG
Organism: Allostellaceae bacterium; assembly: GCA_035275845.1. GTDB lineage: Bacteria > Pseudomonadota > Alphaproteobacteria > ATCC43930 > CGMCC-115725 > REEB95. The sequence continues at coordinate 26,105 of DATEMD010000094.1, read as the reverse complement.
CGTGGCCGCGAGGAAGCGCAGCACGCCCTTGGCGATGGTTGGGTCGAACCACAGCAGTTCGAGCGCCGTGATGATGCCGTCGCGGCCGAACGGCGTGCTGAACCACGGAATGCCCGCGTATGGATAAGCGCCTTCCGGCGTATCGGTCAGCAACATGTAGAGATCGGCGACCGATCGGCACAGGATCCGATTGAGCACGGCGTTGGAGCCGTCGATCACGGCGGCGCGCGATGTCGCGGCCCGGAGATCGCGGCGCGCCGCCCGGATCGCGCCGAAAAAGGCGTTGGGCCCGGCCGGCGTGTCGGTGTCGCAGCGAATGGTCAGAAAGATGCTCGCCCGTTCGCCTGGCGCGAGTGTCACGTCGAATTTGGCCATATCGTCGGTCAGCGTGTCGGCGGCCGGCGTAAAGTCGAGCCGCGTGATCCGCAAGACGTTGTCGAGGCCTCGATAACGCATCACGACCATCGCGGCATCGTGCCGATCGATCGTCAGCGTGCCGCGGCGTTCACGAACGCTGCCGCGGATTTCGAACAGGTCGCGGAAATCGGCGGCGAATTCGAGTCCAAGGAGGATGCGATGCGGTTGGCGGTCGAAATTGTGCAGCGCCAGCCGCACGTAGCAGGCACCTTGCCAGAGAAAAGTCGTTCGCCGGACATGGATGGTGTCGCGCGGCAGAGTCAGGCGGCCGGCCCGGTGCAGATCGGGGTTGGCGAGGTCGACCGAAAGGACCGCGTTGTCGTCCTGGAGATTGGAACTCAGCAGGAGCGGGCGCTGGCCGTCGATCGACACGGCGAAATGCGACAGGTGCCGCGTGTCGCGATAATAGAGGCCGGCCGGATTCAAGGCGCCGCCGGCCACGTCGCCGTTGTCGTCGAACACGGCAAACGTGTCGCCATGCTTGAGCGCCCGCGGCGGCCGGCGTTCGGCACCCGACGTGGCCGCGCTGATGTAGAAATCGCCCGTGCCGGCGTCCGGCTTCGATTGTGGCTTCGATCGGATGTCCGTCATGAACCGTCAGCGCTCCACGGGTCGCGTTTCGGGCATAAACAACAGCAACAGGCCGACACCGAGCACCGCCACGCCCGCGAGGCTGAGAAACGCCACCGGACTGCCCAGCCGGTCATTCACATAGCCGGCCAAGGTCGTGCTCACCGACGCGCCGATGGCGGCGGCTGTTCCCACCGTGCCGAGGGCGGCATTGTAACGGCCGGTGCCGCGCGTAACGTCGGCGACCACGAGCGGTAGCATCACGCCCAGTACGGCCGCCGAAATGCCGTCGAGGATCTGTACCACCACCAGCAAGTATGGGCTCGTGAACAGCGCGAACAAGACACCGCGGATCGGCAGCGCGGCAAATCCCAGGATCAGCAACGGCCGCCGTCCCCAGGTTTCGGATCGGCGCCCGACCCACGGCGACAAGATGGCGACGAAGATTTGTGGCACGACGATGCAGGCGGCGATGAGAACGGTCGCCCAGCGGCTCGAGCGCATCGTCATGATCCCGCCGACCAACGGCAGCATCGGCGTATTGGCAAGGCTGAACAGGATCAGGCCGGCGCCGAAGACCAGCAAGGGGCGATTGCTGGCGATACCGTGCAGCGGCGAATGCTGCTCGCTTCCACCGGGCTGGCCGCCGCGTGCGCGCACCGGATCGATTTCACGCGACCGGATGCGCAGCAGCGCGACCAAGGCTGGGATCGCGAGCAAGGCCGTCAACACGAACACGGCGCGGTTGGAAATCAGGCGGCCGCAGGCGCCCATCAAGATTGCTGCGATGCCATTGCCAGCCGAGGCATAGCGCGCATTGCGGCCCAGGCGCTCGCCGATCTCGTGGGACGCGACCAGGCCCAGGCTGATCGCCGCGATCGCCGGACCCATCAAACAACTAGCCAGGCCGTGCAGGATTTCCGCGCCGAGAACGAGCGGCAGGATCGGCCACGCGGCCAACATGAGCGCGCTGAGCGCGATGGCCGCAGCGGCAAGTGCCGCCAGCGTTCTTTTATGTTTCGCGGTGTCGACCAGGATGCCAGCTGGCACCTGGGCCGCCAGCGCGACGAACCCGCTCAACGTCAGAACGAAGCCGATATCGACCTGGGTCCAGGCTTGCGCCGTCAGATAGACGGCGATGAACGGTCCGAAGCCGGTTTGAATGTTGGCGATGAAGAAATTGAAACCGTCGAGGCCCCGCAGGCTACGCTGCGACGGCGCATGCACGGGTGCGGACACCGGCGCCGGCACAGGCGGGTGGCGCACGTCCGACCCAAGCTTCTCGTAAACGTGCACGCTCCGGCATCCACGGTTAGTGATCCAATGGGTACTCGCCCTCTGCCAGCGGCTGGGTGTTGCCCGACGCACCCAGGACGACCACTGGTTTGCCTTTCTCGTATTGCGGCGCGGATTTGAGTTGGTCGCGCGTCAGATCGAGCGTGATCCGTTCGGGCTGCCCCGCCGGCGAGAAATGCAGTGCGGCCCAATCGACGGCGATTTGGCGGCTGCCGACGCCCAGAAAGCCGCCGAAGTCGATGATCGCGGCGCGGGTCGTCCCGGCCTTGTCGACAATCACGTCGACGATGCGGCCCATCGCTTCGCCCTTGGTGCTGGTGACCGGCTTGCCGAGGATGGCTTGCGCCTTGTCCTTGGTCAGTATGGCCGCCGGCGTGCCGGCTGGCACCGCGTCTTCGGCTTGGGCCCGCGGCGTGCTGTGACCACCACCGTCGGCCACGACAAGCCAACCTGCGAAAACGGCCATCGCCACGACGACAACATGCCGAACAGCACGCATTTCCGGCTCCCTGCCCGATGACCGGGCACGCTGGCGGGCTGCCGCGCAACGTACCGGAAAGCCTAGCCAAGGATGCTGTGACTAACGGTGATTTTTGTGTGTCGTGCCGCGGCCATGCGGCCGGTTCACGGTATCGCGGCAGTTGGAGATTAGCGGTGCCGCTCGTCCACCAGCGCGAAGGCGCGCTTCAGATCGTCCCACTTGTAGGGTTTGCCGAGCCAGACCGCGCCGCCGGCGCCGTTGGCCGGTGTGTCGGGAGCCGGCCCGCCGCTGGTGAGGATCACTTTGAGCGTCGGGCGCCGCTGCCGCGCCTCGCGGGCGAGCTGGCTGCCGTCCTTGCCCGGTAGGCGCACATCGGTGAACAGCACGTCAACGGCGGCGCCGCCGTCGATGATTTGCAACGCTGCGTCGGCATCGGCGGCTTCGAGAACCCGGTGGCCGAGATCGACGACGTTGCCGACGGTGGCTTCGCGGACAAGCTCGTCGTCTTCGACGACCAGCACGCAGAGCGCGTCCGACGCGGTGTCGCTTGCTGTCGTCCGGTGACCGGGCCGGGAGCTTGGCATGACTATCGCCAGTAGATCATAGACCGTCACCCGGCTCAAACCGGCCGACATGCGTACGGTCGCGGCGCCGCGTTTCTTCGGTCGAGTTAAGCGGCGGCCGTCGCGCCGCGATGCAGCGCACGATGCAGCGCGCGACCGAGATCTTCCTGGCGGTACGGCTTCTGAAGGAACTCGCCGGGGGTGTTGCCCTCGGTGTGCGCCGACGAGGTGTATCCGGAAACGAAGAGCACCCGGATGCCGGGCCGCAATTGGAGCGCACGCCGAGCCAGTTCGAGCCCGTTCATGCCGCCGGGCATCGCGATGTCGGTGAATAGCAGATCGATCGCGTCGTCGCGACCGAGGATATCGAGCGCGGCTTTGGCGTTGTCGGCTTCAAGGACGTGGTGTCCGAACTCGCCGAGGCGCGCCACGGTAATATTACGAACGTCGGGATCGTCTTCCACGACCAGAACCGTGCGGGCAGCGCGGGCTTTGCTTTCGTCGCGGCGATCGATGGATGCGGTCGTCTTGCTGCCGGCCGCGGCTGCGCGCGGCAGGAGCAGGCGTGTCTGCATCGTGCCGTCCGGGCCGCCCAGTGCCAAGCGTCCACCCGACGCCTCGACGACGCTGCGCACCATCGCCAACATTTCGTTGCCGCGTCCTTCCGGCGGCGGATTGACGGGGCCCGACGCCGCGCCGCTGACAGAGATCGCCACGGCATCGCGCCCGAAACTGTTGTCGTTTCGTGGGCTGCGTGCCGGCAGGTTTTTGGCTTCGATCACCAGGCGGCCGCCTTCCGGCATGGCCTGCCGCGCGTGAATGGCCAGGTTGACCAACGCCAGTTCAAGCTGATCGGGGCTGGCCTCGATCGGCCACAATTCGGACACGACATTGGTTTCAACCGCGATATCGGCGCCGAGGACGAAGCGCAATACCTGGGTCACGCGCGTCAGCATGCCACCGACGTCGATCGCATCGGCCGCGATGCGGTCGGGGCGCGCGAACCCCGTGAGTTGCGTCAGCAGGCTGGTCCCATTGAGCGCCGCGCTTAACGCGATGTGCGCGCGATCGAAGTCCTTGCTGGTGCCGTCGAGCGAACGCGTCATCAGATCCAGATTCCACATGATCACGGTCAACAGATTGTTGAGCTCGTGCGCAACGGTGCTGGTGATGCGGCCCACCGCCGCCATGCGCTGCGCCTGGCTCAGTTGGCGTTGCATCGACGCGCGTTCGGTGATGTCGAGCGTGATGCCCTGGACGCGCGACGGACGGCCGCGTTGATCCCCGATCACCACGGCGTGTTCGGCGAAAATCCGCTCGCTGTCGTCGGCGGCAAGCCAGCGGTAGTCGATAGCGAACGAGCCGGTGGCGGCGATTTGCTCGGCACGCGCGAGGAGCGCCGGCAGATCGTCGGGATAAACGCGCGACATCCACAGGCCCGGGTTGCTGATGAAGTCAGCCGGCTGATAACCGAGCGATTGCGCCAAGGTCTCGTTGACGATACGTGGCCCGGTGAGCCGGGCATCGGCGTCGGCCGTATAGAGCGCCACCGGCACCGCGGCGGCGATCAGTGTGAGCCACTCGGCGTTATCCGTCATTGGTCACCGATACTACCCTTACTCATACGCTTCCTTTGCGCACGTGTTGCGCACCGGCCCTGCGTCGCAAAAATAATCCGGCAAGGCCGTACCACTGTAATCCAATCCAAATATCACAGCGCCGTCAGCGTATTATTATGGCCGCGCATGGCTAGGCGCCGCGGCATTACCGGGCTGGTCGGTCCAGCTAGGTCGTAATTCCTGGCCTATTCCGCCGGTGCCAAACGACCACATTCGGGCAACCATGCGCCAGCCAACCCTGGTCAAGTTTAGACGCCGCCGTGGCACAGGCTCATCGGGGAAAACCTGATTTCATAGCGGGAAAACCCGCATAATCGCCGGACTCGACAAGACTTTTCCGGCCTCGTGGCTGGCAGGTTTAACCTTGCCCGCGCGAAAGCCTATAGTGTCACTTCTACCTTGTCCCGGCGACGGTGCCGGCACGTGGTGTGGCGCCAGCGAGGTTTGAGTGAGACGATGAACCCGATTCGTATCCTGCTGTGCGACGACCATCTGCTCATTCGCGCCAGCCTGAAATCCCTGATCGGCGAGTTTCCCACCATCCAGGTCGTCGGCGAGGCTGGCGATGGACGCGAGGCGCTGGAGCACGCCGGCAAGTTACAGCCCCACGTCGTGCTGATGGATATCGCGATGCCCGGTCTCAACGGGCTCGAGGCGACCCGCCGCCTGGTCAAAGATTATCCACAGGTGCGGGTCGTGATGCTGTCCATGCACGCGGATGAGAGCCACGTGCTTCAGGCCCTTCGGGCCGGCGCGTCGGGGTACGTCCTCAAAGGATCGGCGCCACGCGAGCTTGAAATGGCGATCGAGGCCGTGGCACGGGGCGAAATCTTCCTGAGTCCGGCGATTTCGAAGCACGTGATCGACGTTTATCTCAATCGCGCCGAGGGTCAGACCAATTCGCTCGACCTTTTGACGCCGCGTCAGCGTGAAATCCTCCAATTGATCGCCGAAGGCAAATCGTCCAAGCAGATCGCGCAGTTGCTGGACGCTAGTGTGAAAACGATTGAGTCACATCGCGCTAGCCTCATGGAACGGCTCGACATTCATGACGTCGCTGGCCTGGTACGCTACGCGATTCGTCACGGCCTGGTTTCGTCCGAGAAATAGACCGTATTCCGCGGGACCTTCCCCGCCGCCCAAACGTCCCGTCTCAGTAGATTCCGTAGCCCCCCTCAGGGAGTGGCGAATTGACCCTTGTGGGCGCGCATCGCACAGTTTGCGCGGAACCGGAGGCTTGTACCCGACCGTCATCGCCGGCGGTCACGAACAAGAAAAAACGCCGCCCAGACCATCGCGATCGCTTGGGTCGATGGGCGTGCCTCCAAATTCCCGGCGCCAGGGCCGTGCCGTGGCAGGACGCGGCGAGGGGGCTCGCAATGACGAACTTGGTTCAGTACCGGTGCTACTTCCTCGATTCGACGGGCTCAATCGGGTCCGACGAAATGATCGAATGCCGGGAGGAACAGGATGCTGTCGAAACGGCCCGTGACATGCTTGAGCATCGGCCGCATTACCACGGCATCGAATTGTGGCGTGGCGCTCGCCGCGTTCACATGGAAGTCAGACTGCCCGACATTCCGACATTCACGATCCGGACGGCACACGGTCTCTGAACCTCTGCGGCATTTGCCGCCCAGGAGGATAGATCGGCCATGGATACGATCCGCGATGATTTACGCATGCGCTTGTTAGCCGTCCCACACGACTTTGGCTCGCCGGCTTTGCCGGTCGACGACATCGAAATCGCGCGCCAGCGGATGCGGCATCTGGTGCCTTGGAACGTCGAGCCGCTGCCGTTGATGCATTCGGTCGACGGCGCGCCGTTGCCTCCGCCAAGCACGGAAACACGCGAGCGCCGCCGTCAACTCGCCCTCCAAATTCTCGCCGTGCAGATGTGGCACGCCTCGGCGACGAGTGCCCTCCAATGAAGACCGGTGAAATGAAAGCCAACGAGCATTGGGGGTATCGCTTGTTTCTCCGCCGACGGCTCGACGACGGCATCGAGGACGATATGGTCCTGCGCAACTTCGTCGTCGATCTGATCATTTTCGTCGGTGAAGCCTTGTTGTCGGCGGCATGCCTGCGCATCGCGGCGGCCGACGGCAATATGACCTTCCTCATGCTCGGCATTCTGGCGGCGATTGCGGCCGCACTTCCGCTGCGGGATTGGCTTCGCAGCTGATCGTCCGCTTCGGCGTCACGCCTGCGCCGGCCGGCGCCAGAAAGGCTTGGCCTTCTTCAGCCGCTTGAGCCCTTTCTTCAAGGCGGGCTCGCACTCGAGCGCGACATGGGCGCACCATCCCTGTACCAAGGCGTCGGCGCGCATCAGCGCCTGCGACGGCCGCCGCTGCACGAGATTCCGCAGCAGCTTCTCGGACGAGGCGATGTCGTTGAGTAGCCCGAGACCGTCTTGCAGGGTCTCCACGTGCTTGACGTAACGGCGAACCGCCTTGTCCGCATAGATCGACGCGAATGAATCGGCGGCATAGCGAATTTTCTTGAGCGCGATGCGCAACCGATGGCGACCGACGGTGCCGAGCCGGTCGAAGTTACGTGCGCGGCTGCGCGCCTTGCGATAGCGCCGCTCCAAAACCGCGTCGGCGAGCTTGCCGACGACCGAAACTTGCAGGATCGACGTCTCTAACGCCCCCGGCCGTCGCCAGGCGCGTGTTTCGATCCATCCCATCAAGCCGAGCGTGAACTGCGTATAGCGCCGGGTCGCGAGCACGCCGCGCAGAGCGTCGTAGGCGCGGCGACGTTCACGTTCGGTGGCGCGCGCGAGCGCGGCAAGATCGCGATCGTCGGCCATGCCGGTACGCACGCGCCGGATCAGGCCATTGACGACATCCCAGTTGCGCGCGCGCCCAAGCGCGCTTGCCAGCCATTTGACTTCGCCGCGCACCCAGTTGCGCTCCATTTCCGGCAGCATTGACCGGAATAACGCGAGCGCGACGCGCAAGCGGCGGAGCGCGACACGCATCTGGTGGACGCCTTCTTCCTTGCTGGCGCGCGCCGCCGGTTCGTTTGCCAACAGATGTGCCAGGCACCGCCGCAGGATGACGGCCAGCGCATCCTCGGCCGCCATGCTGCGATGCAGATCGACCGCGCCGAATTTCGACGTCGCCGACGCGTCACGCGGCTCCGTGCGCTTGGCCAAAGCGTAGCCACGGGCCGCCTTGCTTCGCATTTCGACGCGTAGCGGCGCTTCGTCGGCAAGCGCATTGGCGAGCGTAAAGACGGCGCGCGGCGTGCCCTGTTGCAGTTCGAGCTCGATCTCCGAGACCGGCAGCTTGCGGCCGCCATGGGTGCGGATTTCGCCTTCGTCGAAGGAGAGCGCGACCGCCGCGCCGTCCGGTTCGAGCACGGCGCGGCTGCGCCGCAGCCGGCAAGTGAACACCGGTTTCAGCGGCTCGTCTTCCAGCTTGCCGATGCCATCGACCTTGGCGAGCGGTTTCAGATCTGGAACCGGGCGCGCCAGCGGTGTCTGCCACATCGGCCGCTCACCGCTCGCCGCGGCGGAGCCTGGCATGGCTTCGAGGGTTTCGAGTACGCGGCGGCCTTCGCGCCGCACCGACAACGCCAACGTCCGGCGCTGCAACTCGTTTTTGCGCGTGTCGTAATAGGTGCTGGTGATCCGCCGTTGGGTCAGGCGGCCGCCGCGCAGCAGGCCGCTGCGCTTCAGTCGCGCGGCGTCTTCCGGCGCCACGACGAGCGCCAGCGCATAACGCATTTCGGCGGCGGTGACTGCCGGAGCGGGCGCCTTGTTTTCGGCCATGGCGCTAGCTTCGCGTGTCGAATCGGGTCTGGCAAGTAGGGCGTTTTTCCTTATAATTTATGCGCTCGATTGCGCGTGCCCTTCGCGGCCGCGCTCCGAAAAAATCAACGGGAGATGGCTATGAAACGCCGGAAGCTCGGCTCGCTCGAAGTGTCGTGTATCGGTCTCGGCTGCATGAGCATGACACCGATGTATGGCCAGCCCGATCCCGACGAGGCTATCGCCACCATCCATCGTGCGGTCGAGCTCGGCGTCGATCTGATCGATACGGCGGACGTCTACGGCGGTGGCGGCAAGAACGAAGAGCTGGTCGGTCGCGCGATCAAAGGTCGCCGTAACAAGGTCGTGTTGGCCAGCAAGTTCGGCAATTTGCAGACGCCCGACGGCAAGCAAACGGTGTGCGGCCGGCCCGAATACGTGACCGAGGCTTGCGAGAAGAGCCTGAGGCGGCTCGGCGAAGACACGATCGATCTCTATTATATCCATCGCGTCGACGCCGAGGTGCCGATCGAAGACACCGTGGGCGCGATGGTCAAGCTGAAGCAGCAGGGCAAGATCAAGCACCTTGGAATTTCCGAGGCGTCGGCGGCGACGTTGCGTCGTGCGCACAACGTGCATCCGGTTGCGGCGCTGCAAACCGAATATTCGCTGTGGACCCGCGATGCCGAGGACGGACTTTTTCAGGCCTGCGAAGAGCTCGGCGTTGGTTACGTCGCCTATAGTCCGCTCGGGCGCGGATTTCTCACCGGCACGATCGGCGGCCTCGACGATCTGAACGAGAAGGATCGCCGGCGCGCCCACCCGCGCTTCGCGGCCGAAAATCTCGCGCGCAACGCCGCGCTGCTGCCGACGATGAAACAGCTCGCGGCCAATGAGAATTGCACGCCGGCGCAGCTCGCACTGGCTTGGGTGCTGTCGCGCCGTCCGTTCATCGTCGCGTTGCCGGGGACAAGCCACCGCAAATGGGTCGAGCAGAACGCCAAAGCGGCCGAGATCGCGGTTTCTCCGGTAACGCTCGCCGCGCTCGACAAGGCCTTTCACAAAGGCGCGGTGGCCGGCGCGCGCTATCCCGAGCCACAACTCAAGCGCGTCGGCCTCTGACGCGGGCCACGACGGCGTCAGCTATTTCTGCTGCGCGAGCGGCAGGGCCGCCGCCATGCTCCTTCGCTCACTGGCGTGGCGGCCGGTTCTGGGTTATGACCGACGCCTCGGGCGAAGGTATGACGGTGGCGGCGCGGACGGCGAAGCGGCACTTGCAGGCGGCATTGGCGGCGATTTGTCTCGCGCTCGCGTCGTCGTCGGCTAATGCGCAAGCCGCATCGGCGCAAGCCAGCGTGTACACGGTCGCCAACGTGCCGGTCGACGCGACCGCCGCTTCGGCCGACGCCGCGCGCGAGGCGGCGCGGTTGCAAGGCGAGCACCAAGCCTATGCCATCCTGCTGGCGCGGTTGACTCGGGCGTCGGACGCAAGCCGCGTACCGCCGGCGAGCGACGCCGCGCTCAACGATCTCATTCAAGGTTTCGAGGTCGCCAACGAGCGTCATTCCGCCGTCCGCTATCTGGCCGACTACACATTCCATTTCCGTCCCGACGCCGTGCGCCAGCTCCTCCGCGGCGCCGGCGTGCCGTTTGCCGAGACGCCATCGAAGCCGCTGGTCGTCTTGCCGGTGCTCGACAGCGGCGACGCTACGGCCTTGTGGGAAGATCCGAATCCGTGGCGGGCGGCGTGGAACGGCCGTAACGCGCCCGCCGGTCTGGTGCCGCTGGTGATGCCGTTCGGCGGTGCCGAAGATATTGCAGCGATTGATGCCAAAACCGCGCTCGCCGCCGACAACGGTGCCTTGGCGGCGATTTCGCAACGCTATGACGGCGCCGATGTCCTGGTCACCCATGCGACGGTCGCGAATGGCGGCGCCGCGAACGAATCCGTCGCGGTCGCCACGACGCGGTATTCTCCCGGCTCCGGTACGGCGCCGCAGACGTGGAATCAGGCGTACAAGCTCGCTGCTGGCGAGGACGAAGGCGCGCTCCTGTCCCGCGCGGTCGCCGGCACGGTCGCGCAAATCGAAGACGCATGGAAGGCCGCGAACATTCTCGATGTTTCCCAAGTCGCGACGCTGACGGCATCGGTGCCGATCACCGCGCTGAAGGATTGGGTTTCGGTGAGCCATCGGCTTGGCGCCATCCCGGCGGTGCAAAAGACCGACCTTTTGGCGATCGATCGGCAGCATGCCGAGGTTACGATCCATTACGTCGGCGATCTGACGCAGTTGCGCCTGGCGCTGGCGCAGAACAATCTCGACCTCAATGGCGATGCGCCGAACTACGTTCTCGCGCCGCACGCCGCCGGCACGCCGCACTGAGACGCGACGCGCGATGAACCTGCCGAACTACATATCGCTCGCGCGCCTGCTGTCGGCGCCGGTCGGCATCTGGTTCATCCTCAACGGCAACTTGGCTGATGCGTTTTGGCTGTTCCTGGCCGCAGGATTATCGGACGCGGTCGACGGGTTCGTCGCCAAGCGGTTCAACAGCCGCTCCGAGCTCGGCGCGCTGCTCGATCCGATCGCCGACAAGACACTGATCGTCAGCATGGTGGTCACCCTCGGCCTTGCCGGATACCTGCCGAATTGGCTGGTGATCCTGGTCGTGTTCCGCGACCTGCTGATCATCGGCGGTTTCATTCTGACGCAGTTCGCGTCCGAACCGCTCAATTCGCGGCCGTTGATGATCAGCAAGCTCAACACGGCGTTGCAGATCCTGCTGGTCGCGTGGGTGCTCGCGCATCTCGGACTTGGAATTGCGGATCGCCATTTCACCGCCATCCTGATCGATGCGGTGGCGGCGACGACCGTCCTGTCGGGCGGCGTCTATCTCGTGCGCTGGATGCGCGGCTTCCCCGGCGCGGAAGAGGCGTGACATGAAACCGACGCCGCGCGCCGTCGCGCTGTTCTGGGTCGCCGTCTTTCTCGTCCTGATCTACGTGATCGACCAACTTGGATCGGTGCTGGTGCCATTCGTCGCCGGCGTCGGCATCGCCTATTTCCTGGCGCCGACGGTCGATCGGCTCGAACGCTGGCGCCTGTCGCGCAATCTCGCGGCGCTCGTGATGCTTGTCGTCTTCCTGCTGGCGATCGCGCTGATCATTCTGATGGTGGCGCCACTGGTCGAAGTACAGGTGAGTCAATTGGCGCGGGTCGCGCCATCGGCGATGGATACCGGCCGCCACGTGGTCCAGCAACTGCTCCAGGTGGCGCAGGAACGGCTGTCGCCGGCTGACGTCGACAAGCTACGCGGCATGATCGGCGACTGGTCCTCGGCCGTGCTTGGTTGGGCCGCGACCGTCGCCAAGGACGTTCTCGGTAGCGGCGTGGCGCTCGCCAACCTGCTGTCGCTCGTGTTCATCACGCCGCTGGTGGCCTTCTACTTGATGCGCGACTGGCACGGCTTCGTCGGGCACATCGAGAGCTGGATTCCACGCCAGCATGTCGCGACGGTGCGCGCCGAGGCGGCGATCGTGAACCAGACCCTGGCCGGTTTCATCCGCGGCCAAATCATCGTCGGTGTCATACTCGCGGTCTGGTACGCCGTCACGCTCAGCGTGGTCGGCACCAATTTCGCGATCGTCATCGGCCTGCTGATCGGCATCCTGTCGTTCATCCCGATTATCGGCAGCGCCATCGGCTTCGTCTTGGCCATGGGTCTGACGCTGGTGCAGACGCCGACCTGGATGGCGGCCGGTAGCGTGCTGGTGATTTTCGCGATCGGGCAGGGCGTCGAGGCCAATTTTCTTTCGCCCAAGCTGGTCGGCGACCGCGTCAATCTCCATCCGCTGTGGGTGATCTTCGCGTTGCTCGCCTTCGGCAAGCTCTTCGGGTTCCTCGGCGTGCTTCTGGCGCTGCCGGCGGCCGCGGTGGTCGGCGTGCTGGCCCGGTTTGGCATGAGCCGCTATCTGCAAAGTCCGTTTTACGATCCAGGCTCGGCCGCGCCGCGCAAGCGGGGTTAGCGTGGCGCAGCTGCCGCTCGATCTCGGTCATCTGCCGGCGCTTGGCCGCGAAGATTTTCTGGTCGCGCCGTCGAACGAGTCCGCGGTCAAATGGCTCGAACGCTGGCCGGACTGGCCGCGGCCGGCGCTGGCGTTGCACGGCCCGCCGGGCTCGGGGAAAACGCACTTGGCGCACGTTTTCACCACGCGCGCGCGAGCCGCCGGAATCATCACCGCCTTCATCGAGCCGGCGACGCTGGACGTCGCGACGGTGCCAAGCCGGTTGGGCGACGCTGGCGCGGTTGTGGTCGACGACGCGAACCGGGCGCCCGAGCAGGCACTCCTGCATCTGCACAACCTCGTTGCCGAGCGGCGTGGACATCTGCTGGTCGTCGCCGCCGAGCCGCCGTCGCGCTGGCCGATCGCGTTGGCCGATCTGCGATCCCGGCTGCTGGCGGCGCCGGCGGTTGCGGTGAACGCGCCGGACGACGCGCTGTTGAGTGCAGTGCTGGTGAAGCTGTTCGCCGATCGGCAGGTGACGGTCGCGGCCGACGTGATCGGCTATCTCGTCGCTCGGATCGAACGCTCATTCGCCGCCGCGCGCGCGGCGGTGGCGGCGCTCGACGCCGCGGCGCTCGCCGAGAAGCACGCGATCACCGCACCATTCGCGCGCCGGGTGCTCAAGCTCTAGCGTTTTGCCAGTACGGCCGGCGCGAGGATTGCCATCATCCGCGCGCTACCACGCTCGAGCGCCGACCACGATAAATTGACTTCAAAGCGCACGAGAGCCGCGGTGGGAAAGTCGACGGTCAAACGCGCCATCAACGGGCCAGTCGGTTGGTCGGACAACATCACGGCGAGCTCCTGTAGTCCGGGATTGTGGCCGACCAGCATGACCGAGCGCACATTGTCGGGGATGCGGCGGAGGCGCTGGAGCAGCTGCTTGGCGTCGGCGAGATAGAGCGCCTCTTCGTAGACGATCTCCGGTTCCGGCTTGAGCGCCGGCAGCACGATGTCGAGGGTTTCGCGCGTGCGGACCGCGTCCGAACACAGGATCAGCGACGGCGCGAAATGGCGCTCAGCCGCGGCCACGGCCATCGTCCGGGCGCTGTCGCGGCCGGCGTCGCTCAGGCCGCGGGCGCGGTCGCCGTCGGCGTGTTGGGCCACGGCCTTGGCGTGGCGTAACAGGAAGAGGGTGCTCAACCGCTTGCCCCGCACTGCAATAAGATGTTCACATAGGGTTTATAAACTTGCGGCATGGAGCGGGAAATGGCGGTTAGGCCGGAAGCGCCGATGCGCTCGGCAGACGCGCCGGTGGGCGAACGTTCGCCCGACCGGTTCATCAACCGCGAGTTGTCGTGGCTTGCGTTCAATGAGCGTGTCCTCGCCGAAGCCGACAATCGCCGCTATCCCTTGCTCGAGCGTCTGCGCTTTCTGTCGATCTCGGCGAACAATCTCGACGAGTTCTACATGGTGCGCGTCGCGGGACTCAAGGGCCAGGTCCAGGCTGGCATCTCCACGCCCAGCCAAGACGGCTTGACGCCGCCGCAGCAACTCGTGGCGATCAACCGCCGCGCCGGCAAGCTGATGCAGGACCAGCAGGTGACTTGGCGAGCGCTTCGTCTAGAAATGATCGAGCGCGGCGTCGCCGTAGTTGGCCCCGAGGATCTGACCGCCGCCGACCGCACCTTCGTGCGCGAACGGTTTATGGCGGACATCTTTCCGGTGTTGACGCCGCTCGCGATCGATCCGGCGCATCCGTTTCCATTCGTCGCCAATCTCGGCTTCGGCCTGATGCTCGAGCTGACGCGCAAGAGCGACGGCAACCCGATGCAGGCGCTGATCCTGATTCCGTCGTCGATCGCGCGGTTCGTCCGCCTGCCAGGCAAGGACATCCGCTTCATTCCGGTGGAGCAGGTGATCGGCGAGTTCCTCTCGGAGCTTTTTCCGGGATTCGCGGTCGTCGGCAAGGGCATGTTTCGCGTCCTGCGCGACAGCGAAGTCGAAATCGACGAAGAGGCCGAAGATCTGGCACGGCTGTTCGAGACCGCGCTGAAGCGTCGCCGCCGCGGCCATGTCATCTATCTCGGCGTCGAGGCCGCGATGCCCGAAGATTTGCGCCGCTTCCTCGTCGAACGGCTCGACGCATCGGTCGACGACGTGTTCCCGCTCGACGGCATTCTCGGCTTGGCCGATACGCGGCAGCTGATCATCGACGAGCGTCCGGATCTGGTGTTCACGCCGTACAATCCGCGCTTTCCTGAGCGCATCCGCGATTTCGGCGGCGATTGCTTTGCGGCGATCCGGCAAAAGGACATCCTCGTCCACCATCCCTACGAAAGTTTCGACGTGGTCGTGCAGTTCGTGCGCCAAGCGGCGCACGATCCCGCGGTCGTCGCCATCAAGCAGACGCTTTATCGCACCAGCGACGACAGCCCGATCGTGCGGGCTCTCATCGAGGCCGCCGAGGCGGGCAAGTCGGTGACAGCGCTCGTCGAGCTCAAGGCCCGCTTCGACGAAGAGCGCAACATCCGCTGGGCGCGCGACTTGGAGCGCGCCGGCGTCCAGGTGGTTTACGGCTTCATCCAACTCAAAACCCACGCCAAGGTTTCGCTGGTGGCGCGGCGCGAGAGCGGCGAATTGCGGCTCTATGTCCATTACGGCACCGGCAACTATCATCCGTACACCGCCAAGGTTTATACCGACCTCAGCTTCTTCACCTGCGATCCGGCGCTGTGCCGCGACGCGCAGCAGCTGTTCAACTACATGACCGGCTATGCGACCCCGGCCAAGCTCGAAAAGATCGCGGTTGCGCCGATCAATCTGCGCCAGCGCGTGACACAGCTGATCGACGCCGAGATTGCGCATGCGCGGGCGGGACGGCCGGCCCAAATCTGGGCGAAGCTCAATTCACTCGTCGATCCGGCGATGATCGACAAGCTCTACGCCGCCTCGCAGGAAGGCGTGAAGATCGACCTGATCATCCGCGGCATCTGCTGCTTGCGGCCGGGCGTCAAAGGCCTATCGGACAATATCCGGGTCAAGAGCATTATCGGCCGTTTCCTCGAGCACGGACGAATCGTGTGTTTCGGCAACGGCAAGGCGTTGCCGTCACACGATGCGCTGGTGTTCATCTCGTCGGCGGACTGGATGCCACGCAACTTCGACTGGCGAGTCGAGGCATTAGTGCCGATCGAGAACGAGACCGTGCACCGGCAGGTCATGGTCGAGATCATGCAAACCTCGCTCAAGGACGAGGCACAGACGTGGTGGCTGGAATCGGACGGCGTCTACGAGCGGGCGAGTGTTGATTCCAACGCGCCGAGCGCGCATACATATTTTATGACCAATCCGAGCCTCTCCGGTCGTGGTAGTGCCTTGCAGCAACGCACACGGCCATCGCCGCGATTGGTGACTGAACGAGGCGAATCCTGAGCATGGCGCCGCGTTTTGCCGCGGCGGTCGAAGGAGCCGTCCGGCGTGACGCAGTCGCCGTCGTCGACATCGGCTCGAATTCGCTGCGCCTCGTGGTTTTCGATGGGCTGAAACGGCCCGCGCGCGCGCTGTTCAACGAAAAGGTGCTCTGCGGCCTAGGCCGCAGTCTCAATAAGACGGGCAAGCTCGACGCCGAGGGCGTCGAGTTGGCGCGCACGAATATGCAGCGGTTCGTGGCGCTGGCGCGGACGCTGGGTGCGACGCGATTCGACGTCCTGGCGACGGCGGCGGTGCGCGACGCGGCGGACGGTCCAGCCTTCGTTCAGGAAATGGAGAAACGCTACAACGTCCGTGTCCGCGTGTTGTCGGGCGAGGAAGAGGGCCGGTTGTCGGCGTTGGGCGTGGTCGCGGGCATGCCGGAGGCGGGCGGCATCGTCGGTGATTTGGGCGGCGGATCGATCGAACTGATTGAGATCGGCAAAGGCGCGGTCGGCCGCGCCGCGACCTTGCCGCTCGGCCCGTTACGGCTCGCGGACCTGGCCGACGACGACAAGAAGCTGAAGGACGTGATCGACCGCCTCTTGGCGACGGTGCCGTGGCTGACCGCTGCCGACGGCAACTTCTATGCCGTTGGCGGCTCGTGGCGTGCGCTCGCGCGCATCCACATGGCCGAAAGCCAATATCCGCTGCACATCATCCAGAATTACACGCTGTCGCGCGGCGAGGCGGAGCGCTTCCTCGATTTCATTGCCAAGCAGACGCGCAAATCGCTCGACGGCATCGCCGGCCTATCCAAGAAACGCCTAGAGGTCGTGCCGCTCGCCGGCCGCGTGCTCGCCCGCATCATGAAACGCATGGACCCGAAGCGCATCGTCTTCTCGGCCTGGGGATTGCGCGAGGGCCACCATTTCAGCCTGCTCGATCCGGCCGAACGCGCGGCCGATCCGCTGATTGCTGCCTGTCTCGAAACCGCCCGTGCCAACATGCGCTTTGGCGACATCGGCGACGCGCTGTTTGCTTGGATGAATCCGCTGTTTCCCAAGGAGCGGCCCGAGCTGAAACGTCTCCGCCATGCGGCCGCGCTGCTGTCGGACATCGCCTGGAACGATCATCCGGATTACCGCGCCGAGCAGGCGGTCCGGCACGCGCTCTATATGCCGGTGGCCGGCATCGATCATGCCGGCCGGGCGTTCGTTGCCGCGGCGTTGCACGCCCGTTATGCCGGCCGCGGCACGGTCGAGCTCTTGGCGCCGCTCGAATTGCTCGACGAGTCCGAGCTGCCGACGGCGCGCATCATCGGCTTGGCGTTGCGACTGGCCTATACGATCAGCGGTGGCGTGCCGGCCGCTCTTCACGGCACGGCGCTTACGCTTCAGGGGCACGAAATCCTGTTGTCGCTGAACGGCGACGGCGCGCAGCGCTTCGGCGAAAGCGTGCAGCGGCGGCTCGATGCCTTGGCGAAGGCCATGGGCCGCAAAGGCGCGTTGAAGCGACCCTGACCGTTACTGCGCGGCAGCTTCGGTCGCCGCCGTGCGGACCAGCTTGATGCGCTTGCCGGCCGCGGTCAGCGCCAGCCGGCCATGCTTTAAATCCAGCGCGTCCTTGCCGAACAGGTCCGCGCGCCAACCTTGCAGCGCACGCACCGGCGCCTGGTCGTCGGCGGCAATCAGCTCGAGATCCTCGCTGTCCGCGACAAGCTTGGTGGCGACGTGATTTTCCTCGCAGCGCAGCTTCAGCAACACGCGCAGCAATTCGACCAGCGGCCCGACGCCCTGCGGCAATTCGCGGCGTGGCGCCGGTTGCGGATAGTCGGTTTCGGGCAACGTCGCGACACGCGCGACAACCGCCAGAACCTCGCCGCCCAACTTGCCTTCGGCAAAGCCTTTGCCGAGGCCGCGTGTGTGCGCGAGTTCGTCCGTGCTGGCGGGCGTGTGCGCGGCGATTTCGAGCAGCGCCTCGTCGCGGATGATCCGGCTGCGCGGCAAGTTGCGCTGTTGCGCCGCGGTTTCGCGCCACGCCGCCAATTCGCGCACCAGGGCCAGCATCCGCCGGTTGTTGCTGCGGACCTTGAGTCGTTTCCAGGCGTCGGCCGGGTCGAGCCGATAGGTCGCCGGATTGGTCAGCACCGCCATTTCCTCGTCGAGCCAGCCATGGCGGCCGCTGCGGTCGAGCTGGGCGGCCAATTTCTCATAGACCTGGCGCAAATGGGCGACGTCGGCGATCGCATATTTGAGCTGGCGTTCGGTCAGCGGCCGGCGCGCCCAATCGGTGAAGCGCGAGGTCTTGTCGATATGTGCGCCGGCCAGACGCGCCGCCAGCGTCTCGTAGCTCGCCGATTCGCCGAAACCGCACACCATCGCCGCGACTTGGGTATCGAAGAGCGGCGCCGGCACCTTGCCAGTGGCGTTGTAGAAAATCTCGATGTCCTGGCGGGCGGCATGGAAGACCTTGAGAATGGCCGGATCGGCCATCAAGGCATGGAGCGGCGCCAAGTCCATGCCCTGCGCCAGCGGATCGACCGCAACCGCGCCGGCCGGTCCTGCCAGCTGCACGAGGCACAGCTGCGGCCAATAGGT
The DNA here is from genome assembly GCA_035275845.1 of Allostellaceae bacterium. GTDB lineage: Bacteria > Pseudomonadota > Alphaproteobacteria > ATCC43930 > CGMCC-115725 > REEB95. Next base: position 7,385 of record DATEMD010000094.1, on the reverse strand, counting down.
CTTGTCACGCATGAATTCAGTGTCGACGGTGACGTAAGGGGCGCCGGCGAGGCCACGGCAAAACGCCTCGAGCGCGGCGCGATCGGTGATCAGAACGCTCATGCCGCTTTACATACACCGAATCGACGACCGCCAGAAACCGCGAAGGACGCGCACCTTGACAAAAAGCCCGGTCCCGTGCGCTTTTCGCCTCGCTCGCGCGAAGGACGGATCGGCAGATGCATCTTTATCGGACGCATAATTGCGGCGCATTGCGCCCGGATCATGAAGGCAAGACGGCACGGCTGTCCGGCTGGGTGCATCGCAAGCGCGACCACGGCCAGCTGTTGTTCGTGGATTTGCGCGATCATTTCGGCGTCACCCAGTGCGTTATCGATGTGGCGAGCCCACTGTTCAAGCAGGCCGACGCCCTCAAGCTTGAAAGCGTGCTGACCGTCACCGGCCGCGTGGTCCGGCGTTCGCCTGAGACCGTCAATCCCAAGCTGCCGACCGGTGCCGTCGAGGTGCAGATTGCCGAAATAACGCTGCAGTCCGAGGCCGAGCCGCTGCCGTTTCCGGTCAATGCCGAGGCCGAATACCCCGAGGACATGCGGCTTAAATACCGCTTTCTCGATCTGCGGCGCGAAACCGTGCATGCCAACATCGTTTTGCGTGCCCAGGTGATCGCGTCGATCCGCCGCCGCATGATCGAAAGCGGGTTCACCGAGTTCCAGACGCCGATCCTCACGGCGTCGTCGCCGGAAGGCGCGCGCGACTACCTGGTGCCGAGCCGACTCCACCCCGGAACGTTCTACGCCCTGCCGCAGGCGCCGCAGCAGTTCAAGCAGCTGCTGATGGTGGCGGGTTTCGATCGCTACTTCCAGATCGCGCCGTGTTTCCGCGACGAAGCGAGCCGGGCCGATCGTTCGCCGGGCGAGTTCTATCAACTCGACTTCGAGATGAGCTTCGTCACGCAGGACGATGTCTTTGCCGCGATCGAGCCGGTGCTGGCCGGCGTATTCGAGGAATTCGCCAAGGGCCGGACCGTGAACAAGCCGCCGTTCCGGCGCATCGCCTTCGACGAGGCGTTGCAGAAATACGGCACCGATAAGCCCGATCTGCGCAATCCGATCACCATGTCGGACGTCACCGAGACCTTCCGCGGCTCGGGCTTCAAGCTCTTCGCCGGCATTGTCGCCAAGGATGCGGCGGCGCGCATCTGGGCGATTCCGGCACCGGGCGGTGGCAATCGCGCCTTCTGCGATCGCATGAATTCCTGGGCGCAGGGCGAGGGTCAACCCGGCATGGGTTACATCTTCTTCCGCGGTACCGATGGCGCCGGCCCGATAGCCACCAATCTCGGCCCCGAACGCACCGAAAGTTTGCGGACGCAGCTTGGCCTCAAGGACGGCGACGCCGTGTTCTTCGTCGCCGGCCAGCCCGCCATATTCCGGCCGTTCGCCGCCGCCGCGCGCGTCAAACTCGGCCGCGATCTCAATCTGACGCGCGATGGCGTCTTCGAATTCTGTTGGATCGTCGATTTCCCGATGTACGAACGCAACGAGGAAACCGGCAAGATCGAGTTCTCGCACAATCCCTTCTCGATGCCGCAGGGCGGCCTTGATGCGCTCGAAAACCAGGACCCGCTGACGATCAAGGCGTTTCAGTACGACATCGTGTGCAACGGCGTCGAACTGTCGTCGGGCGCGATCCGCAATCATCGGCCCGACATCATGTACAAGGCGTTTGCGATCGCCGGCTATAGCGCGAGCGACGTCGAGAGCCGCTTCGGCGGCATGCTCAATGCCTTCAAGTTCGGCGCGCCGCCGCATGGCGGCTCGGCGCCGGGCATCGACCGCATTGTCATGTTGCTGGCTGATACGCCCAATATCCGCGAAGTCGTCGCCTTCCCGATGAATCAGCAAGCCCAGGATTTGCTGATGCAGGCGCCGGCGCCGGTGCCGCCCGAGCGGTTGCGCGAGCTGCATATCCGCGTCGTCATGCCGCCGGAAAAAGAGCCGAAAAAGCCGGGATAAACGGTCTCTGGCGCGGTAGAGGGGATGGACGCGGCCGTGTTAGCCTAAGCACAGAACGGGATTTATTCGGGTTGCTGTGGGCACGCAGGCGCGCAAATTGAGAGCGATGATATGGCGCGGCGGGGGATCGGCCTTGCTGGCGACATTGATCGCCGCGGCGGTGCCGGCTTGGGCCGCCAACATCGCCATCGATCCGCATGAGGCGCTCTACACGCTCACACTCCAATCCGCGAAATCGGCGAGCGGCGTCGTCGGCGCCAACGGGGCGATGTTCTACAAATGGGGCGAAACCTGCGACGGCTGGACGCTCGAACAGCGGTTTCACCTGCGGATCTCCTACGCCGAAGAAGACGCCACCGAGATCAGCTCGACGGTCGTCACTTTTGAATCGAAGGACGGGCTGCACTACCGCTTCAACGAACGTCGCATGCGCAACGGCGAGCTCGACGCAGAAATTCGCGGCGAGGCGCACCTCGATGGGCCGGGCAAGGGCGGCACCGCCGAATTCACCAAGCCGGAAGCGGCAACCCTGACCTTGCGGCCCGGCGTTCTGTTCCCAACGGCGCACACGCTGCTGTTGATCGCGGCCGCGCAAGCGCATCAGCAGTTCATATCGCGTTATGTCTTCGACGGTTCGGACGTCGAGAACGCCGGACAGGTCTCCGCCTTTATCGGCGGTGCGCTCCCGCCGCCGGGCCCTACGGCGGCGAAACCGCTCAACGACCCCTTGCTGCAACACACCGGCTGGCCGATCCGACTGGCATTTTTCCCGGCCAGCGACAGCGACACGGCCGATCAGACAGAGCCCGATTACGAGCTCAGCATGCGGGTGCTGGAAAACGGGGTGACCCAGGAGATGAAGCTCGATTACAGCGACTATGTGGTCGGCGCCACCCTGAGCGACATCAAGAAGCTGCCGCATCCGGGCTGTTAGCCCACGCCGCGCGGAATTGGTTACCAAATATTAAGGTCCGTCAACGTATCAAGCGGTCGGGCGGTCTGCGGCGGCCGGCGATAGGACGGGAAATCCGGTTCCAGCCCGTATAATCTTTTAACTAGTTATCCTTAGGATCGGGGGCCTGCCGAGCTTTCGAACGCGTAGCAGTCGGGGACGGGAACATTCATATGACCAGCAAGCGGGTCCTCATCGTCGAAGACAACGACCTCAACATGAAGCTCTTCCACGACCTGCTGGAAGCGCACGGCTACGACATTTTGCAGACCAAGGATGGCATGGAAGCGCTGAAGCTGGCGCGCCAGCATCATCCGGACCTGATTTTGATGGACATCCAGTTGCCCGAGGTGTCCGGCCTCGAAGTGACCAAATGGATCAAGGAAGACGAGGAACTGCGCGCCATCCCGGTGATCGCGGTGACCGCCTTCGCTATGAAAGGCGACGAAGAGAAGATCCGCGAAGGCGGATGCGAGGCTTACATCGCAAAGCCGATCTCGGTCGCCAACTTCCTCCAGACCGTGGCCCGCTTCCTGAATTGAGCGAAACGACATGTCCGCCCGTATCCTTGTCGTCGATGACGTCGATGTGAACGTCAAACTGCTCGAAGCCAAGCTGGCGAGCGAGTATTTCAACGTCCTTGCTGCCAACGATGGCGAGAGCGCACTCCGGATCGCTCAAGCAGAGCGGCCGGATCTCATCCTGCTCGACGTCATGATGCCGCGCATGGATGGATTCGAATGCTGCCGTCGGCTCAAAGCCGATGCGCGCACGTCCGACATTCCGGTGGTGATGGTCACGGCGTTGACCGAAACAGCCGACCGCGTCCGCGGACTCGAGGCCGGCGCCGACGATTTCCTCTCCAAGCCGGTCAACGACATCGCACTGTTCGCGCGGGTCCGCTCGCTCGTGCGGTTGCGCCGCATGATGGAAGAGTGGCGGCATCGCGAAGAGGTTTACGACCAATTCAACGCCCTGTTCGACCGGGAGGCTCCGGCCGAGGACCGCGGCCCAGCGCGCATCCTGTTGTGGGAGGAGAACAGCTTCTCCGGCGCCCGCATCGCCGAGTTACTCGCGCCGGTGGCGAGCGAAGTGGTTCGCCCGACCAGCGCCGAAGAGCTCATTCACAACTGCGATCATTCCATCGAGCTGGTCATTCTTTCGCTGGCGGGCAAGCTCGACGCGCTGCGCCTCGTGTCGCAGCTGCGCGCGCAAGAGCAGAGCCGCCTCGTGCCGATTCTACTGATCGCCGATCCGTCGGAATTGCCGCGCCTGGCTAAGGGCCTCGATCTCGGCGCCACCGATTACCTGGTGCGACCGCTCGATCGCAACGAGTTGATCGCCCGGGCTCGGACCAGCATTCGCCGCAAGCGTGTGCAGGACCGCCTGCAGGAAAACTATCAAAAGAGTCTGTCTCTCGCCCTCACCGACGGCCTGACCGGGCTCTACAATCGTCGATACCTTTCGGCCCATCTCGAGAGCTTGCTGCCGAGCGTCGCGGATGGCGCGAAAGGGCCGGGATTGCTGATGTTCGATCTCGACTTCTTCAAGCGCGTCAACGATACGCATGGGCATGCGGCCGGCGATGCCGTTTTGCGCGAAGTCGCCGCCCGCGTCGCGCGCAACGTCCGCGCCTTTGATCTCGTCTCGCGTTATGGCGGCGAGGAATTCGTCGTCGTCCTGCCGGAAACGCCGTTGCCCGTCGCCGTCGTGGTTGCCGAGCGTCTGCGCGCGGTAGTTGCTGAGAAACCCGTCGCCGTCGGTGACGGAACCGAGATCAACGTCTCGATCAGCGTCGGCGTTGCCGTGACGCGCGATGCCACCGAAACCACCGCTTCGTTGATGCGCCGTGCCGACGAGGCGCTGTACGCGGCCAAGGCGCACGGCCGCAATTGCGTGATGACCTATCCGGCGGACGTCGCCCTCGCCAACGGCGCAGCCGCCTGACGGCGGTCCACCGCAACTCCAAAAAGCGAAAAGCCGCATCCCCGGATGCGGCTTTTTTGTCGGCGCGGCAAACCGCCAGCCTACTTGATCTTGGATTCCTTGAAGACGACGTGCTTCTTCGCGATCGGGTCGTATTTCTTCAGCTCGAGCTTCTCGGTTTTGACGCCACGCGGATTCTTGTGCGTGACATAAAAGAACCCGGTGTCTGCGCTGCTGACGAGCTTAACGATAATTGAGCCGCCCTTGGCCATGGCGTCGATCCGCGAAAGAATGGAAGAAGGGGCGGACCATAGCGCCGGGCGGGCCCTATTTCAAGCCGGCCGAACAGCGAAATGGCAAGGAAAATGGCTGAAATGCGGATGGCACAAGGGCGTATCCAAGTGGCAACCACGGGGCTGGGCTTCTATGACGTAACGGCTCAGGCGGCGGCCTGGGTGGCAGAGCAGGGGGTCGAGTCCGGCCTGTTGACGTTGTTCATCCGGCATACCTCGGCCTCGCTTCTGATCCAGGAAAATGCGGCTCCCGAGGTTCGGACCGATTTGACGGACTTCCTGGCCGGACTCGCTCCGGAGGATCCGTCGCGCTGGCGCCACGACGACGAGGGTGCCGACGATATGCCGGCCCACGCGCGGGCCGCCATGCTGCCGGTCCATCTCTCGGTGCCGGTTGCCGGCGGCCGGTTGCTTCTTGGTACCTGGCAGGGGATTTACGTGGTCGAACACCGGCGGCGTGCGCATCGGCGCGAGATCGTCCTTCATTTGATCGGAACCTGACTCACTTTCGTGCACGACAGCGGAGGTGCGGTTGACCGTCCGGCGGCGATGATTTACGACTGTTACAAACACGTAAGAAAGTTTTGTTGCGCGCGGCTGTTAAATCGGGCGGGGAGTTGGGGGATCGGGCCAATCGCGGTCACGAGTCTGCGGCGGCAGTTCGCGCTGCGGGGTCGTGATGGTTTTGTGCGATTGGGTGTTCGGTAATCCTAGGTAATTCCTTGCCGCAATCGTCAGCGCCTGTGAGCGCCGCCGCGACACCGGATTCGAGTCTTGTCGCGTGGGGGCGCCGTGGGATTGGTCGATCTGTGCATAGCCGGGGCTGACGGCTTCGGATTTTTCGACTGTATTTCCGATCTGGGAGAGCCGTCGGAGCTGTCAATTGCGCTGCTCATCGGGCTTTGTCTTGCCCTGTTGTCGGCGGGATATCTCAGCCTCGCGATCTATCGCGTGCTCCGTTATCGCATCGCGCCGACAGGCGATGCTGGTTTCCGGCCAGCCGTCACCATCCTGAAGCCACTCTGCGGCGCTGAGCCTGAGCTTTATTCCTGTCTGCGATCGTTTTGCGATCAAGATTATCCGGAATTCCAAATCGTCTTCGGTGTTGCCGATGCGGCCGACGGTGCTGTCGCCGTCGTCAAGCGGCTGATGTCCGAATTTCCGGCGCGCGATCTGATCCTGACGATCGATGCTCGCATCCAAGGCGAGAATTTGAAGGTCAGTAATCTCGTCAATATGGTCCGTGTCGCCAAGCACGACGTCATCATCGTGTCGGATAGCGATACGCGCGTTAATCGCGATTGCCTGACGCGGGTGGTGGCGCCGCTCGCCGATGTCCGAACTGGCGCTGTCACCTGCCTGTACAAAGCGGCGCCGGCGCCGGGTCTCGCGTCGCGGCTCGGTGCGCTGTTCATCGATGACTGGTTCCTGTCGTCGGCGGTGGTGGACGCACGCATGCGCGAGGTGACGTATTGCTTCGGCCCGGTGAGTGCTGTGCGTCGCGACGCTCTTGATGCGATCGGCGGCTTTCCGCGGCTGACCTCGCACTTGGCCGATGATTTCATGATGGGCCGACTGATTGCCGCCGCCGGATATCGCGTCGAACTTGCCGACGTGATCGTCGAAACGGTGGTCGCCGAAAGCTGGCGCTCGCTGTTCGCGCATGAGCTGCGATGGGCGCGCACGGTCAAGGCGGTCAAACCGGGTGAGCATTTCATGTCCGGGATCACCGAGCCGTTGCCGTTGATCGCGCTGCTTCTGTTCAATCAGGGGACGCTCGGCTGGTCGGTGATTGGCGCGCTCGTGGCGCTTCGCCTCGCGTTGCATTATGCCCTGCGGGCGCGCTTCGCTCTTGCGCCGCCGTGTCCGTGGCTGGTGCCGTTGCGCGAATGCCTGTGTTTCGCTGTCTGGGTCGCGAGCTTCGCCGGCAGCAACGTGCGGTGGCGCAATCGCGATTTCGTGATTGACGCCGGTGGCCGCTTGATCCCGCTGGCCAGCCGGTATGCGTCATGATAACGGCAGGGTCGTGAAGCAGCTGATCGTTACCGCCGATGATTTCGGCCTGGCGCCCGCCGTGAACGAGGCGGTCGAGCAGGCGCATCGTCGGGGCATCCTGTCGGCCGCCAGCCTGATGGTCACGGCGCCGGCGGCGGAAGACGCTGTTGAGCGCGCCCGGCATTTACCCGAACTCGGCGTCGG
>DATEMD010000093.1:0-3943 GCA_035275845.1 Allostellaceae bacterium | reverse complement strand
TGGCGCGGTCATGTTGCCTTACGGACTCGCCGCGATCGTTCCCGGATTTCCCGCCGCCTTTGCACTCGCCGGCCTGACGCTCGGCGCGTTCGCCACGGCGGTAGTGTTGGCGCGACGACCGGCTCTAAACCAAGCTTATGTGGAGCTACCCGAGGCCGAACGCATGTTTCTCGCCATCGGGTGTCTGCTCATCGTCGGCTGCTTCTTCGCCGGTGAAAGCATCGCCTATCGCGGCATCCATCTGCTGTTCGTGCTTCCAGCGTTGAACACGCTCGCGCGGACCACGCCGAGTGCCACCGGTCGCCGGCTATTCGCGACCACCCGCGCGCTCACCCTGTTTCTGATGTGGCGCGAGACTTTCCACCATTTCGCCATCCAACTCCTGCCGTCGGCTTTGCCCGCATGGTGGGCGGCGAAGGAATTGGCCTGGTGGTGGCTGATCGCCGTGCTTGCCGGCTTAGCCCTTTGCTTCGTGCGTGAGTCGACCATGGGCCAGATCGCCGTCCAATTCAGATTGCCGCGCCTGTTTGCCCGCGCGCCGCTCGACTTGCCCGGCGGCCGGAATCCGTCGTAGACACAGGCTCTTCCGGAACAATTGGGCGCGCCGGCCCGTTGTCGCTCGCAGAGAACGCATGACCAAGACGATCCTGGTGACCGGCGGCGCCGGCTATATCGGCAGTCACGCCTGCAAGGCGCTGGCGCGGGCGGGCTATGAGCCGGTGGCCTACGACAGCCTGGTGCGCGGCCATCGCGACGCCGTCCGCTGGGGGCCTTTGGTCGAGGGTGACCTGGCCGACCGGGCCCTCCTGGTGGCTACGCTCAAGCGCCACCGCATTGCCGCGGTGATGCATTTCGCGGCTTTTGCCTATGTCGAGGAGTCGGTGCGCGAGCCGGGGCTCTACTTCCGCAACAACGTCATCAATACGCTGGGCCTGTTCGAAGCCATGCGCGAGGCTGATGCCGGCCGGATCGTGTTTTCCTCGACCTGCGCCACCTATGGCGTGCCCGAACGCGTGCCGATTGCCGAGGACACGCCGCAACGCCCGGTCAATCCCTATGGCGAAGGCAAGCTCATGGTCGAGCGGGCGTTGCATTGGCTCGGTGCCGCCCACGGTCTCAAATTCGCCGCACTACGCTATTTCAATGCCGCCGGCGCCGATCCCGATGGCGAGATCGGCGAGAACCACGATCCCGAGACCCATCTCATTCCCTTGATCTTGCAAACCGCGCTCAAGCAGCGCGCCGAGATCGCCATCTATGGCACCGACTATCCGACACCCGATGGCAGCGCGGTGCGCGATTACATCCACGTCCAAGATCTGGCCGAGGCACATGTCCGCGCGCTGCAATATCTCGAAAGCGGCGGCGACAGCGTCGCACTCAATCTCGGCACCGGCACCGGCCACTCGGTGCGCGAGACTATTGCCTGCGCCGAGCGCGTCACGGGACTCAGCATTCCTAAACGCGAGGCGCCGCGCCGCGCCGGCGATCCGCCGAGTCTGGTCGCCGACGCGCGCCGCGCGCGTACGGTCCTCGGTTGGCAGGCGCGGGTATCCGATCTCGACACCATCATCGCCACCGCCTGGGCCTGGCACTCTGCACGCGCTGGCAACGCCGCGCCCGCCCATGGCGCCGTGAGCGGCTGATGGCCGTCGAAGCAACCGACCGCACCATTGTCACGCCGGTTGTCGGTACCGGCGACGCGCCGATTCGGGTGTCGGGCAAGTTTTTCTTTCAAGGCGCCGCCAAACTTTTCGTCAAAGGCGTGACTTACGGCCCGTTTCCACCCGGCGCCGACGGCACGCAATTTCCGCCGCGCGAAACGGCCCAGCGTGACTTCGCGTTGATGACCGAGCTCGGCGCCAACACCGTGCGCGTCTTCACCGCGCCGCCGGTTTGGCTGCTCGACGAGGCGCAGGCGGCGGGTCTCAAGGTGCTCGCCGGGATTCCCTGGGCGCAGCACATCACCTTTCTCGACGATGCAGCGATCGAAGGCGAGGTGGTTCGCGCGGTCAGTGCCGCGATCGAGGCGATCAAGGGCCATCCGGCCATCTTCGCCTATCTCATCGGCAACGAGATTCCGCCCGACATGGTGCGCTGGCACGGCCCCGACCGCGTGCGGTCCTTTCTCAAGCAGCTGGTCGCGACTGCCAAGGCGATCGACCCCGATCGCTTGGTCAGCTATGCCAATTTTCCATCGACCGAATATCTGACCATCGATTTCGGCGATTTCGTTTGCTTCAACGTCTATCTGCATCAGGAAGCGGCGTTCCGCCGCTATCTGTCGCGGCTGCACAATCTGGCGATCGACCGACCGTTGGTGCTGACGGAATTCGGCATTGATTCCATGCGCGAAAGCGAGGCGGCGCAGGCACAGACGCTCACCTGGCAGGTGCGCACCGCGTTCGAGATGGGCTGCGCCGGCGCGTTCGTCTTCGCCTGGACTGACGAATGGTTCACCGGCGGCCATCTGATCGAGGATTGGGCCTTCGGCCTGGTCGATCGCGCGCGCCAGCCGAAACCCGCCTTCGCCGCGGTTCAAGCGTGTTTTCGTGGCGTGATGCCGCCGCCATTGCCACGCACGCCGCGCGTGTCGGTCGTGGTCTGTGCCTACAACGCCGAGCGCACGATGAAAGCGTGCCTCGAATCGCTCGAAAAGCTGCGCTATCCCGATTACGAGGTGATCGTCGTCAACGACGGCTCGAAAGACCGGACGCTGGCGATCTCCGAGGCGTTCTCGTTCTGCCGCATCATCAGTCAGCCGAACAAGGGCCTATCGGTTGCGCGCAACGTCGGTGCCGAGGCTGCCAACGGCGAGATCGTCGCCTACACTGACAGCGATTGCGTCGTCGATCCCGATTGGCTCACCTATCTGGTGGCGCGCATGGAGGCGGCTGATCTCCACGCCTGCGGCGGCCCCAACTTCCCGCCGCCCGAGGACAATTTGACCGCGGCGGCGGTTGCGGTCTCGCCTGGCGGCCCGACCCACGTTCTGTTGTCCGACGATACGGCCGAGCACATTGCGGGCTGCAACATGGCCTTCCGGCGCGCGACGCTGTTGCAACTCGGCGGCTTCGATCCGGTCTTTCGCGCCGCGGGCGACGACATCGATATCTGCTGGCGCTTCCAAGACGCCGGCTACACCATCGGCTTCGCGCCAGCGGCGATGGTCTGGCATTTCCGTCGCAACACCATCGACGCTTATGTCGGTCAGCAGAAAGGCTACGGCAAGGCCGAGGCGCTGGTCTATTCCAAGCACCCGTTCCGCTTCAACCTGTTCGGCCAGGCGAAATGGCTCGGCCGCATCTACGGCGATCTGTCGACGGCGCTGCTGTTATCGCGACGGCCGTTGATTTATTCCGGCGTCTTCGGCCGTGGCTTGTTCCAGACGCTCTACGAACCGTCGTCGTCGCTGGCCCAATACCTGCCGCTGACCTTCGAATGGAACGTCGTCGCGATCGTGTTGGCGGTCATCGGCCTCGCGGGCGGCGGCTGGATGTCGCTGCTGATCGTGCCGATCGTCATCACCTGGGTGATGTGCATCAACGGCGCGCTCAAGGCGCCCATCGATAAACGCTTCAAGGGCTTGAAGGCGCGGGCGCTGATCGCGCTGCTGATCTATCTCGGGCCGCTATTGCGCGGCTGGGAGCGGCTCAAATGGCGCTTCCGCGAAGTCGAGGCGGCTGAGCAGGCGCATTTCGAGCCGACGACGCCGGCGCCGATGCAAACGCCGCGGCGCTCGTGGCGCGAGCGCGCATTCTACCTGTCGTATTGGAGCGAGAGCGGCGCGGAGAAAGAAGTGCTGCTCGGCGGCCTGATGCGTTTCCTCGCGCCGCAGAAATATTTCGTGATTCCCGATCAGGGCTGGGACGAGTGGGATCTCAAGATCGCTCGCGGCTTGTGGAGCCGCGCGTTGGTCCTGGTCTGCGTCGAGAATCACGGC
>DATEMD010000092.1:0-3785 GCA_035275845.1 Allostellaceae bacterium | reverse complement strand
CACCGCCGTCGCCACGGCAGCGTCAACGCGCTCGGGCGCCGGCCGGTCGAGATTGCGCACTTCGACCGAAAACATCCTGCCTTCGCTAGCAATGATTGGCGCATCGTCCAAAAGTCGCGCGACCTTATCGCCGTCGAGCGTCGCCGACATCACCAGCAGCCGCAGATCCGACCGCAGATGCTTGCGCGTCTCCAGCGCCAGCGCCAATCCCAGATCGGCTTCCAGGCTGCGCTCGTGGAATTCGTCGAAGATCAAGCCGCCGACGCCGTCGAGCGCCGGATCGTCTTCGATCATGCGCGGCAAAATGCCTTCGGTGAGAACTTCGATGCGTGTCTTGGGGCCGACACGGCTTTCGAGCCGCGTGCGGAAGCCCACGGTTTCTCCTGGGCTTTCACCCAAAAGACTCGCCATGCGTCGCGCCGCCGCGCGCGTCGCCAGCCGTCGCGGCTCCAGCATCAGCAACTTTTTTCCTTTGAGCCACGGCGCGTCGAGCAACGCCAATGGCACCAGTGTCGTCTTGCCGGCGCCGGGCGGCGCTTCCAGCACGGCGACGCCGCGCTCGGCCAGCGCCGCGGTCAACGCCGGCAAGGCGTCGGCAACGGGCAGGTCCCGCGCCGCGGCGGCAAGATCGAAACGCACGCTCAAAGTCCGGTGACGAATTTCGCCATCACCACGATGATCGCCACCTGCATCGCGCCTTGCAGCGCGGTGTGGTGGACATAGCGGCGCATCAGCCGCTTGATCCGTTCGCCGTCGGGCTGCGGCTTCTGCATTTCCAAACAGACGAGCAAATTCGTCGGCATCAGGATGCCGAGACCCTGAATGGTCAGGAGCGTGATGATGATCAGCGCGGCGTCGACCCAGAGATGCGCCGGATATTCGACGCCGAGGAAGCCGAGCTGCTTCGCCAGGAAATAGCCGGCGGTGCCGGTGACGATGGCGAGCGTCGGCATCAGGAACAACATGCGCGGAATCAGCCGCACGGCGATGGCACGCCGCGCGGGCACGTCGGTCTGGCGCAACACCGGCCCGATGACGAAGCCCATGAAGATGTCGATGCCGGTCCACATCACGCCGGACATGACATGGACGAAGTTGAGGAAGAACGCATTGCCGGCGACGATCGCGCCGACCGTCACCGCCAGCGCCAATGCCACCCAGCGCAAGTTCCACCAGTTGATGAGCTGGATGCCGCCGCCGGGTGCGGCAATCTGGGTGGCTGTCATGCGCCGATCATAGCGCAAACCCGGCGCCGGCAAGAGCCGCGCTAGACGCCGCCATGGGCCGCTCGCATACTGGCCAGCGATGAACACACGGGCGCTCTTGGCCATTGTCGCGGCGGTGATTGCCGTGCTCGTGGTGTCGCAGCTGCTGTTCGCATTCTACGACTGGAACCGGCAACAGACCTGCGCGACTGGCGGCGGCCGCAACTGCGCACCATCTATAAGACTGAATCAGCAGTAGGCGAGGCGACCATGGGCGACGCAACCGGCAAGACGGACAAGGCGGTGGGCAAGACCGACACCGAGTGGCAGGCGCAGCTCACGCCCGAGCAGTATCGCATCGCGCGCAAGAAGGGCACCGAGCGCGCCTTCACCGGCGAGTACTGGGACACGCACACGCCGGGCACCTATGTCTGCGTCTGCTGCGGCGAGCCGTTGTTCGCCTCGGACACCAAGTTCGAATCCGGCTCGGGCTGGCCAAGCTTCTATCAGCCGGCGGACAAGAGCGCGGTCAAGACCGCCGACGACAACAGCTACTTCATGCGCCGCACCGAGGTGATGTGCGCCAAGTGCGACGCGCACCTGGGCCACATCTTTCCCGACGGTCCGAAGCCGACCGGCTTGCGCTACTGCATCAACTCGGCGTCGCTCAAGCTGATGCCGAAGGACGAGAAGAAGAAGTAAGCCGTCGCGCGTCGCTGCGCGCTATATCACGCCGACAAGCAGCAGGATGACGAGTATCACCAGCACTAATCCGCCGCCGCCGGCCGGGTAATAGCCCCACCCGGCGCTGTAGGGCCACGTCGGCAGCGCGCCGATGATCAGCAAGATCAAGACGATCAGAAGCACCGTTCGCAACATGGACTCTCTCCCTGGGTCGAGCCGAGATTGCCATTCACGGGGATGACTCGTCGCGCAGCCGGCCGCCGTGAGCGGCGGCGACGCTGGCGATGAACGCGCCGATCAACATGGCGATCGCTGTGGCGATCGCGAGGCGTGCGCCGGCGCGCCGCGTGCCATCGGCGGCCTGCCGCATGGCGGCCGTCACTTGATCGACCCGCGCCGTCGCCGCAGCGGGATCCAGGCCGGTGCCTGACGCGACAAGCTGCGCCAGATAAGCCCGATCGGCCTCGGCGCGGTTGGCGTCGGCGGCGTCGACGATCACGATGCGCCGCGCCTCGGCGCGGGTCGCGTCGTCGACCTGCGCCGTCTCCTGGTCGTTGCCGCGGAAGAGCGAATCGACCCAGTACGCGCCATGGTCGCCACGGCTTCCGGACTGCGCCATCGCCGTTGGCCCCGCCAGGTCGAGCGCCGCATTTAATCCCGTCGCAAGGAACGCCGCGCCGACCACGGTTGCGACCGCCCAAGCAACGAACCCATGGGCCGTATCGCGGAAAAACACCTCGTGGCTGTGAGCCCCGACCCACTTGGTGCGCAGACGGCCGGTGATGTAGCCGCCCAGCAAGGCGGCGATCCATTGGGTCACCACGAGCCAGCTGACGGCGGCGGCGCCGATCTTCGTCGCCCCGGCGCCGGCGTGCGGCCACGGCGAAATCGCCGCCAATCCGAAACCCGCGCCGAGCAGGACAAGGAGGATCGTGATGGCGAGCGCAACCGCCGCACCGGCGATGATGGCGCCCCACGATGCGGCCGACGCGGCGTCGGCCTCTAATTCCGTATGGAGGTTGGCGGTGTCGGTCACGACCGGCTCCGTCAATGCCAGAACAGCGCCAATAGGATAATGACCGGAATCGGCACGCCTAGCAGCCACAGCAGAAGCGCACGACCCATTGCTGGATCCTTTCGCTCACAGACCGGCCCGAGCAATCACAACGGCGGATTGGCCGGGAGGTTGCGTGACGAAGCCGGGCGCGCCGGCGCCGCCGATTGCGCGCGGTGTCTAGCTGCCGACGCGCAGCGTCTCGACCAGCCCTTTGAGGCAGGCGATGACGCTCAAGGCGGTGATCCGTCCGGTCTTGGGGTTTTCCGACGGGACATTTTCGATCGTCATCGAGAACCGCGCGCTGTCGGATTCCACTTCGATCCGGTGCGTATTGCGCGTGAGACCGGGATCGGCCCAGATCTCGAGCGTCGTTCGGTCGGGCCCGATGCCGGCCAATGACAACGCTGCCGCGACATTGACGTTGGCTGGAAATCCCGCGGCGCCGTCGCGTGCGCTGCCTTCGAAAACTTTCTTCGGCGCGGCGAGACCGACGACCGAGATGCCACGCGCGGTCAGGTAGGGCGCGCCGTCGAGCCCGGCCGGTGGCTTGCGTGTCACCATGCGGACGCTGCGGATATCGCCTTGCGCGGCGGCGCGTACGGCGTCGAGACCGATCAACGCGCCGGTCGGTACGATGATGCGTGCGCCCGTCTTTTTCGCGCGCTCGACCAAATCGAAATTCGCCAGCAAGGCGCCGACCGACAGCGGCACGAAGATACGACGCCGTTTGATCGCGGCATCGGCGATAGTGCGGAAGTGTGCCGCCGGCAAGCATTCGACGACGATATCGGCGCGCCGCGCCAGCTCCGGCAGGGCGACGATGGATGCCTTGATGCCCG
>DATEMD010000091.1:0-24337 GCA_035275845.1 Allostellaceae bacterium | reverse complement strand
GCGCTGCGTTCCCGGCGGCAAAGAAACTGCCCGCAAGCTGAAAGAACTGCTCGAGACCGGCGGCGCGCCGGCACTGGCAACGATTCCGGCCGCGCCGGCCGCCGCGGCGGTTACGCCGGCCCCAGCGGGCCCCGTGACCGTCGCGGCCCAATTCCGCAGCGCCCAGCCGCTCAACCGCGCCGGCTCGGCCAAGGATACGCGGCAGGTGGTGCTGAACCTCTACGGCTCCGGCCTGCGCTATCAAACCGGCGACAGCATCGGCATTATGCCGACCAACTGCCCCGCGACGGTTGCCGCGATCATCGAGGCGCTGGGTGTCCATCCGAACGTCGAGGTCGATACGGCCGGCGGCGTGCGCCTGCCGCTGCGCGAGGCGCTGAGCGGCGCCTGCGACATCGGCCGGCCGTCGGACGAGGCCGTCGAAGTGCTGGCATCGCGCGCGCGCGATCCGGAACAGTCGCAACGGCTGCAGGCGCTCGCCGAAGGCTATCCCGGCGCCGAACCGGACGGCGCCGACCTGCTCGAATTGTTGACCGTTTTCCCGTCGGCACGGCCGCCGTTGCAGGAACTGATCACGGCACTCGCACCGTTGCAGCCGCGTCTCTACTCGATCGCCTGCTCGCCGCTGGTGCATGGCGGCGAGGTCCATCTGACGGTCGCGGCGGTGCGCTGGGAGAAACGCGGCCGCGCGCGCAAGGGCATCGCCTCGTGCTTCCTGGCCGAGCGCGCGGCGCAAGCGACGACCGTGCCGGTGTTCGTCCAGTCGCCGGCGCATCGTTTCCGGCCGCCTGAATCCGATGACGCGCCGATGATCATGATCGGACCCGGCACCGGCATTGCGCCGTTCCGCGCCTTTCTCCAGGAGCGGCGCGAGAACGGAGCCAAAGGCCGCAACTGGCTGTTTTTCGGCGATCAACGCCGTGCCACCGACTTCCTCTACGAGGAGGAGCTGACCGCCTGGCACAAAGACGGATTGCTGGCGCGGCTCGACGTGGCGTTTTCACGCGATCAGCCCGAACGCATCTATGTGCAGCAACGCATGCGCGAGCAGGCAGTACGGCTGTGGCGCTGGATCAACGATGGCGCCTACATCTTCGTCTGCGGTGCGATGGCGATGGGCCGCGACGTCGAGACCGCGTTGGCCGCGATCGTCGCGCGCCAGGGCGGCATGGGCATCGGCGCGGCCAAAGCCTATCTAGCACAGCTTGGACGCGAGGGCCGGTTCGTGAAGGACGTCTATTGATGACGCACTTCCCGATTTGCCTCGACCTCGCCGGCAAGCGTTGTCTCGTGGTCGGCGCCGGGCCCGAAGCGGAGCGTAAGGCCGCTGCCTTGCGCCGGGCCGGCGCGCAGGTAATTGCGGCACCGCGCTTCACACCGGACGATCTCGACGACTGCCGGTTGGCGATCGCGGTGGACGTCCCACTCGCCGTCGGCGAAGCCGTGTCGCGCGCGGCACAAGCACGCGGCATTCTGGTCAACGTCGCGGACCGGCCGGACCTGTGCAATTTCATCATGCCGGCGGTGATCGAGCGCGCGCCGATGACGCTGGCGATATCCACCGGTGGTGCGTCGCCAGCCTTGGCGCGGCGTTTGCGCGAGACGCTCGATGCGATTGTGCCGCGGCGGCTTGGTGCGCTGGCGGCGCTGGCCGGCGAGTTCCGCGCACGGGTGCGGCATGATATCGCCGATGCGGCGAGGCGACGGGCGTTCTGGGAGCGACTGCTCGACGGGCCGGTGGCGCGGCTGGCGTTAGCCGGCGAGCAAGACGCGGCGCGGCATCAACTCGAAGCCGAACTCAGCGCCGAAACCGCCGCCGCGCGGCGCAAGGTCGCCTAGGCGCGGCGCGACGTCGCGCGCGGCCCGGATTTGCGCCGGCGGATCAAGGTGCCGGCGCCCTCGGCGAAGAGCTCGAGCAAGATCGCGTGCGGCACGCGGCCGTCGATGATGACCGCCGCCTCGACGCCGCCTTCGACGGCTTCGACACAGGTTTCGACCTTCGGGATCATGCCGCCCGAAATCGTGCCAGCGGCGATCATCGCCTTGGCATCGGCCACCGCCAACTCCTGCACCAGTTTCTTGTCGGCATCGAGCACGCCCGCCACGTCGGTCAGCAACAGCAGGCGCGTAGCCTTGACGGCGGCCGCCACCGCACCGGCGGCCGTGTCGGCATTGATGTTGTAGGTCTCGCCGCCGGTGCCGACGCCGATCGGCGCGATCACCGGAATGATGTCGGACTTGGCGAAATGGTCGAGCACCGGCGCGTCGACGGCATAGGGCTCGCCGACGAAGCCGAGGTCGAGGACCTTCTCGATATGGCTGTCGGGATCGGCGCGCTTGCGCGTCAGCTTGCGCGCGCGAATGAGATCGGCGTCTTTGCCCGACAGGCCGACGGCGCGGCCGCCGGCGCGGTTTACCGCCGCGACGAGCTCTTTGTTGATCGAGCCCGACAACACCATTTCGACGATCTCGACCGTCGCCTGATCGGTGACGCGCAGGCCGTCGATAAACGAGCTTTTGATCTTCAGCCGTTCGAGCATCTGGCCGATTTGCGGACCACCGCCATGCACCACGACCGGATTGATGCCGACCTGCTTCAGCAACACGACGTCGCGCGCAAACAGATCGGCGATCTCGGTATCGCCCATCGCATGCCCGCCGTATTTGACGACGATCGTCTTGCCGGCATAGCGCTTCATATAGGGCAGCGCTTCCGACAGCGTCGCGGCTTTCAAAGCGGCGTCGGCCGGCGCGGTGCGGGTTTTGTCGCTCATGGCGGGGGTTTATAGCGGCATCGGCGCTAGCTCGCCAGCGCGGCGAGCAGCGCCCGCAGCGCCGGAATGCCGTAGCCGGTTTCGGCGCTGGTGGCGACGACGAGCGGATGCGCGCTGGGGTACCGCGCCAACGCGGCACCGACAGCGGCGGCCTGCGCGTCACATTGGGCCGCGCCGACCTTGTCGGCCTTGGTCAGAACCGCCATCGCCGACACCGCATGATCCGCCAACAGGTCGAGTGCGAGCCGGTCGGTGTCCTTGAGGCCGTGCCGGGCGTCGACCAACAACAGCGCGCGCCTCAACACGCCACGCCGCGCGAGATAGAAACCGACGGTCTGGCTCCAGCGGCGCGTTTCGGCCTGCGACACGGCGGCATACCCGTAGCCGGGCAAATCGATCAGCATCAACCGGTCGCCGACGGAAAAGAAATTGATCGCCCGCGTGCGGCCAGGCGTGCGCGAGACCCGCGCCAGTGCCTTCCGCCCGGTGAGCGCATTCAACAGACTCGATTTGCCAACATTCGAGCGGCCGACGAAGGCGATTTCAGGCAGCCGCTCGGCCGGCAGCGCGGTCGGTTTGTCCGCCGCGGCGACGAAGCGGCTTTCGGCTGCGAACAGGCGGCGGCCGCGTTCGAGCTCGGCCGCGCCGGTCGGCACCGCCGGAGCCGTCATGGGGTCAGGCGGCGCCGGAGCGGCGCATGATCGCCCACTGCTGAGCGATCGACAGCAGGTTGTTCCAGCTCCAGTAGATCACCAAGCCGGCGGGGAACTGCGCCAACATGAAGGTAAAAACGACCGGCAGCACCATGAACATCTTGGCCTGGATCGGATCGGGCGGCTGCGGATTGAGCTTCTGCTGGAGGAACATCGTCAGGCCCATGATCAGCGGCCACGCGCCGATATGGAGGAACGAAACGTCCGGCGACTGGAACGGCAGCAAGCCGAAGAGATTGACGAAGGTGGTCGGATCGGGCGCCGACAGATCGTGGATCCAGCCGTAGAACGGCGCGTGGCGCATCTCGATGGTGACGTACAGCACCTTATAGAGCGAGAAGAACACCGGGATCTGGATGACAATCGGGAGGCAGCCAGCCATCGGATTGGCGCCGACGCGCTTGTAGAGCGCCATCATCTCCTGATTGAGCTTCTGTTTGTCGTCGCCGTATTTCTCGCGCAGCTTCTGCATCTCGGGTTGCAGCTTCTTCATCTTGCTCATCGCCCGGTACGATTTGTTGGCGAGCGGAAAAAAGACGAGCTTGATGAGAACCGTCAGCAACAGAATGGCGAGGCCGAAATTGCCGATCAGCTTGTAGAAGAATCCGAGCGCCAGGAAGATCGGCTTGGTAATCCAATAGAACCAGCCGAAGTCGATCGCGCGGTCGAAGGTCGGTATGCCAAGTTGCGTTTCGTAGTGGTCGAGTAGTGCGACTTCCTTGGCGCCGGCAAAGGCGCGGCTTTCCTCGGTTATGCTCGCGCCCGGCGCGATGTCGCGCGCGGCGCCGATATAGTCGGCCTGATAGATGTCGACGCCGCCGACCTTGCCGTATTGCAGCTCGGCCGTGACCGACGTGTTCTGCATCGGAATGAGCGAGGTCAGCCAGTATTTATCAGTGAAGCCGAACCAACCGCCGGTGGTGGCGAACTGGGCGTGCGGGTGCTTCTTCATTTCATCGTAGTTGAATGGATCGCACCCCAACAGAAAGAGGCACGAGCCGTCGTGCAGCTTGCCATCGGTGACGCCGATCGGCCCTTCGTGCAGCAGATAGGTACGCGAAACCTCGATCTCGCCCTTGCGCACGTCGACCACGTAGGGCGACAGCTTCACGGAAGCAGCGCCGGCGTTGGTGACGCGGTCCGTGACGGTGAACATGTATTGGGAGTCGACGGCGACGTGGCGGGTGAATTTGAGCCCCGCGCCATTATCCCAGGTGAGGTCGATGGGATGATCGGGCGTCAACGCACCGCCTGACGCGGTCCAGCGCGTCTCCGGTCCAGGCACTTTCACGTCGGCGTTGGCCGCAAGCCAGCCGAACTGAAGGAAATAGGGATGCTCGCTGCCATCGGGCGCGAGCAGGACGATTTCCGGACTCTTCGGATCGACCGTCTCGTGATACGTGCGCAGCGTCAGATCGTCGATGCGGCCACCGATCAGATTGATCGAGCCGACGAGGCGCGGCGTATCGATCGCCACGCGCGGCGTGGCCGCAAGAACTTGCGCGCGTGGCGCGACTTTGGCTTCGCCCGCGAGCGACGGTGCCGCCGCCGGCGTGCCGGGCGCAGCCGTTGGCGCGTTGGTGGCGGTGGCGGTTTTCGCCGGTTGCGTCGGCGCCGGCGCTGGATAGAACCGTTCGCCGAAATATTGGAAGCCGATCAGAATCGCGATCGAGATCGCGATCGCAATGACCAGATTGCGCTGGTCCATGTCAGCTCCGCGCCGGCGGCACCGGGTCGACGCCCGATCCGCCCCAAGGATGGCAACGCGCGACGCGTTTCAACGCAAGCCAAGCGCCGTGTGCCGCACCATGGACGTGCACGGCTTCCGCCGCGTAGTGCGAGCAGCTCGGCCAATAACGGCAATTGGCGCCGAGCACCGGCGCGATCAACAGCTGATAGGCGCGGATGAGCACCTGAAGCACGACGCTCATGGCGCGCCACCCCCGTCGGCGCGATAGGCGCCGACCTGTTTCAGCGCGGCCTCGAGATCGTCGAGCAGCGCATTGAACGGACGGGTCAGCGTCGTGGTCCGCGCGATCAGGACGAAATCGTGCCCCGGCGCGCCGTGACGGCCGATGACGTGCTCGGCCGCCGCGCGCAGCCGCCGCCGCGCGCGATTGCGCGCCACGGCGATGCCGACCTTCTTGCTGGCGGTAAGGCCAACGCGCGCCGTATCCACGCCGGCGCGCGGCGCCGCTTGCAGGATCAATCCGGGCGCGACGTATTTCCGGCGGCTCGCGGCAACTGCAAGGAATTCAACGCGCCGTTTCAGGCGCGCGATCTTGGTCATCGGCTGCGCCTCCCCGGCGGCAATTCCGCGTTAGGCCGATAGACGCTTGCGGCCCTTGGCCCGGCGGCTTGTGAGCACGCGGCGCCCGCCAACCGTCGCCATGCGTGCGCGGAAGCCATGACGGCGCTTACGGACAAGTTTGCTGGGCTGATATGTGCGCTTCACGGCGATGACTCCGACGAAACTTCTGGCAAAATCGACGGCGCTGTATACGAGAGCGGGTGGCCTAAGTCAACGTCGCAACCTCGCGGCAAATTGACTAAGCGAGGTAGGTCAAAGACTTAGGGCGGCCCGCCGGCGCGACCGGCAACGCCGCCCACGGAGGCGCATGAACGAGGGACGCAACGATCGGATCGGGGGAGGCCTGTCGGGCCGCCTACTCGTCCTGACCGTGATTTTCGTCATGGCGAGCGTGCTGCTGGTTTTCCTGCCGTCGGTCACCCGCGAATGGACGTCCTATCTCGAAGAGCGGATCGACGCCGCGCATTTGGCGATTTTCACCCTCGAAGCGACGCCCGACAACATGGTGAGCAAGGACTTGTCGGACATGCTGCTTGCCCATGTCGGCGCGCACGCCATCGTCGTTCACATGGCCGACCGTACCCTCATGCTGGCGCAGGACATGCCGCCGTCGGTCGCGACCACTTACGACCTGCGCGCGGAATCGATGCTCCAGATGATGGGCGACACGATGGCGACGCTGTTCCATTCGGGCAAGCGGGTGGTTCGCGTCCTCGGCGTGTCGCCTAAAGATCCCAACGTCACGGTCGAGGTCGTGTTCGATGACGGGCCGCTGCGTCGCCAATTGCTGGAGTTCGGCGCGCGCGTCTTCGCCGTGTCGCTGGTCGTTTCGCTGATCACGGCGGCGCTGGTCTATCTGACCCTGCGCTGGCTGCTGGTGGCGCCCCTGCGTCGCATGACGGTCAGCATGATGACGTTTCGTGACAATCCCGAGGATGAAACGCATGTCATCCGTCCGTCGCAGCGCCGCGACGAAGTCGGACTCGCTGAACGCGAGCTGGCGACGATGCAGGAAACGGTACGGCAATCGCTGCGGCAGAAAGAGCATCTCGCCGCGCTCGGCACCGCGGTGTCCAAGATCAACCATGATTTGCGTGGCATTCTGTCGACGGCACGGCTCACGTCCGACAGTCTGGTCACCAGCACGTCGCCGGAGGTGAAGCGCGCCGTGCCTGCGTTGCTGGCCGCGATCGATCGCGCCGTGGCGCTGTGCACCGGCACGCTCAACTACACCCGGGAGAGCGCGCCGCCATTGCACCGTAGCCATTTCGCGCTGGCAACGTTGGCCGACGACCTCATCGGCGCCAACGGTCATATCACGCGCAACGGATTCAGCCTCGTCAACGAAGTGCCCGCGAGCGTTACCGTCTATGCCGACCGCGACCAGTTGCTGCGGGTGCTGGAAAACCTGACACGCAACGCCTCGGAATGCGGTGCACACCGCTGCGCGATCAGCGCCGCGCGCAACGGCAGCGGGCTCCACATCGCGGTCAGCGACGACGGTCCCGGCCTGCCGCCCAAGGCGCGTGCGCACTTGTTCACGCCGTTCTCGGGTTCGGCGCGGCCGGGCGGCACCGGCCTCGGCCTTGCCATCGCGCGCGAAATCATGCGCGCTCATGGCGGCGACATCGTGCTCGAACGAAGCGATGCGGGCGGCACGGTGTTCGCGCTCATCTTGCCGATCGACGGCGACGCCGCCTAGTCGAGCGCCAGCAACTCGGACTTGAGATAGGCGCTTTCCGGCAAAAACGGATGCACCGGATGGTCCGGCGCCGCGCCCGCACTTTGCAGGATGCGGCCGTCGCGACCGGCGTCGAAGACGCCGCGCCGAACCGCTTCGGCGAACTCGGCAACGCCGACATTGTGCGAGCAGGACGCGATGAACAGCACGCCGCGCGGTGCCACCACCGATGCCGCCAGCCGCGCGAGTTTGCGATAACCGCGCAGACCCGCGCCGAGATCCTTCTTCGATTTGACGAAGGCCGGCGGATCAGCAACGACGATGTCGAAACGCTCGCCGGCGGCCGCAAGCCGTTCAAGCTCGACAAAGGCTTCGGCGCGCGCGAACCGGCAGCGCGCTTCGACGCCGTTGGCCGCCGCCGCACGGCCTGCCAACGCGAGCGCGGCCTCGGAACGATCGATGGCGACCACTGCGGACGCGCCGGCACGCGCCGCCGTGACCGCGAAACCGCCGGCGAAGCAATAGGCGTCGAGCACCCGGCATCCGTTCGCCAGCGCGGCGACCGCACGCCGGTTCTCACGCTGATCATAGAACCAGCCGGTTTTCTGGCCGGCCATTGGATCGGCAAAGAAGCGCGTGCCGTTTTCCACGAGATCGACCGATCCGTCGAGCGCGCCGGCGGCAATCCTGACTTCTTCCGCCAGACCTTCGAGCTTGCGGCCGGCGCCGTCGTTGCGTAGCACCACCGCCTTGGGTGCCAGAACGGCGGTGAGCGCCGCCACGATCTCGCCTTCGAGCTGCGCCATGCCGGCGGTATTGAGCTGAGCGACGACGATATCGCCGAAACGGTCGACCACCAGGCCCGGCAGGCCGTCGGCCTCGGCGTGAACGGCGCGATAGAAGGGTTCGGGATAGAGCCGATGGCGCAAGGCGATCGCGGCTTCGAGCCGCGCGGCGATGAAGGCGCGATCGACGACGCAGGCCGGATCGCGGTCGATGATACGGGCGGCGACCAGCGCATGCGGATTGAACGTCGCCACGCCGAGCGGCTTGCCCGAACCGGCCGCGAGGCGCACCAAGCTGCCCGGCGGCAGGGCCTTGGCGGCCTTGTCCATCTGGATCTCGTTGGAATAGAGCCACGGATGGCCCTGCTCGGCGCGTTTATGTCGGCCAGGCAGCAGGCTCACAACCGGATAGTCGGCGGCACTCACCGCTTGGCGCCGCGCGCGCTGGCGATCGGCGGCGCGAACTGCGGCTCGATGTCCCAGGGAAATAGGATCCAGGTGTCCTGGCTCACTTCGGTAATGAAGGTGTCGACCAACGGACGTCCCTTGGGTTTGGCGTAGATCGTCGCAAAATGCGCCTTGGGCAACAGCCGGCGCACAACTTCGGCGGTGCGGCCGGTATCGACCAGATCGTCGATGATCAGGTGATCGGCGCCGTCGCCGGCGGCGCTTTTCAAAACCTTGACCGGTCCCTGCTCGCGATCGTCATAGCTGGCGATGCAGACGGTATCGACCAACCGCACGTCGAGCTCGCGCGCGACGATCGCCGCGGGAACCAAGCCGCCGCGAGTCACGGCGATGACGCTGCGCCACGGACCGAGATCGAGCAGCCGCCAGGCGAGTGCTCGCGCGTTGCGATGCAGCTCTTCCCACGAAACCGGAAACGTCTTGGTGTAAGGCTGCGGCACGGTCATGCCGCACGATAGCGCGCCCGACTTGCGCCGCCTAGCCGCGCCGATCAGCGAACGTAGATGCGAACCTCGTTGCTGTGAATGTCGGCGCTCGTCGTCGCCGACAGCGTCACGCGATCAGCCGGCAGACCCATATTGGTGAGCGAGCGCATGACGTCTTCGGCGTTGTGCTTGGACGCGTTCGAATTGAC
This sequence comes from Allostellaceae bacterium, assembly GCA_035275845.1. Classification (GTDB taxonomy): domain Bacteria; phylum Pseudomonadota; class Alphaproteobacteria; order ATCC43930; family CGMCC-115725; genus REEB95. The sequence goes on along the minus strand of DATEMD010000091.1, from coordinate 14,971 downwards.
CGCGACCTGTGCCGCCGTGCCGGCGCTGGGCGCCACCGCGACGAGCTCAAAGGTGGCCGACGGCTTGCGCTCGAGCGCACGGCTGATCGCCGTGTAAAGCGCTTCCTCATACGAGACATTGGGCCGGTCGAATCGGATCACCACCAACGGCCGGTTGCCGCCGCTGGTCGCGGACGGTTGAGTCGTGGCTTCGGCATGCCGTGCGGGCAAATTGCTGCGAGTCACGGGCGTCGGGGCGAAGGCACGGCTTGCCAGACTCGGCCCGAAGAGACGGCCGTTCTTGATCGCCTGCGACAGCGTCACCAAGTTGTCGCGCTCGTTGGCGACGTAGTTGCTCTGCCGGGCGATCTCGTCGCTGACGCTGTTCAGCGTCGCGTCGAGCTTGACGGTGGTCGCGTCGACATCGGTCTGGATGGCGGCGAGCTGGCGATGGTCCTCTTCGACCGCGCCTTGTAGCGAGAACGCCGCCTGGGTCGCGTTCGTCAGATAGGACGCGAACGACGAATCCGCCGCGGCCTGGGTCGAAATCCGATTGAGCTGTCCGATATCGCCGTTGATGCGATCAAGCGACGTTTGCGCCTGGTTCCATGCGGCGACGAGATTCGGATTGCCCGGGGTCGTGCCGGTCTGCAAGCGCGCGTTGATCCGCGCCACGGTGTCGAAATAGGCCTGCGAGTCGCGTTGAACCGAGGCACGGGCGCCGGCCAGATCCTGCTCCCGCTGGGCGACGTTGCCCTTCAGCCGCTGAAGATCGCTGTGCAGGCTTTGCACCTTCTGGCTGACGACCGTGTTTGTCGCTGCGCCCGAGCTTTCGTACGTCGAACTGGGGCTGTTCGTCGGCTGCGGATTGAGTTCGGCCTGTGACGGCGGGATCGAATAAGTCGTCGCCTGCTGCTGCGGCGGCGCGGCGGCTATCGTCGAATGGTCACCAGACCAGTTCGTTCCGAACAGGTCGTCGGCATAAGCGCAGCCGCCAAGCAGCAACGCCGTCGCAAGGATAGCGCAATGGCTTACACGAATCGACATGTCGGAATTGCCCCCGTTACGCCCGGGCAGTTTACGCAACGCGGCAAACCCCCACAAGCGTTTAGCAACCGGTATTTCGCCGCCGAACAGCGCGGCAGGGCGGCTTGCCATTGCCCCTTGATGCCGCTAGCTTGCGCCCCGATTTAAGCGGCAGATACGCCGTCGCGGCGCCCGTAGCTCAACTGGATAGAGCACCAGACTACGGATCTGGGGGTTGGGAGTTCGAATCTCTCCGGGCGCGCCATCGCCGGAATTTTGTGCAAACTTGCCGATAAGGCGCGCGCAAACCGGCCGCTAACCATCACGAATCTGAGCCGCCGGCCGTTTCCGGTTGCCGACCGGCCGCCCTTGCCGGCCGTGGCGGGAAGGCGGTAAGAGAGCCGCTGCGTCTTCCCGCGAAAGGTTAGGTCCGTGGCGCGCGGCCCCTCGGTCACCATCGTCACCGCCGGCGACGCGGGCTATTTCGGTCTGCTGACGGACCTCTTGGTTTCGCTGCGCCGCAGCCTCGGCGACCGGCTCCCGCCGCTATCGATCCTCGATATTGGTTTCACCGATGCCCAGCGCGACGGCCTCAAGCGCGACTACGGCGCGACGATCGCGCCGCTCGGCTGGGATCTCGCCTATCCCGCACGCTCGCATCCGCCCAATTCGTTCAAAGTGCTCGCCGGCCGGCCGCATCTGCCGCGGCATTTTCCCGGATATGACATTTATCTGTGGATCGATGCCGATTGCTGGGTCCAGGACGCCGACGTGCTGGAACTTTTCATCCGCGGCGCGGCGCGCGGCGAACTCGCCATCGTTCCCGAGATCGATCGCAGCTATTGGACCATCCACAAACGGCCGAAATTCTGGGGCCAGAACCAGAAGGCGTTCGCGTGGGCGTTCGGTCTGCGCGAAGGCTATCGCTACGGCCGCAACGCCATCCTCAACGCCGGCGTGTTCGCGCTACGGGCCGACGCGCCGCATTGGCATTTATGGTCCGAGAACTATGCCCGCGCCCTCCAGCGCTTTCGTGTCGGTCCGCGCGCCTACCAGGGCAATATCAGCTTTTTCCTGGCGGACCAGACCTCGCTCAACCGCGCGGTGTTCGTCCAAGGTGCGCCGGCGACGCTACTGCCCGCTTATTGCAACTGGTTCTGCGGCAAGGGTACGCCGATGTTCGACAGCGCGCGCAATCTGGTGGTCGAGCCGCATGAGCCGCACCGCCCGCTCGGCATCATTCATCTGGCCGGCGCCGGCATGAAAGAGCGGGTTTGGTCGCTCAAGACGCTGCAAGGCGGCGCGGTCGAAACCCGCCTCACCTATTCCGCGGTGCAGGCGCTGCCGGCTGCGACGACGGCACGCGGCTAGGACGCGAAGAACGCGCGCAGCGCCGCCGCGGTTTCCGCCGGACATTCCTCGGGAACATAGTGGCCCGAGGGCAACGCTTCGGCGCCAACGATGTTGCTGGCGTAATCGCGCCAGACCGTGAGCGGCTGATGATTGCAGCCAACGCCGCCGGTCGCACCCCACAGCAGCAAGATCGGACAGTCGATTCGGCGTCCAGCGGCAAAGTCGGCGGTATCCATCGCCAGATCGACGCCGAAGGTGGCGCGATAATCCTCGCACATGCCGCGAACCGTCGCCGGATTCTTGAAGCAGCGCAGATATTCGGCGAACGCCTCAGGCGCGAAAAACGCCATGCCGCCGGACCCTTTGCTCAGCTTCCGGCGCAGATAGAACTCGGGATCGGCCAGCATCAGCCGCTCTGGCAGGTCATAGGGTTGCGCCATGAAGAACCAGTGCCACGAGAACAACCCCCAGGCGCGCGAGATGTGATTGAGCAAGTGATGGGTCGGAATGATGTCGATGATCGCCGCGCGCGTAACCGTGTCGGGATGATCGAGACACATGCGATGCAGGACTCGCGCGCCGCGATCGTGCCCGGCCGCGGCAAAGCGCGTGAAGCCGAGCTTGGCCATCACCTCGACATTGTCCTGCGCCATGGCGCGGAACGAATAGTTGGCGTGGTCGGCAACGGGCTCGGGCTTCGACGAATCGCCGTAGCCGCGGAGATCGGTGCAGACAACGGTAAAATCCTTGGCCAGGACGGGCGCGACCCGATGCCACGACACATGCGTGAACGGATTGCCGTGCATCAGCAGCACCGGCGGACCCTTGCCGCCATGAACCGTGACGATGCGTGCGCCGCCGGTCTCGATCACCGTCTGCTTGAAGCCTTCAAACATCGGTCGCGGTCCCCGGTTTCGCGCGCACTTTAGTGCGCTGCGCCAGCGCCGGCGGGCGGCCGTCCCGACTCGCATCGACCGAACCGCTAGCGGTTCGACATCCGAAAACTACTAGCTATGGTTGAGTCTATACTTAAAGAGTGGTTAAAAACTCCTTGATTTGCTTAGGAAATTAATCTTAGCTTAACCACATCCTTTCGGCGCCGCCGGAGGATCGCTTTTCCCGAGAACCGGGGGACGACATGACGACGGTAACGCAACTCGCCGCTCTCGTGCAGGACCGCTTGGCGGCCGCGCGCGCCGCCGACGTCACGCAGCTGCCCGATCCGGTCGAAACCGCGATCGCCGGCCAGCGTTTCCGCGAATTCGAACTCGAATACGATTCCGCGAAGAAGATCCTGTTTTGCTACTTCAAGTACGCCGGCCGGCCATGCTTCACGCCGGCGCTGTTGCGCGAGGCGCAGGGGATTCAGCGCCTGGTGCGCGGCCTGTTCGGCGACCGCGTTGTCGGCGAACCGCCGCTGCGCTATCTGGTGCTCGGCTCACGCACGCCACAGATCTGGAACCTGGGCGGCGACCTCGAGCTGTTCTCCACCCTGATCCGCAACCGCGATCGCGCCGCGCTGCGCCGCTATGCGCATAGCTGCTGCGAGATCGGCTTCACCAACGCCACCGGGCTGGGCTTCGATCTGCCGGTGATTTCGGTCGCCCTCGTGCAGGGCGATGCGCTGGGCGGCGGCTTCGAGGCGGCGTTGAGCTCGAACCTGATCGTCGCCGAGCGCGGTGCCAAGTTCGGCCTGCCGGAGATTCTGTTCAACCTGTTCCCCGGCATGGGCGCCTATAGCTTCCTCGCGCGGCGCATCGCGCCGGGCATCGCCGAACGTCTGATCATGAGCGGCGAAATCTATAGCGCCGAACAGCTGCATGCGCTCGGCGTCGTCGACGTGCTGGCGGCCGATGGGCAGGGCATGCAGGCGTTCTATGACTTCATCGGCCGGCGCGAGCGCCGTTACGCCGCGCAGCGTGCGATGTACCGCGCGCGGCGGCTGGTCAATCCGGTGACGTTCGAGGAGATGACGCGTATCGCCGATTTTTGGGTCGAGGCGGCGTTCAAACTCGAAGAGGCCGATCTCAAGCGGATGGAACGGCTGGTCACCGCGCAGGAACGGCGCGGCGCGCGCGCTTAACGCCGCGGCCAGCGAGCAGATCCTTTAGTACGACAGCCTGATTGCGACGCGCATCGCGTGCGCCGAAGACGAGCGTGACGCGTCCTTGACGCGCCAGCGTACGCAACCGCACCAACGCCTCCGGCTGGCGCTTCAGCTCGGCCCGATAACGCCGGCGGAATTCGCTCCACCGCGCCGGGTCGTGCCCGAACCATTGCCGCAGATTCGTGCTCGGCGCGACGTCCTTGAGCCAGAGGTCGATGCGCGCCTTCGCTTTGCTTATGCCGCGCGGCCACAGGCGATCGACGAGAATGCGCGTACCGTCGCGCGGCGACGGTGGATCATAAGCCCGCTTCAGCTGTACGCGGGATTGCTGCGCCATTAGGGCGCCCGCACAGTGACCGCGGCGACCCGCGGCGTCAGCAGCGGCGGACCATAGAGCACGACAAACAATCCGAAGGCGCCAGTCCACGCCGCACCGGCGAGGCTCAGCACGAGCAAATACTGTGCACCGGCAAGCGGCGCCAACAAGCGCAGCACGGCGGCGACGGTGACGAGGACGTAGATCGTCGTGGTGCCGCGCCCGGCGGTCAGCTTCCGGCCGGTATGGCCGAGCGACGCGCGCGTCATCACCGCAAGCGTCATGGTGCCGATCGCGCCAGCAGTGAGCGCGTGCAAGGCCGCCGTCGCCGGCAATAACGGCATGAACCCATTCACCGCCAAGAGCAGGAATCCGAGCGCCAACCAGCCGTAACCGAGATGCAACACCCACAGCAGCGGCTCGCGCCAGGTGCCGGCACCGCGCCAGCGCGCCAGCCGTACGCCTTGCGCCACGGCGGCAACAAGCGCGAGCCACGCCGTCGCCGCCGCCTCGGGTGCCGCGACCCATGCGATCACCGCAATGGCCGTCGCGCCGAGCGCGCCACGATCCGCCCAGCCGAACGACGCCGGCGCGGCGTGATCCGGGCGTTGTCGCGTCAACCAGTTGCGCGTGAAGCTCGGCACGATGCGGCCGCCGATCAGGCTGATCAGCATCAGCAACGTTGCGATGCCGATGCGGTTGCCCAGTTGGCCGGTCGCTGCCCAGCCGAGGGCTTCGACGTGAACCAACGCGTTACCCACGAGCAATAGCGTCAGCGCGCCGACCATCGGCAGATTGCGCCAGTTGCGGCCGGCGACGATCTCGCGCGTGATCACCGCGACGAAGGCGACAGGAAAAGCCAGATCGAGCACGGCGGCACCCGCGGCGCCGAAATCCGCCGAGAGCAGCACGCCGATGCGACCGGCGATCCACAGCACGGCGAGGCCAGCCAGCGATGCGCCTTGGAGCGGCATGCGTCCGGTCCAGTTCGGAATCGCGGTCAGCATGAATCCTGCGACGGTCGCCGCGGCATAGCCGTAGACCATCTCGTGCGCGTGCCAGACCGGCGGCGGCAGCAGCGTCGGCACGGCGCCAGCGCCGGCGAAAAACGCCAGCCACAATGGCACCGCGAGCGCCGCCCAAATCGCCGAGAGCAGGAAGAACGGGCGGAAGCCGGCGGACAACAGCGCCGGCACCGTTTGGGAACGGTAACGCGGAATGGCAACCACGGCGTCAGGACTCCAGCGACGGGACGAGGCTCACGCCGTGAGCTTAAGAGCGTGCCCGGACGCAAGACAACCGTAGGGATCGTAGTGTTTTTGACTCAGCCGCGGCGCTCGGCGCGCGTCATCTGCTCGAGGCTGGCATCGAGCCGTGCGAGCTCGTTGACGATCTTGTCGAAATAGGCCGGACCGGTGCGCGACAGGTCGTTGGCCGTCACTTCACGCATCGCCGTCAGCGCCTCGCACAGCCGCACGCCGCCGACATTGGCGGCGCCACTGCGCAACGAGTGCGTCACGTCGCGGAAATCGCGCAGATCGCCGCGCTCGACCGCCTCCCGTAGATCCTCCATCAGCCGGCGCGCGTCCTTGCGGAACGTGTCCACCACTTCGACGACGAACTCGCTGCCGCCCAAGTTCTTAAGCGCGACGAAGGTCTGCTCGTCGACCACGGCGCCCGCATCGGGCACGAAGCGCGGATGGGCGGAGATCGGCGTCACCACCTGCGGCGCGAAGATCGGGCGACGGTCGCCGGCGGCGGCCTTGGCGTGAATCTCGGTCAAGGCCGCGAGCAGCTGCGCCGGCTCCATCGGCTTGGTCAGCACCGCATCCATGCCAGATTCGCGGCACAGCCGTTCAGTCTCGCTGGTCACGTCGGCCGTAAGCGCGACAATCGGCAAACGCCATTCGCCGACATGACTCATCCGGTAGAGCTTCGCAACCTCATAGCCGGTGACGTCGGGCATGTTGATGTCGAGCAACGCCAGATCGAAACGGTCGCGCTCGAGCGCGGCGAGAGCCTGCTCGCCATCGGCGACAACCACCGCCCGATGGCCGGCCATTTCGAGCACCTTCTTCAGGATCTTGCAGTTCGCGGCGTTGTCGTCCGCAACCAGCACCTTGAGCGATTGGGCCGGCCGCGGCAACGGCACCGGCTCGGGTGATGCTGGCGCGACGGCGACCGGTGGCGGGGCCAGCGCCACAGCGGGTGCAACGGCCGGCGCGGTTTCGACCTGGCGTTGACGCGGATCACTGGCGAGTGCGCTCATCAGCGCGCTGGCGAGCGCCTCGGGCCGCACCGGCGCTTCGATCACCGCCGCAAGCTCGGCCGCGCCGATGCCGGCAATCGCATCACTGCCGCCTTCGGGCGCGACAACGACGATGAGCGGCGGCTCCGTATGCTCGGTTTTCAGGCGATGCGCGAAGGCCAGCGCCGCCATCGGATTGGCGCGACCATCGAGCATGGTAAGCGCCGGTCGGCTGTCGGCGGAGGCCAAGTCGGCAAGCGCCGCGGGCTCGTCGCCGTGCCAGCGCAGCTCACCGTGCCAGGCGCGGACGCGGTCCTGGATCAGCGCCGCCAGATCGCTGTCGCGCGAGACCAGCGTCAGGCGACGGCCGCCAAGCTCCGGCGCGGTGGCAGGCGCCGATGCATCGGGTTCGAGTGCCAAGGCCACCGTGAAGGTTGAGCCCTTGCCCGGTTCGCTCGTCGCCGCGATCGTCCCGCCCATCAACTCGACGAGCTGCTTCGAGATCGCCAGACCGAGGCCGGTGCCCCCGAAACGACGGGCGACGGTTTCATCCGCCTGGGTGAAAACCTCGAAGATACGGTCGATCGCCTCGGGCGGGATGCCGACGCCTTCGTCTTTGACCGCGAGCCGCAGTCGCACCCGTTCCGCCTCGCGATCGACAAACGACGCCGTCACGGCGATGCGGCCGCGCGCGGTGAACTTGATCGCGTTGGCCAACAGATTGAGCAGCACCTGACGCAATTGCAGCGGCGCGCCGCGATAACTCACCGGCAGACGCGGATCGATGCTGAGCGTGAGCGCCAGGTGCTTGGCCTCGGCCTGCGGCTTGACCAGCGCGATGACGCCGCCCAGCAGCTCGGGCAAGGCGAAACTTTCAACCGCCGGCCGCAGCTTGCCGGCTTCGAGCTTCGACAGATCGAGCAGGTCGTTGATCAAGCCCAGCAGCGTCTGCGCCGACAGCCGCATCGTGGCGAGCATGTCGCGCTGCTCGGCGTCGAGGTTGGTGCGCGCGAACAGCGCGCCCATGCCGATGAAGCTGTTGAGCGGCGTGCGCAGCTCGTGGCTCATCACCGCCAGGAAACGGCTTTTAGCGGCGGCGGCTTCCTCGGCGGCGGCGCGCGCCGCGTGCAGCCGGCGGACCAGCGTCGCGGCATAGCTCGGCAGCAACGCCAGCGCGACATAGACGCCGGCCGATTCCGCCGGCCGTGCCTGCCAATAGGGCGTCGTCGCCACCACACCGCCGAAAGCGATGACCGACAGCACGGCGCTGATTGCCAGATCGCGTAGCCCGTAGCGGAAGCCGAAGCCGAAGATGATCCAGAGATAGATCGCAAACCACGGCGCGGCATAGTTGGCGCCGACGTGCAGGAACACCGACACGAAGACGACGTCGCTGAGCATGGCCGCGAGACGCCGCACCGGCGCCGCCGGCGGATTGGCGATCAAATGGACGAAGAGCAGCCACGCAACGAGGACACCCGGAATGTCGACCGCGAGCAGCGGCAACAGCGTCGCCGTATCGACGCCGAGACCGGCGAGCGCCGTGAGATAGGCCAGCACCACGCCGGTGAAGAAGACCCGCACGATTGCTTGTTGCGGCTCGGATTCGCGCATCGCGGCGAGCGCGGTGCCGACGGTCGCCATGCCCTTGACCGCGACGACGATCGCCGCCAGGCCAGGCCCGAGCAGCACCAATGTCAATGCCAGCAGCGCAACCGCCGGATCAACGGTATTGCCGAGCCGAAAGACCGCGACCGCCGCCAGCAGCAACGGCACCGCGACAGCAAATGCCGCCAGCGCGATGGTGACGCCGCGTTCCTTGTGTCCGTCGCGCCCGGCGAAAGCGCTTGTTGGCTCCAGCCGTTCGCTCATGCGGCCTGTTCCGACCCTATCCCCCGAATCTCGCATGGGGTCGAATCGCGATTCTGCCGTGCAAATGGCCAAAAATCTATCGCTAGGTAGTCAGGCGGCCAAAGATAACGATAACTAGGGGCTCAGACGCTGGCCGGCGCGGCGTCCACGAGGGCACGTTCGGCCGGCAACCGGACGCGCACCGTCGTCCCGACCTCTTTGCGGCTTTCGATCGTCAACCGGCCGCCGTGCAGCTCGACCAACCCGATGGCCAGCGGCAGACCGAGGCCGGTGCCGGCGTGGCGGCGGCTCCAGGTGCTGGCAACCTGGCCGAATCGGGTGACCGCGGTTTGCATCTCCACCGCGTCCATGCCAATGCCGTGATCGGTGACCGTGATCTCGAAGCCGGTGGCGTCGAAGCGCGCGGCCAGATCGATCCGGCCACCGCCGTGGCTGAATTTAATCGCGTTGGTGACGAGGTTGAGCAGGATCTGCTTGAGCTTAAGCCCGTCGGCGCGCAGCGCCGGCAGGCCAGCCGGCAGGTCGGTGACGAGCGTGATATCGGTGGCGCGCGCCCGTTCCGCAACGAGCTGAAGCACGTCGCGGACGGTTTGCGGCAGCTCGACGGTTTCCTCGTCGAGCTCGACCTTGCCGGCTTCGAGCTTGGACACGTCGAGAATGTCGCTGATGATGCCGAGAAGATGCTGCGCCGAGGCGCAGATGTCCCGCGCATAGCCCGTATAACGCGAGCTGCCGAGCGGGCCCATCACCTCGTCGGCCATCACCTGCGAAAAGCCAATGATGGCATTGAGCGGCGTGCGCAGCTCGTGGCTCATGTTGGCCAGGAATTCAGACTTGCTGCGGCTGGCGAGCTCGGCTTCTTCCTTGGCGGCGATCAGTGCGAGTTCGGCTTCCTTGCGCGACGTGATGTCGAGCGCCGCACTCACCACCAGCATCGGCCGGCCTGCGGCGTCGCGCAGCAGTGCCTTGCTGCTGAGCACGACGCGCTCCTCGCCGCCTGGCAGCGTCACGTTGTGCTCGAACGAGCCGTCGGCCTCGAGCCCGGCCATGATCCGGCGGTCGCGTTCCATCGATTCGCGCGCATAAGGATCGGCGCTCACCGCCGTCGGCGTCTGGCCGATGATCGCTGCCGGCGACTTGCCGGTGCTGCGTGCGAACCAGTCATTGACGAAGACGTAGCGGCCGTCGCGATCCGTCGCGACCAAGGCCAGCGGCACTGCGTCGATCACGCGGAGCAGCAGCTCGTGACTTTCGCGCAGCGCGTCGCGGTGGCGGCGGGCATCGGCGACGATCTTCTGTTCGAGCGACGAGGCGCGCGCCCGCAGCATGAATTGCTGCCGGCGCAGGGTCAGAAGATTGCGCGACCGGACGCGAAATTCGTGGTGATCCACCGGGCTCAGGAGGAAATCGGTCGCGCCGGCTTCGAGCGCCTTGTAACGCAAATCGCGGTCCTCGTATGCGGTGACGACGATCACCGGCACGTCGCCGCAACCGGGGACCTCGCGGAACCGGCGGATGAAGGTCGCGCCGTCGAGATCCGGCATGTTGAAGTCGGTCAACACCAGATCGGGCGGCGAACGCGCGGCATCGTCGAGCGCGCGTTGCGGATGATCGAAGATGCGGACGTCGACCTGATCGAGGGATTGGGCGAGACGTTCCAGAATCTTGAGATTGGTGGCCCGGTCGTCGACGATAACCACCGTCTGGCGCATCGGGATCGACGTCTCGGTCACGGAGAAATCCCGCACAATTCTTCCCGCTGATCAAGTATCTGCGCCGCCCGACGCTGCGGCAAGCGCAATAGAGGCTCGTAAATCATGGTTAACAATCCGTAAACGGCATGTCGCGATGAAAGACGGCGCGTATTAAGCGCCGACCAGCATCAATTGCGCCTCGCCCAATCCAGTAAAACGCGCGATCACCGGCGCCCTGAGCGGCGCGATGCATAGGCCTGTGTGACTGCCGGTGGTGACGAAGGTACCGGCCAGCAGCGGCCGGCCGCGCTGCGCCAAATGATTGGCGAGCCAGGTGACGAGGCGCTTGGGATGGCCCGCCGCGTTGCCGCCGACGGCCTTGGCCACGACTGTACCGTCGACGACCAGCTGCGCCGCCGGTTTGGCCAGATCGGCGGCGCGCCAGTTCTCGACGGGCGCGCCCCAGCAGAACCCGCCGTTCGAAATATTGTCGGCCAGCACGGCGAGCTCGGGCGCGGTCAGCCGGTCGCGGAAACGCGAATCGAGGTATTCGATGGCGACATGCAGGCTGTCGAGCGCCTGCCAGACTTCCTCCTCGGTATAGGCCGCCGCGCGCGCCGGCAGATCACGACCGATGCGGAAGGCAAGCTCGGCCTCGACGCCGTTGAGGCCGTCGCGCGGCGCCAGCAGATGCGCCGGGCTCTTTACCACGTGACCGGCGAAGATCGGCGCACAGCTTGGACGCGACACCGGACTGGCAGCGCCGACCTTCCATGCCGCGACGCGCACGCGCAGCTTGTCGACGATCAGATCCTGCAAGGCGTAGGCCGCCGCCTCGTCGGGCGGCGCCAGATCGGCCGGGATGTCGCCGATGCGCTTGCCGGAAATCCGCGCTTGGATCAGGAGCGCAGCGAGCCGCTCGTGCGTTGCGTCAACGATGCGCCGCCGCCCTCGCCGGCGCCGCCGCAGCCAGCATGTTGCCGGCGAGATAGTCCATCGCCGCGTCGACGCCACCGCGCTTGATCGGCACGCCGGACGCCGCCAAGCCAAGCTCGACGCCGGCGAGCGTGCCGATCAACTGGGTCTCGTTGATGTAAGCGAGGTGACCGATGCGGAAGACCCGACCCAGAACCTTGCCGAGGCCGGCGCCGAGCGCGATGTCGAAACGTTCGAGGATGGTCTTGCGCACGTCGTCGGCGTTGACACCATCCGGCACGCGCACCGCCGTGAGGCTCGGCGCATAAGCCTTCGGATCGGCGCACTGGATGTCGAGGCCCCAGGTGCGCACCGCGCGCCGCGTCGCTTCGGCGAGGCGATCGTGCCGGGCATAGACGTTGTCGAGCCTTTCCTCGTCGAGCATCGCGAGCGCTTCCTTGAGGCCGAAGAACATCAACGTCGCCGGCGTGTAGGGAAAATAGCCGCTATCGTTGGCGTCGACCATCGGCTGCCAGTCGAAATAGGATTTCGACAGCTTCGCGGATTTGCTGGCAGCCAGCGCTTTCTTCGAGATGGCGTTGAAGCTCAATCCGGGCGGCAGCATCAGGCCCTTTTGCGAGCCGGCAACCGCCACGTCGACGCCCCATTCGTCATGCCGGAAATCCTGAATCGCCAGCGACGAGATCGTATCGACCAGCAGCAGCGCCGGATGACGCGCGCGATCGATCGCACGGCGCACGCCAGCGATGTCGCTGGCGACGCCGGTGGACGTCTCGCTTTGCAGAACCAGCACCGCCTTGATCGCGTGGTTCTTGTCGGCGGCGAGCTTGGCCTCGAATTGCGCTGGATCGGCGGGATGTCGCCAGTCGCCCGGGATCAGATCGACGTCGATGCCGTGCCGTTGCGCCAGGTTGCGCCACAGCGTCGCGAATTGTCCGGTCTCGAAGGCGAGCACCTTGTCGCCGGGCGACAGCGTATTAAGGATCGCGGCTTCCCAGGCGCCGGTGCCCGACGACGGGAAGACCGCGACGGGACCGGAGCATTTGAAAACACGCTTCAAGCCGGCAATGGCCGCCTTGCTGATGGCCGGAAATTCCGGACCGCGGTGGTCGATGAGCGGCTGATCCATCGCGCGCAAGACGCGATCGGGCAGGTTGGTCGGGCCGGGAATCTGCAAGAGATGCCGCCCGCTCCGAAACGCCATGACCAACGCTCCCCCGTCGAAAGAGGCGAGGAATTTGCCCGGATTCGCCCGCCAGCCGCAAGGTCCGGTTGCGGCGCGTCTGCCATGCACGGCCGCGCGGCGCGCGGCGGCGCCAGCCTTACCGGGCGGCCAGCCGCTTCTCGAGCACCGAAACTTCGGGATCGAGCCAGAACGCCCACACCGCCGCGCCGAAGACCAGCAGGCACGCAGCGACGACGAACGGCGCCACCCACGAGCCGAACTGGACCAGGATGCCGAAGACTAGCGGCGACAGCGCGCCGCCGATGTTTCCAGCCATGTTCATCACGCCCGACACGGTGCCCGAGTATTTGCCACCGACATGCATCGGCACCGCCCACGATGGTCCGATCGTGCATTCGAGGAAGAACATTGCGCCGGTGAGGCAGGCGATCGCCACGTAGCCGTCGGTTGCCAACGCAGCCGGCACGATACACGCCGCGCAGCCCAGCATGCCGATGATGGCGACGGTGCGATGCGCGAGCTTGGCGTTGCCGGTCTTCATCAACAGTCGATCGACCGCCACGCCGCCCACTGTGTCGCCGACCACGCCCGCCCACAGCGGCAGCGACGCGAAGATGCCGACCTTGATCAGCGTGAAATGGCGGGCCTCGAAGAGATAGGACGGCAGCCAGCTGAGGAAGATCCACAGGCAATAGACGTAGGTGAAGTAGGCGCACATGATCGCCCACATGTTGGGCGAGCGGAACAGCGTCCCCCACGGCACGCTCGCGGTCTTCTCGATCTGCGGCGGCTTGATGTTGCCCTTGGCGTCGACGCCGCGAATGTAAGCAAGCTCTTCCTTGCTAACCGATTCCTGCTCCTCCGGCAGGTTGCGATAGCAGCCGTACCACAACGCGGCCCAGAGAATGCCGACCATGCCGCAGATGTAGAACACCCAGTGCCAGCCGAGCGTCGTGATGATCGCCACGACGATCGGCGGCGCGATGGCGGCGCCGAAACGGCTGGCGCTGTGCGAGACGCCTTGCACCAGACCGCGTTCCTGGCGCGGGAACCAGAGCTGCATCGAGCGCGTCGCCACCGGGAACGCGCCGCCTTCGCCGATGCCGAACAGAAAGCGGAGGGCGATGAACGACGCCGCGCCGGTGGCGGCGGCGGTCAACGCCGTCATCACCGACCAGTAGCCGACGATCGCAGTCAATACGCGGCGCGGTCCGAACCGATCGCCGAGCCAACCGCCCGGGATCTGGCAGAGCGCATAGCTCCAGACGAAGGCGCTGAAAATGGCGCCCATCGTCGCCTTGTCGAATCCGAATTCCTTGCTGATGACCGGCGCCACCGTCGAGATGTTGACCCGGTCGAGATAGGTGATGAGGTACATCAGGCTGATCAGGAAAAGCACAAACCACCGGCTTTTCCCCGCTCGGCTACCGCGGCTTGCCATGGCGTTTCCCCCGAATGTTCGCGTCTATGCGCGTCTTGCCAACGAGCCTAGACGGGCGGTGGATCACCGACAAGCTTGCGCAGCCGAGCCCGGCGTTTGGCGAGACTCCGCCGCCAGCGTGCCAAGTGGCGGTGACGGCTGTTCCAGGCCGCCTGGCGTACCACCGCCAGCGCGGGCTCCGGCGGCGCGAAGGCGGCCACTGCACGCGCGAGACTGGGATGCAGCGCCGGGTCGAACAGGATCGCCATGCCGGATTGCGTCGCGGTAAGCATCGTCGCGTTACGACCCGCCAGCCGTTCGATTTCGGCGATGCCGGCGCCGAGTCCGAATTCTTGGACGTCGTGAAAAAGATAGATGGCGTCGGCCGCAGCCTTGGCGCGAACCGCCGTGTAATCGAGCACCACCTGTGCGCTGGTATGGAGACCGTCGATGAAGGCGAAATCGACCGGACCACCGAGCGTGGAATCGACGATCGCCGCGACGTCGCCGGGCGACGTCCCTTTTACCGCCTTGGCGGGAAGCTTGCCGCGCGCTGCCAAGCGGTTGGTCAAATCCAGCCCGGCAAGGCTATTGCGGTCGGAACCGGAATCGATGGCAACCACCTGCCCGCCTTTGAGCAGCGCCGCGATCGCCAACGTGCTCCAGCCGAACGCATTGCCAATGACCAGGGCACGGCGCGGCTGGAACGCCGCGAACAAATGCTCGAGCAGGTAGACTTCCTGCATCGCGATGCCGAGACCATTGGTCAGGCTCTGGCCGTCCTTGAGGAACCAGGTAAACGGCGCGCCGCCATAGCCGCCAAATCGGTGCGGC
>DATEMD010000090.1:0-8847 GCA_035275845.1 Allostellaceae bacterium | reverse complement strand
GGCCGCTCGATGATCGCGCGCGCGCCGACTTGGCGGCGGCGTTGCAGGCGGCGATCGTCGATTGTCTGCTCGACCGCACGGCGCGCGCGGCCGCGGGCTTCACGGCGCGTCACGGCGGCGGGCATGCACTGGTAGCGGCCGGCGGCGTCGCCGCCAATGCCGCGCTGCGGCCGCAGCTGGCGAAGCTCGCAGCGACATGGAATCTGCGCTTCGTCGCGCCGCCACCGGCGCTGTGCACTGACAATGCGGCGATGATCGCGTGGGCCGGCATCGAACGCTTGCAGCTCGGCCTTGCCGACGCGCTCGACTTTGCGCCACGGCCACGTTGGCCGCTCGACCCGACGGCGGCGTCCACGCGCGCGCGTTGAACCCGGCCGGTGGCCGCCCTAGGATCGCCGATGCCGGTTGTGTCTATGGCCGGCCAAGACAACCCGGGGAGGAGAAATCCATGTATTTCCGTGTGTTGACGGCCGTGCTCGCGGGCGCGGCATTGCTGGCTGGCGCCGCCCAGGCGCAGACGCCGACTCCGCTGAAGTGGATGCGTGCGCTCGCACCCGCCGGTTCGCACAAACTCCACGTGCGCGTTGACGCGATCAAGAACGGCCACATGGTCCCGACCGAGTACGCATTCTGCAAAGCGGCGGCGCAAAACCACGTGGCGTTGTCGGACGACAAGAGCCCGAGCATCGCCTGGTCCAAGGGTCCGGCCGGCACCAAATCTTATGCCGTCATCGTCTACGACACGGACTCGCCGGCCGAACACCGCGAGTTGATGAACAAGGAAGGCGCGACGCTGACTGCCGCGGTCCAGCGCAAGATCTACTTCCACCTGGTCGTCGTCGACATTCCGACCAAAATCACGGCGCTGCCCGAAGGCGCCGAATCCGAGGGACGCGTGGCGCATGGCAAGCCGGCATCGTCCAAGATCGGCGTGGTGGGTGCCAACAGCTACACCCAGGCCTTCGCCGCGAACGACGCGATGAAGGGGACGTATTACGGCTATGACGGGCCGTGCTCGCCGTGGAACGACGAGAACACCCATCACTACCACTTCACCGTCTACGCGCTGAGCGTGCCATCGCTCGGCCTCAGCGGCGATTTCGGCGGTGAGGCGGCGGTCGCGGCCATGCAAGGCAAGGTGTTGGCGCAGGGCGAATTGCTCGGTGTCTATTCGACCAACCCAGCCATCATGGCCAAACTGAAGAAGTAACCGCGCACGCTTGATCGCATAACGCCTTCCGTGCTTCATCGCTCGCGGTGAGGCGCGGGAGGCGTCAATTTTCATGCAAACCTTCGGCATCATCGGCGGCGGCGCCTGGGGTACCGCGTTGGCGCAAGTCCTGCGCCGCGCCGGCCGTGACGTCGTTTTGTGGGCGCGCGAGGCCGAAGTCGTCGCGGCGGTCTCCGTCGCCGCCGAGAACCCGATCTTCCTGCCGGGCATTCAGCTCGAGCGTGGCATCCGCGCGACCGGCGAACTCGCCGTGGCGGCGCAGGCCGATGCCGTTTTGCTGGCGACGCCAGCGCAACACCTGCGCGCGATCGCGACGCACCTTGCGCCGCATTTGCCCAAGGGTGTGCCGTTGGTGCTGTGCACCAAGGGCATCGAGGAAAAAACCGGCGCGCTGATGAGCGAAGCGGCCGCGGCCGCCGCGCCCGGTGCGCCGCTCGCCGTGCTGTCGGGTCCGACCTTCGCGCATGAAGTCGCGGCCGGCCTGCCGACGGCGGTGACGCTGGCGGCAAACGATGCCGCGCTCGGCGCCACGCTGGTCACGGCGTTGGGCGGGCGCGGTTTCCGCCCTTATCTTTCCGCCGATCCGATCGGCGCGCAGGTTGGCGGCGCGGTCAAGAACGTACTGGCGATCGCCTGCGGCGTCGTCATGGGCAAGAAGTTCGGCGACAATGCCCGCGCCGCGTTGATCACCCGCGGCCTGGCTGAGATGGTGCGCCTTGCGATCGCCAAGGGCGGCAAGGCCGAGACGCTGATGGGCCTGTCGGGCCTCGGTGATCTGACGCTCACCTGCACCGGCCTGCAATCGCGCAACCTGTCGCTCGGCGTCGCGCTTGGCGAAGGCCAGACGCTGGCTGCGATCCTCGGGGCGCGTCGGTCGGTCGCCGAAGGCGTCACGTCGTCAGCCGCCTGTGTCGCGCTCGCGCGCAAGCTCGGCATCGAGATGCCGATCGTCCAGGCGGTCGACGCGATCCTGCATCACGGCGCCGCGATCGACCGCGAGATCGAAAGCTTGCTGGCACGGCCGTTCAAGTCCGAGTTGACGCCGGGGCGGTGTTGATGCCGACGGCCATCGCCATCCGCCACGTTGCCTTCGAAGATCTCGACGCCTTCGGTCCGGCGCTGGCGGCGCGCGGATATAAGGCAAGCTATCGCGATGCGCCGGTCGACGATCTCGGCGGCGGTGAGCTTGCCGATTGCGACCTGCTCATCGTGCTCGGCGGCCCGATCGGCGTCTATGAGGAGGATCGCTATCCGTTCCTCAAGCCGGAAATCGCGCTGATCGAAAAGCGCCTCAAGGCGGGCAAGCCGGTGCTCGGCATTTGTCTCGGCGCCCAGCTTATGGCGCGCGCGCTCGGCGCCAAGGTCTATGCCGCCGGCTTCAAGGAAATCGGTTGGGCTGGCATCAGCCTGAGCGCCGCCGGCCGCGCCTCGCCCTTGGCCAAGCTCACGCCGGGAACGCGCGTGCTGCATTGGCACGGCGATACGTTCGATCTGCCGTCGGGCGCGACGCACTTGGCGTCGACGCCGCGTACGCCCAACCAGGCCTTCGCCGTCGGCCGTCACGGCCTGGCGTTGCAATTCCATCTCGAAGTCAGCGCGTCCGGTTTGGAACGTTGGCTGGTCGGCCATGCGGTCGAGATCGGCGCGACGCCGCGCGTCACGGTGCCACGGTTGCGGACCGATGCCGGCAAGTTCGCGGCCGAGCTGCTGCCACAAGGCCGCGCCGTGCTCGATGCATGGCTCGATGGCCTGAAGGGTTGACACGACGGATCGTCGTTCTCACCGCCCCGGCTGGACGTTGCCGCGCGCGCGAGAGTAGATTCCAGCTTGATGGAGCGCTCCTTCAAGCATGAGGTCCAGTCGCTCACATTGGGCGATGGCGAGATTTT
Source organism: Allostellaceae bacterium (assembly GCA_035275845.1). GTDB lineage: Bacteria > Pseudomonadota > Alphaproteobacteria > ATCC43930 > CGMCC-115725 > REEB95. Next base: position 5,727 of record DATEMD010000090.1, on the reverse strand, counting down.
CCGGGGCGAAGGCATCCTCGCCGTCACCAAGGCCTTGCTGCAATCGGGCGTGAGCTATGTCGGCGGCTATCAGGGCGCGCCGGTATCGCATCTGCTCGATGTTCTGGTCGACGCGAAGGAGACCATGGACGGTCTCGGCGTCCATCTCGAGACGTGCACCAACGAGGCGTCGGCAGCGGCGATGCTTGGGGCCTCGATCAACTATCCGATCCGCGGCGCGGTGACCTGGAAGTCGATCGTTGGCACCAACGTCGCGGCCGACGCGTTGTCGAATTTGTCGTCGCCCGGCGTCAAGGGCGGCGCTCTCGTCATCATCGGCGAGGATTACGGCGAAGGCGCTTCGGTGATCCAGGAACGCTCCTACGCCTATGCGATGAAATGCACCATGCCGTTGCTCGATCCGCGGCCCGACCTGCCGTCGATCGTGCGCGCTGTCGAGGAAGGCTTCGAACTCTCCGAGGCGAGCCACGCGCCGGTGATGCTCGAACTGCGTATCCGCGCCTGTCACGTGACCGGTGAATTCACCGCGAAGGCCAATCGGCCAGGCGCGCACTCCGCACTCAACAGGTTCAACGCGCCGGCGGCGCACGACTACAGCCGCCTGTCACACCCACCGGTCACCTTCGTGCACGAGCGTCTCAAAGTCGAAGAGCGTCTGCCGGCGGCGCGAGATTTCATCCGTGCGCACAAACTCAACGAGATCTTCGCCGGCGATCTGGACGAGATCGGCATCGTCGTCATGGGCGGGCTTTACAACGTGCTGGTGCGCGCGCTGTTGCGACTGGGCCTCGCCGATTTGTGGGGCCAATCGCGTATTCCGATCTATTGCCTCAACGCGGTCTATCCGCTGGTGCCCGAGGAAGTGCGCGAGTTCTGTGCGGGCAAGCGCACGGTGCTGGTCGTCGAGGAAGGTCATCCCGATTACATCGAGCAGCAGATCAACGTCATCCTGCGCCGCGCCGACATCAACACGCGCGTTGAAGGCAAAGGAATCCTGCCGCCGGCGGGCGAATACACCGCCGAAATCATGCTCAAGGGTCTTGCCGCCTTCCTGGCCGAAACGCGACCGGCCGGCGTCGCCGCCGACGCTATCGTCAAGGCGGTCGACGAACTGATCGGGCGCAAGGACGAGGCCGCGCGCGATGTCGGCCACTTGCCGGCGCGGCCGCCGACCTTTTGCACCGGCTGTCCCGAGCGGCCGGTGTTCAGCGCTCTCAAGCTGCTGCAGCGCGAGACCGGCCCGGCCCATATCAGCACCGACATCGGCTGCCATTCCTTCGCGACCTTCGCGCCGTTCAGCATGGGCAACTCGATTCTCGGCTACGGCATGAGCCTGGCCGCCGCCGCCGCGGTCGGACCCAATTTGACCAAACGGCCGATTTCGGTGATGGGCGACGGCGGCTTCTGGCACAACGGCGTGATCACCGGCGTCGCCTCGAGCCTGTTCAATCAAGGCGACGGCGTGCTCATCGTCATGCAGAACGGCTATGCCTCGGCGACCGGCCAGCAATATCTGCCGTCCAGTGCGGGCGCCCGGCCGGGTGGCGCCGCCACCATGGACATCGAACGCACGCTCAAGGCGCTTGGCGTGCGCTGGCTCAAAACCGTGCGCAGCTACAGCGTCGCGACGATGGTGAAGACGCTGCGCCAGGCGATGACGACCAAAGCCGAGGGACTCAAGGTCATCATCGCCGACGGCGAATGCCAGCTCGCGCGCCAGCGGCGCGTCAGGGCCAGCGACGCGACGCGGCTCGCCGCCGGCCGGCGCGTGGTCAAAACGCGCTACGGCGTCGACGATGCGATCTGCACCGGCGATCATTCCTGCATCCGGTTGTCGGGCTGTCCGTCGCTCACGGTCAAACCAAGTTCTGACCCGTTGCGTACCGATCCGGTGGCGAGCGTCGTCGACAGCTGCGTCGGCTGCGGCTTGTGCGGCGAGGTCGCCCACGCCGCGGTGCTATGCCCGTCCTTCTATCGCGCCGAAATCGTGCGCAATCCGTCGTGGTGGGATCGCGCTATCGACCGCATCCGCCGGCGCATGATCGCACGCTTCGGCGGCGCGGCCGGGACGGTGTCGGCATGACCGCGGAAGTCCGTCCGCTGTCGATCCTGATCGCGGCGCTCGGCGGCGAGGGCGGCGGCGTGCTCAGCCAATGGATCGTCGCGGCCGCCGCGCGTTGCGGCTTTCCGGCGCAAAGCACCTCGATCCCCGGCGTCGCGCAGCGCACCGGCGCAACCACCTATTATCTCGAGATCATGCCGGTGCCGGCGTCCGAACTCGGCGGAAAGCGGCCGGTAATGGCGCTGATGCCCGGTATCGGCGACGTCGATCTGCTGCTGGCGACCGAGCTGGCCGAGGCGACGCGGCAGATCGCGCTCGGCTTCGTCACGCCCGACCGCACGCATGTCGTCGCGTCGCTGGCGCGCAGCTACATCATGCCCGAGAAAATGGCGATGGCGGACGGCCGGCTCGACGACGCACGGCTGATCGAGCTCGTCGCGCGTCACGCGCGCGCCAGCCTGCTTCTCGATCTTGAGGTGCTGGCGCACGAGTCCAACGCGATGGTCAACGCCGTCATGCTCGGTGCGCTCGCCGGCACCGGCATGCTGACGATTCCGGTCGAGACCTACGAGGCGGTGATCGCCGAAGGCGGCCGCGCGGCAGACGCCAATTTGCGCGGCTTTCGCGCCGGACTGGCGGCGGCGCAGCGTGGTCAGTCCGCAACGCCGCGGCAGCCAGCGAAACGCTGGCGCTCCGGCGCGGCCGATCTGGCGGCGGTCGAACGCGAAGCCGCAACATTGCCTGACTCCGTCCGGCCGATCGCTGTCGAAGGAATCCGCCGCCTCGCGCAGTATCAAGACGCCGATTATGCGTGGGACTATGTCGAGCGCGTCAAACGTGCGGCCGCGATTGACGCCACCGCCGGTGCGGGCGGCAAGCTGGCGCAAGCGGCGGCACGGCATCTGGCGCTGCGGATGTCGTTCGAGGATGTGATCCGCGTCGCGCAGGTCAAATCCGACCCGGCGCGGCTCGCGCGCATCCGCGCCGAACTTGGCGCCACGGCCGGCGATCCCGTCCGGGTCGTCGAATATTTCAAGCCCGGCATCGATGAGCTGTGCTCGATCCTGCCGCCGGCGCTGGCGCGGCCGATCTTGGCGCTCGCCGAGCGGCGCGGCTGGCTCGGTCGCGTCCATTGGGGCATGCGCATCAAGACGCACACGGTCGCGGGCTATCTGCGCCTCATGGCGCTTGCCTCGCTGCGGCGTTATCGCCGGAAGACACACCGCTTCCAGGCCGAGCAGCGCGAGATCGAAACCTGGCTCACGGCGATCGCCGATGCCGCTTCGCTGTCGCCGCATCTCGCGTTCGAGATCGCCGAATGCGCCAACCTGATCAAGGGCTATGGCGACACCTGGAAGCACGGCATGGCGAATTATCGCGCCATCTTCGAGCACGTGGTGCGGCCGGCGCTGGCGCGGCGGCTGCCGGTCGCAGTCGCTGCCGATGCTGTGGCGAATGCGCGCGCCGCCGCGCTCGCCGATCCAGATGGCGTCCGCTTCACCGCGACGCTCGCCGATATCGAAAAGCGAACGGTGCTCCAAGCCGCCGAATGAACCGTTCCGCTTCGCCGCAATTACGCCGCGATTGGGCGTTATCGCATCGTCATTCGTGCGATTTCGCGCGCGAGGGAGGGGTTCCGATGCGGATGATAGTCGCGGCGCTTGCCGCCGGCCTGGTGCTTGCACCAGCTTTGGCACACGCGCAGTCACAGTCGCAGATCACCTGCGCGCAGTTGCCCAAGGCGGCCGAATTCGTCAACACCAAGCTCCAGCCCGGTCCGAATACCGACGCCGCCAAGCGGCATCTCGAAGCCGCGCAGCATGCGACGTCAGACCGGCAATGTGTCGCCGAGTTGCGCAAGGTCGATTATTACGCCAAACGCTCGATGGCGGCCGATCGGCGCGCCGCCGCGAAGGCGCAGCCTCAATCGCAGCCGCCCCAATCGCAGCCGAAGGCCCAGGCACAGTCGCAAATCACCTGCGCGCAACTGCCCAAGGCGGCGGATTTCGTCAACACCAAGCTCAAGCCTGGTCCCAACACCGACGCCGCCAAGCAGCATCTCGCCGCCGCGCAGCAGGCGACATCCGACCAGCAATGCGTCGCCGAATTGCGCCAGGTCGACTATTACATCAAGCGCTCCTTAGCGGCCGACCGCCGGGGCGCCCATGTGCGCTGCGGCGACGTGCTGCATCCGACGCTGCCGGGTGGCGTCGATTATCACGGCCCACCGGTTCCCGGCTGCCATCAGGTCCACCTCTAGACCAAAGCGCCGCCGCCGATTGCGGACTCGTGATTGGCCGTGCCGTTGCCGGTGGCGCTAAGATCGCCGTCGGCACGGGGGTGGGGCCATGCGCAAGGTCGTGATCTGGGACGCGCCGACGCGCATCTTCCATTGGCTCGCCGCTATCCTGGTCGCCGCCGCTTACGCGACGTGGCGGTTCAACCGGATGGACTGGCACGTCTGGGTCGGCACCGCGCTGCTCGCGCTCGTCATCTTCCGCCTGCTCTGGGGATTTTTCGGCAGCGAGACCGCGCGCTTCGCCGGCTTTCTCGCTTCGCCGCGCGCCGCGTTTGCGCATCTGGCGCATCTCTTCCGCCGCGAGCCTGATCGCCAGCGCGGCCATAATCCGGCCGGCGGCTGGATGGTGCTGGTGTTGCTCGCGCTGTTGCTCGGCGAAAGCTTGAGCGGCCTCTACATCAACAACGACGTCGCCGTGGAAGGGCCGTTGACCGAGTCCGTTCCGGCGCCGATCAGCAATCTGATCGACGCGCTGCATACTTATTTATGGTGGATTTTGCTTGCCGCGGTGACGTTGCACGTCATCGCGGTCGCCGTCTATCGGATGGCCAAAGGCCAGAACCTGGTGCTGCCGATGGTGACGGGCCGCAAGATGCTGCCGCCGGAGATGCGGGCGCCGGCATTGGCCGGACCGCTGCGCGCTCTCCTGGTCTTAGGCGGCAGCCTTCTTGCGGTCACCGTGCTGATCAATTTCCTCTAAACGCGCCTCAGCTCTTCGGCACAACCACCTGGCCGCATATCTCGCCGGCCGGATGATCGGTGCTGTGCACGTTGATGTACCAGCCACCGGCTTCGAGCTGCTGCGCCTGTTCCGGCGTTAGCGTCGCCTTGCCGGTGATCGGGCTCTTCACCGGGCTCCCCTTCTTGGTGATCCAGATTACGACGGGGCCGCCGCACTTGGCGCCATTCGCGCCGTTGTGGAAATGCGACATCGTCGCGTCGCTCGACAGGCCGCTATAGGTCACGTTCCAAGTCAGCACGCGCTTGCTCGCATCCCACGTCAGGCTCGCGACGCCTTTGCCTTTCGTCATGACCGGCGGAGTTTGTTCCGCGCCGGTTAACTGCACCTTGATTTTCACGGGCGCGGCGGTCGCCGTTCCGGCCCAAGCGACGCAGGCGAGCGCCGCGAGCGCAAGGACAATCCGCCGAGAAACTACACGCATCATGCCACCCTCCTTCGATCGAGTTGGTATCGCGCGGTGTCAATCCGCGGATCGGCGCAAGTCTATGCGACCGGCTGGCGGCAACATAGGGCCATCGCCGCACTTCACGGCATCGTTACGAAGGGGCGGGTAATCGCGTCAAAAATCCAGAGATTGTAATGCACTGAGTTAGGCGCACGGCGCGAGCGGCGTCTTCGGCCGGC
>DATEMD010000089.1:0-22673 GCA_035275845.1 Allostellaceae bacterium | reverse complement strand
TATGTTGCGGCTTCAAGCCGGCGACCGCGCCCAGGACGTGCGCGATCAGCGGCTTGCCGGCAAGCTCGTGCAGCACCTTGGGACGCGCCGAGCGCATCCGCGTGCCCTTGCCGGCAGCCAGGATAAGAGCGGCGAAAGGAGCGGCCATGGGTTTTGTCTCATAAGGAAAGGCGCCGGGCGCGTCTAGCCTTATATAGGCGCGGGTAGTCCTCCGATTCCTTGACAGGCGCAAGGCCCACGCCTTATCTCAGGCCTCTTCGGGCGCTTAGCTCAGCGGGAGAGCACACCCTTCACACGGGTGGGGTCGTAGGTTCAATCCCTACAGCGCCCACCACTTCCCCCCGCCCCAACGATTAAGTGGCTTGCCGGATGATTTCTTTGACCGTCTTGACGACGCCGGGGTCGCTGACGTTATAGCCGGGGATTGCGGCAATCGCCTCCTTGAACGCGTCGCTTTTCATGATGGCGAGGAGGCGCTTGACCGGCTCTTGATCCAGCGTTTGCCGGTGGCAGACGAACAGATAATCCTCGGTCACAAGTCGTACGAAATCGAGATCGAAGTGACGCGCCGCGGCTTCAACACCGAAGCACGCATCGGCCATGTCGCTCGCGACGTAGGCGGCCACCGCCGCATGCGTGAATTCGGCGTTTTCATAGCCGTTGATGCGCTGCGCATCGATACCGTGTTCGCGTAACATCAGATCGAAGAGCAGCCGTGTCCCTGAATCGGGATCGCGATTGACGAAACGAACGCGCGGATCGACAAGAGATTCGAGCGACGTGATCTTCAGCGGGTTGCCGGGCTTCACCATGAGCCCCATCTCGCGAGTCACGAATCCAATAACGCGATGCGCATCCGGATTAAGCCAGGCCTTGATCGCGGCGATGCTTTTGGAACGGAGCTCACCCCGCGGCAGATGCAGGCCCGCAAGATCGCAGCCGCCATGGGCCAGCGACACGAGCGAGTTTTGGTTGGTGACGTAGCGAAGGTCGATGTCGATGTTGGATTCGCCGCTTAACATCTCGCGCAACGCCGAGATCGCAAAGCCGTGGCTCGCATGCACGCGCACGATCGGCCCGTGCGGCAAAAATTGATTGATCTGGGTTTCCAGCTCCTGCGAAAGATTTTGCAGCTGCGGGCCGAGCCGCGCTTCAAGCCTCTGCCCCGCCCACACCAGACGCTCGCCGAATGGCGTGAGCTCGGTGCCGCTGCCGCGCTTGCGGTTCACCAGCGGCGTGCCGAAAAATTCCGACCACTTCTCGATCAGATTCCAGCAGTGGCGATAGGACAGACCGGTGCTGTCGGCGGCGCGCGTGATCTTTCCGGTTTCGCGAATCTCATTGAGGAAGCCCAGCATCACGAGCATGGCGCCGGGCTGGCCGTCACGCCGAAACCGCCAAACCGGCTCGATTTCGATGCGGATCATGGGACGCTCACCGCCGGCTGCGCTGACAAGGGTTCACAAGGTCACCATCACATATAGGAACTATTATTCCTATATCAAGATATCAGTACCGGCAGAAAATATCATATTCCGTAATGATATATGGCGTACCTATATCACGGATGTCCGGCTTTGCCGACTGCATAACCAATAAAGTTATGCATTCTGATACATATGTGAGGTGGCCCATGCCATACGATGCATCCGAATCCGTGCAAAACCTCCTGATCGACGGCAAGCGCGTTTCCGCGACGTCCGGCAAGACCTTCGACACGCTCAATCCGGCAACCGAAGCGATCATCGCCCGCGTCGCCGAAGCCGACGCGGCCGATGTTGACACGGCCGTTCGCTCGGCACGCGCCGCCTTCGAAGGCCGGTGGGGCCGCATGCGCGCGTCCGAGCGCGGTCAGCTCCTGATGAAGTTCGGCGAGCTTATTCGTCAGCACCAGGACGAGCTGACGGCGCTCGAGAGCCTCGACTCCGGGAAACCGATCTCGGCGATCAAGCGCCAAGACATGCCGGCTGTGCTCGACACGATCACCTACTACGCGGGTTGGGCCGACAAGATTCATGGCCAGGTCATACCGGCGCGCACTGACGCGCTCACCTATACCCTGCGCGAGCCGGTCGGCGTCGTCGGCGCGATCGTGCCATGGAACTTCCCGTTGATGATCGGCATGTGGAAGATTGCGCCGGCGCTCGCCTGCGGCTGTACCGTCGTGTTGAAGCCGGCGGAATTGACGCCCCTCACCGCGCTCAGGATCGGCGAGCTGGCGCTTGAAGCTGGATTGCCGTCCGGCGTTCTCAACGTGGTGCCCGGCTTCGGCAAAACCGCTGGACAGGCGCTGGTCGATCATCCCGACGTCGACAAGATCACCTTCACCGGTTCCCCCGGCGTCGGCCGGCAGATCTTGCGCGGTGCGGCGGGTAACCTGAAGCGCGTGACGCTGGAGCTTGGCGGCAAGTCCGCGAACATCATCTTTCCGGACGCCGACCTCGACGCCGCCGTGAACGCGGCCGGATCTGGCATCTTCTTCAACGCCGGTCAGGTTTGCTCCGCCGGTTCGCGCATTCTCGTGCACGAAAGCATCTACGACGAAATCGTCGAGCGGCTCGTCGCACGCGCCAAATCGGTCCGGGTCGGCGATCCGCGAATCCCGTCGACGTCGATGGGCCCGCTGATCTCGACGGCGCAAATGAAGCGCGTGCTCGATTACATCGATATCGGCAAGAAAGAAGGTGCGCAAATTGCCACTGGCGGCGGCCGTCTCGGGACATCCGGCTATTTCGTGGCGCCGACCGTGTTCGCGAACGTGGAGCACGGGATGCGGATTTCTCAGGAGGAAATCTTCGGCCCGGTCGCCGCCGTCGTCAAATTCAAAGATGACGAGGACGCGATCCGGCTCGCCAACGGCACGAACTTCAGTCTCGCCGCGGGCGTCTGGAGCGCCGATATCGCGCGCGTGCATCGTTTCGCCAATCGGCTGAAAGCCGGCACGGTCTGGATCAACACCTATGGTCCGACCGACGTCCGCCTGCCTTGGGGCGGCGCACGGGATTCCGGCTTTGGCCGCGAGCACGGCGACGCTGCGATCGAGAACTTCACCGAACCCAAGACGGTCTGGATCAACACCCGCCGGTAAACGGCCGCGGCGGCGGGCATAGCCCCTAGACCGCGGAGATTTCCTTTGTTATCCATCCCGTCACGCGGATGACGCCGTCGGTCCAAGACCGACGGCGTCGGCCGTTTGCCCGTCGCACCCGAGGGAGACACGCATGAAGTTCCGCCCGTTGCACGATCGCGTCGTGGTCCGCCGCCTGAAGCAGGAGGAAAAGACCGCCGGCGGCATCATCATCCCCGACACCGCCCAGGAAAAACCGCAGGAAGGCGAAGTCGTTGCGGTCGGACCGGGCGCGCGCGATGACGACGGCAAGCTGCATGCGCCCGAGGTCAAGGCCGGCGACCGTGTGTTGTTCGGCAAATGGTCCGGCACCGAGATCAAACTCGACGGCAACGAGCTGCTCGTGATGAAGGAAAGCGACCTCATGGGCATTCTCGAAGGCAAAGCCGCCAAGAAGAAATAACGCCTGCGCCGAACCGGCGCGCCGCCGCCGGCCGCCCGTTTCCGATCCGCCTTGACCTTCCAGTCACTGGAACCCTTATAAGCAGGGTGTTCCACCGGCGAGGCGTGCCATGAATATCGGCGAAGTCGCGGTCCAGGCCGGCGTCCCGGCCAAGACCATCCGTTATTACGAGAGCGTCGGGCTGATCCCCGCGGCGGCACGGCGCGACAACGGCTACCGCAGCTACAGCCAGACGGATCTGCATACGTTGCGCTTTATCCATCGCGCGCGTGAATTGGGATTCTCCGTGGCCGAAGTCGAGGGCCTGCTAGCGTTGTGGCGCAACAAGCGACGCAAGAGTGCGGCGGTCAAGGCGATCGCGCTCGGCAAAATTGCCGAGATCGAGCACAAGATCGCGGCGCTCGAAACCATGAAGCGCACCATCCGGCATTTGACGGCGCATTGTCACGGCGACACGCGCCCCGACTGCCCGATCCTCGACGATCTGGCAGCCCACCGTGCCTGACGACCACCAAGCAGGCCGCGCGCGCGACCCGGTTTGCGGCATGACCGTCGATCCGGCTGTGACGCCGCATCACGCGCATCATCACGGCGCAGATTATTTCTTCTGCAATACCGGTTGCCGCACGAAATTCATCGCGGCACCTGAAAAATATCTCGCGCCTGAAACATCAGTGCATGCGACACCACCGGGCGCGAGGTGGACCTGTCCGATGCATCCCGAGATCGTGCGCGATGGGCCAGGCACCTGTCCAATCTGCGGCATGGCACTCGAGCCCGTCATGCCGACAGTCACGCCGGGCGCAAATCCCGAGCTTACCGACATGACGCGGCGGTTGTGGATCGGCGCGACGCTGGCGGTGCCGGTCGTGGCGCTCGATATGATCGGCGATCGTTTCGTCTCGCCGAACGTGTCGACCTGGATTCAATTCGTGCTGGCGACACCAGTTGTGTGGTGGGCCGGCTGGCCATTCTTCCAGCGCGGCTGGGCCTCGTTCGTCAATCGCAACCTCAACATGTTTTCGCTGATCGCGCTCGGCGTCGGTACCGCGTACGGTTACAGCGTGGCCGCGACGATCGCGCCGCAGTTGTTTCCGCCGGATCTGCGCGACACCGACGGAATGATCGCAGTTTATTACGAAGCCGCCGCGGTCATCACGCTGCTCGTCCTGCTAGGGCAGGTTCTGGAACTCCGTGCGCGCGAACGCACCGGCGGTGCGATCCGCGCCCTGCTCGACCTTACGCCCAAGATCGCCCGGCGGTTGCGTGACGACGACAACGACGAGGCGATCGCGCTCGATCTAGTGCAGGTTGGCGATCGTTTGCGCATCCGACCGGGTGACAGCATACCGGTCGACGGCAGCGTCCTCGCGGGTGCGAGCGCCGTCGATGAATCCATGGTGACCGGCGAAGCCATCCCAACCGAAAAAGCGCCGGGCGACAAATTGATCGGCGGCACGATCAACGGCACCGGCGCCCTGGTAATGCGCGCGGAGAAAATCGGCGCCGAGACGATGCTGGCGCGCATCGTGCAGATGGTCGCGGCGGCGCAACGCAGCCGCGCGCCGATCCAGCGGCTGGCCGACGTCGTCGCCGCTTGGTTCGTGCCGGCGGTCGTCGGCGTCGCCGCGATCGCCTTTGCCGGCTGGCTCATTTGGGGACCGGCGCCGGTCTTTGCCCATGCACTGATCGCGGCGGTTTCGGTCCTGATCATCGCCTGCCCGTGTGCGCTTGGCTTGGCGACGCCGATGTCGATCATGGTCGGCGTCGGCAAAGGCGCCTCCGTCGGCGTGTTGATCAGGAATGCCGAGACGCTGGAACGGTTCGAGACAGTCGACACGCTGGTCGTCGACAAGACTGGCACCTTGACCGAGGGCAAGCCACGCGTCGTTACCATCGTGACCGCCACAGGATTCGAGGAGAGCGCTGTCCTATCTCTTGCGGCCAGTCTCGAACGCGCGAGCGAGCATCTGCTCGCGACCGCCATCATTTCCGCTGCCACGCAACGCAGCCTGAGCCTGCGCGAAGTCATCGATTTCCGCGCGCGCGCCGGCCAGGGCGTCATTGGCCGCATCGACGGCCATCCGGTCGCAGTTGGCAACGCCGTGCTACTCGACAAACTCGGCATCGCCGCCGGCGACCTTGCCTGGCGCACTGAAACATTCCGGCGCGACGGCGCCACGATCATGTTCGTTACAGTCGATGATCGTGTCGCCGGTGTGATCGCGGTCGCCGATCCGATCAAAGCGACAACACCCGCCGCGCTAGCGCAGCTGCGCGCCGACGGTCTCCGTATCGTCATGCTGACCGGCGACAATCGCACCACCGCCGAGGCGATCGCCGCCACGCTCGGCATCGCCGAGGTCGAGGCTGAAGCGCTACCGGAACAAAAGCACGCGATCGTGCGGCGCCTGATGCGCGAGGGCCGCGTCGTCGCTATGGCCGGCGACGGCATCAACGATGCGCCGGCCCTGGCCGCAGCCGATGTCGGCATCGCCATGGGCACCGGCACCGACATTGCCATGGAAAGCGCCGGCGTCACGCTGGTCAAAGGCGACCTCGCCGGCATCGCACGGGCGCGGCGCTTGAGCCGTGCCACAATGCGCAACATTCGGCAGAACCTGGCGCTCGCCTTCGTCTACAACGTGCTCGGCATTCCGCTCGCAGCGGGCGCGCTCTACCCCGCCTTCGGCCTGCTGCTCAGTCCGGTCGTGGCGGCAGCAGCGATGAGCCTCAGCTCGCTGTCGGTCGTCAGCAATGCGCTGCGGCTGCGTTGGACGCGGCTCTAGCTATTTCTCGAAGTCGGGCTGCTGATCCGGCGCGGCGCGTTTGAACGCATCAAGCCGCATGCAATTGCCGAACACCCGGACAATAGTCGGAAACGGCGTCATGTCGAAACTCGGGTAGCGCCGGGCATTGAACATCTGCGGCGCCAAGCAGATATCGGCGAGACCCGGTGCATCGCCGTGGCAGAAATCGCCGGTGCGCCGATCGCGCAGCATCGGCTCGATCGCCTCGAAGCCCAGCCTGATCCAGTGGTTGAACCAGGCTTCGACTGCCTTCTCGTCGTGACCGAGCGGTTTCGCGAGATAGCGCAGCACGCGCAGATTGTCGAGCGGATGGATGTCGGCGGCGATGATTTGCGCCAACGCGCGAACCCGCGCTCGATCCTCCGGGCTTTCAGGTAGAAATTTAGGCGCCGGGTGAATCTCGTCGAGATATTCGATGATCGCCAACGACTGGACGAAGCGCGCTTCACCATCCTCGAGCAGCGGCACGAGGCCTTGTGGATTTTTGGCGAGATAGTCGGGCGCGCGTTGCTCGTTCTTGCGCAGATGGACGAAGGCTTGCTCGTAGGATAGGCGCTTGAGATTGAGGGCGATGCGCACCCGGAATGCCGCCGATGACCGAAAATAGCCATGTAGTTTGAGCATCGGGCGCCTCGCCGTTTGAGTTCCGTGGTTGTCGTCGGCGCGACCGGTCCCGTCAAGCGGCGGTGGCGGCCGCCGGGCGATCCTTGACGGCGGTGCCCAAAAGGCGCGACGGTTAACAATGAAACTAATTCTCCGGGGGTGATAGTGGCAGAAACCCGCGCGACAGCTGCATTCACGATCGAACAGTTTCTGCCGTTTCGCCTCTCGGTCCTGAGTAATCGGCTGACGCGAGCCTCGGCGCGCGTCTATTCGCGGCGGTTCCGGCTGTCGGCGCCTGAATGGCGGACGATGGCGGTTCTCGGCCGTTACGGCGCGATGACCGCCAATAGCGTCGTCGACCGGACCGCGATGGATAAGGTGCGCGTCAGTCGGGCGGTGGCGCGGCTGACCGCTGCCGGTCATCTCACGCGGCGCGTCGATCCGGCCGACCATCGGCGGGCGATTCTCGATCTCACGCCGCAAGGCACGACGACCTATCAGCAGATCGTGCCGTGGTTGCACGCCTTCCAGGATGAGATCCTCGCAACGCTCGAGGGCGGCGAACGCGACGCGCTCGAGACCATGCTGGTGAAATTGGAACAGCGGAGCGTCGCGATGGCGCAGACGCGCGCCGTGGATGACGCCGCCGGCTAGCTAGCGCAGCTGGCCGCCGATCCGACCGCCGAAGATCGGCATGTCGAGATCGAGCGTGCGCGTTTTCTGTTCGATCGGATAATTCGGCCGGTAGATCGTGAACGATTTATCGGTGCGCCCCATCGTGCCGCCGATTGTGAAATGAGCGATCGGCGTGAAATCGGGACTGGCCAGTACCTCGGCCAGGCGGCGCATCTCGGTAAGGTCGGTCCAGAACCCGTCTTGTGCAACGACCACATCGATGCCGAGATTCCGGATCAGCGCCGCGATTTGCGCCTCCGAATAATCCACCTCGCCGACGCCGCGGCGTCGTTCGATCGCCACGCGTAGCAGTAGCTTGTCGGCGCGGATCGTCGAGATGTCGCGGCGGTCCTCGCGCGTGCGCAAGTCGAAGACGAAATTTCCGTCGCGATAACCGGAGAACAAGACGTGCGCGTTGGCCGGCACGCCGTCGGCGACGTAATCCGCCATCTGTTGATAGCCCGTAACGGTCGGCACCGGATCGTGGGCAAGCGTCCAGGCGAGCACCCCCACGCCGACCACCAACGCAACGGTGCCGCCGACGCGACGCGGCGCCAACTGTTCAAGCGCGCACGCCGCGAGGACGGCGAGTGGCGGCAGCGCAGTCATCAGGTGGCGCGGCTCGCGGACCGCGATCGCCGTGAAAAATGCATACCCGATCAACGCCCAGCCGACGAGCAGCCATGCCGGCCAACCCTTGAGCGCCGGAATTCGTCCGGCGACGAGCGCGGCGAGCCCCGCGATGGCAAGACCGAGCACCGGCCAGCCGACGATCTGCGGCAACAGCGCCGGATAAAAGGACCACGCGGCGAGGCTCCATCGCGGCAACTCGCCGCTGAGGTCGGCGGCCGATTGCAGGTTGGCCGAGCCGAACGTGGATAACAGACCGAGCGCTGGTAGCGCGCCGACGGCCGCGGCCGCCACGGTCCACCACAATCGGCGGTCGCGCAGCAGCAACCGGCCGCGCGCGGCAACCAGCGTCGGCAGCAACGCCACAACAATGAACGCGACATTGTATTTCGTGTAGAGCGCGGCGAGCAGCAACACCGCCGCGAGCGCCAGATCGCGGCCGCGATCGAATTTCAAAAAACACGCGAAGGCATAAACGCCCCAGACCAGCCACGCCATCGCCGGAATGTCGAGCATGACCTGCCGGCCCCACAGCGCGGCTTCCGGCATGCCCATCAGCATGAGCGCGGCGCCGAGCGCAGCCGGCCGCGACGCCCATAGGCGCGTCAAACGGTAAAGGCCGAGGCCGAGTAGCGTGTAGAACAGCACCACGGTCGCCTGCGCGGCAAACTGCGTGACCCCGAACACGGCGAAGGCGGCGCCCTCGAAGACGTAGAACAGCGGCGGATAGAACAGGATCGAAAGCGACGGATATTGCAGGTAGTAGCTCTCGGCCCACGCCATCGGATGACGCGGCAATGCGGCGATCAGGTCCTTGAGGAACGCGCCGTTGAGCGCATGACGTGGCGCATCGCTCCACGCGAAGTCGCCGCCGAGCGGCGACGTTGCCAGCAGTGCGCTTCCAGCGAGAACGATCGCGACGTAAGGCGCGAGCCGACCTGCAAGACGTAGCCAGCCCTTCGCGGATTTTGCTCCGCGCCACCCCGCATCCGCCGCCGACGGCGAAACCATCCGGTCCGTTCTCCCGTTCTGCCGCCGCGATCCTATGAAGCGAAAGTTAAGATCGGCGAAACGGGATGATTGCGCGTCGTTAACCCGTGCTATAAGCCTTTTTCCGACAAGGCATTTCGGGGGCAACCGCGGTGGCCGGCGCGACCATCTTGATCCTCAACGGTCCGAATTTGAACCTGCTCGGGGTGCGCGAGCCGGAAACCTATGGCCGCGACACGCTCGCCGACATCGAAGAGGCGTGCATGGAGCGCGGTTCGGTGCTCGGCCTGACGGTCGATTTCCGCCAGACCAACGTCGAAGGCCAGCTCGTCGAATGGATCCAGGAAGCGCGCGAGAACGCCGACGGTATCGTTATCAATCCCGCCGGTTACACCACGACGTCGGTGGCGATCCTCGACGCCCTGCTCGCGGCGGAGTTGCCGATCATCGAAGTGCACCTGTCCAACATCCATCGCCGCGAGCCCTTCCGCCATGACTCGCTGGTGAGCCGCGCCGCAACCGGCGTGATTTGTGGCCTGGGCGCGCAGGGCTATCTGCTCGCGCTCGAGGCGATGGCGCGACTGCTCGAAGCCGATAACGACTGATCCGGGGTTCGATGACCAAACAAAGTGAGTTGACGGTTGATGGCGATCTCGTTCGCGCGCTTGCTACGCTGCTCGAAGAGACCGGCCTAAGCGAAATCGAATACGCGCAAGGGGATCGCCGCATCCGCGTCGTGCGCAACGCGCCGACGGTGCCGGCGGTAACCGTGTCGATGCCGCCGCCGTCGGCTCCTGCTGGCGCGCCGGTCGCCGAAGCCGAGCCGCTCGGTGCGGTCAAGGCGCCAATGGTCGGCACCGCTTATCTCGCACCACAACCGGGCGCGGCGCGCTTCGTCAACGTCGGCGACCAGGTGCGCGAAGGACAGCCGCTGCTGGTCATCGAAGCGATGAAGGTGATGAACCAGATTCAGGCGCCGCGCAGCGGCCAGGTGAAGGAGATCCTGGTCGCGGACGGCACGCCGGTTGAATTTGGCCAGATTCTGATGGTTTTGGAGTAGGCGCGTTGCAATGCCGAGCGCCGTCACGACGGGCATAAGCTGACATGTTCGAAAAGGTGTTGATCGCCAATCGCGGCGAAATCGCGCTGCGCATCCATCGGGCGTGCCGCGAAATGGGCATTCGTACGGTTGCCGTGCATTCGACCGCCGACGCCAACGCCATGCATGTGCGTCTTGCCGACGAGAGCGTGTGCATCGGTCCGCCGCCAGCACGTGAAAGCTATCTCAACATCCCGGCGATCCTGTCGGCGGCAGCGATCACCGGCGCCGACGCAATCCATCCGGGCCTCGGCTTTCTGGCCGAAAATGCCGAGTTCGCCCAGATCGTCGGCGAGCATGATCTCGTGTTCATCGGTCCGTCGCCCGAGCACATCCGCCTGATGGGCGACAAGGTGGTGGCCAAACGCACTGCCCAGGAACTCGGCATTCCAGTGGTTCCGGGCGGCCACGCCGTGACCGACATCGCCCAGGCACACAGCGAGGCCGACCGCGTCGGCTTCCCGGTCCTGATCAAGGCAGCGGCCGGCGGCGGCGGCCGCGGCATGCGCGTGGCGCGTGACAAGGCCGAACTCACGTTGCAATTTCCAATTGCCCAGGCCGAAGCCCAGACCTTTTTCGGCAACGGCGCCCTTTATGTCGAACGCTTCCTTGCCAAGCCGCGCCACATTGAAGTGCAGATTCTCGGCGACGGTCAGGGCAGCGTCGTGCATCTCGGTGGCCGTGATTGCTCATTGCAACGCAAGCACCAGAAGTTGCTCGAGGAGACGCCGTCGCCCGGCCTCAATCTGACCGAACGACAGCGGATTTACGATCTCGCAGCAACGACGATGATCAAGCTTGGCTACAAGAGCGCCGGCACACTCGAATTCCTTTACCAGGACGGCGAGTTCTTCTTCATCGAGATGAACACGCGGCTTCAGGTCGAGCACCCGATTTCCGAGATGATCACCGGCATCGACATCGTGCGCGAGCAAATCCGCATCGCCGCTGGCGCGCCGCTCGGCTATCGCCAGGACGACATCAAATTATCGGGTCACGCGATCGAGTGCCGCATCAATGCCGAGAACCCCGAGACCTTCGCGCCGTCGCCCGGCATGATCCAGCGCTACCATGCGCCTGGCGGCATGGGCGTGCGCGTCGATAGCGCGCTCTATCAGGGCTATACCGTGCCACCGCATTACGACAGTCTCGTCGCCAAGCTGGTCGTGCACGGCGGCACGCGCAACGAGTGCCTGATGCGGCTGCGGCGCGCGCTGGAGGAGTTCGTGATTTCCGGCATCGAAACCACCATCCCCCTGCACCAGCGGCTGATGGCGTCGGAAGCGTTCCTCAACGGCGATTACGACATCGGCTGGTTCGAGCGAACCTTCAACGGCAAGGCCTGACCCAGCAAGCAGGCGAATGCCGGGCTTGATCCGGCACCCGGCGCGTTCCACGCTTCGAGGCCGCATGACGCCCGTGTTGAATCCAGACCTGCTGCTGCGCGCCTACGCCGCCGGCATCTTTCCAATGGCGGAATCGGCGGACGACCCGGAACTGTTCTGGGTTGATCCCGAACTACGCGGCGTGTTGCCGCTGGACGGATTTCACCTGTCGAAGCGCCTGGCGCGCACAGTCCGATCGAACCGGTTCGCGGTGCGCTGCGACGGCGACTTCGCCGCCACGATCCGCGCCTGTGCGGAATCGACGGAGCAGCGGCCGAAGACGTGGATCAACCAAGAAATCGTCGCGCTTTACACGGCGCTCAACCGTCGGGGCTTTGCGCACAGTGTCGAATGCTGGCGCGACGGCACGCTCGTCGGCGGCCTATATGGTGTCGCGCTCGGCGGCGTCTTTTTCGGTGAGAGCATGTTCTCGCGCGAACGCGACGCCAGCAAGGTCGCGTTGACACATCTCATTGCCGTGCTGCGCCGTGGTCGATTTACGTTGCTCGACGTGCAGTTCGTCACGCCGCATCTCAAACGATTCGGCGCGGTCGAGATTCCACGCGCCGATTATCACCGGCGTCTGGCGGCAGCGCTACGCCGCAAAGCTCACTTCGCTGGCGGGCTCGACGGCGCAGCGGTCGCCGCCATCTTGCAGTCGAGCACGTTGACGTCATAGACCGGATCCTCGAGCGCCGAAATCGCCGGCGACGAGGCGAACATCCAGCCGCTGAAGACGAGCTTGGTCGCCGCCCCATTGACGTCGGTGCGGACCTCGTCGATTTCAAGGAAAGCGGCGGTATTCGGCGGTTCTTCCGGCGGTTGCTTGACGCAAGCGCGCACGGTGACGACCAGCGTGCCGAAATGCACCGGCTGATCGATCGGCGCGTCGAACCGCGACACGCGCGCGGTGATCTTGTCGAGGCCTTGCAACACGGCGGCGACCGCGCGCTGCGGCGGCTCGGCGCTTTGGCTTTGGCTTTGGCTCTGCGCCGGCGGCTTGAGTTGAATTTGCTGCGCCTGTGCCGGCAGGACGACAGTTGCAAGCACAGCCAGCGCCAACAGCAATGATCTCACGGTTTGGCCTTTTTTCGGTAAGGATTGTCGAGGCTTTCAGCCAACTCGCGCATGACGCGGCGGAATTGGGTCTCGTCGCAACCCATCAACACCGCGTCTTCCAGCGCATCCTGGGCGAGCTGTTGAATCTCTTCGAGGTTTTCGTTGAGTACCTTGATCTTGTCGAGGCACGAAACCGGCTCGCCTCCGGGCGTCAGCCATGTCGGCAGCGTCAGCTTGCTCATGCGGCCTCGCAATCGCGCTTGGCGTCGCCCGGTTTCACCGCAGCAAAGCGCAAACGCACGTAATCGACCGTCCAGATTCCGTCGCAGAAGAGATGCGGCCGCGTCAGGTTTTCGACATCGGCCTTCACCGCCGCGCGGTCGGCGGCCGGCACCAGCGCGAGGAAGGTTTCGGCGAAAGTCTCGAGCCAGTCACCCAACGCACCGGGCAACGTCGTCGGCCGTGGTATCAAGGCGATGCTGCGCACCGCGAAGCCGCGCTTTTCGAGGCGCGCGCGATAATCCTCGACCGTCGGGAAATACCACGGCATCGACGGTCGGCCATCGATGCCCCGCCGCGCCAAGGCCGCCAGCAACGCGGCCAGAACCTGCGCGACGTTGCCGGCGCCGCCACATTCGGCAACAAAGCGGCCGCCAGGCTTGAGCGCGCGCCAGACCCCGTCGATCACCGCGTCCGGCGCACGCATCCAGTGCAATGCCGCATTGGAAAATACCGCGTCGAATTCCGTCGCGAACGGCAAATGCGCGCCATCGACGACACGCGCGTCGAGGCCGCGCGCCGCCGCCGCGGCAACCTGCTCGGCGCTTTGATCGACACCCACTACAGAGGCCTGCGCAGCCAGCGTCGCCGTCAGCGCACCATCACCGCAGCCGAGATCGAGGATACGCTCGCCGGACCGTGGCGCGAGCAACGCGACGACGCCGGCGCCGAGCGCCGGCACGAACGCGGCATTGCGGCGGTAGCGCTCGGGATCCCAGCGCTGTTCGGTTTCGGGCTTGCCTGGAACGACCCCCGCCGCGCGTGAGTCGCCGGCGGTCATGGCTTCGGCGGGGTCGGCGGCTGGCCTTGCGGCGCTGCGCCGCCGCCCTGCCCTTTGTTCTGGCCCGCGCTGTAGATCACCTGGCCGATGAGCGATTGCAGGTTCATCGCCGCCTGGGTGTGAGTAATGCGGCCACCCGGTGGAATGATCTTGTCGGCGTTGCCCGGCTCGATCGACAAGAAATTATCGCCGAGCAATCCGGGCGACGTGATCACCGCCACTGAATCGTCCGGCAGTTTGATCCGCGGATCGATATTGACCGTGACGGTTGCGAGGAACGTTTTCGGATCGAGCGTTTGCGCTTCGATCGTGCCGACCTTGATGCCGCTGATCTTGACGTCGCCACCGTCGCGCAAACCATCGACGCGATCGAACTGGGCGGTATATTCGGTGCCGCCAGTCGCATTCACCTGTGTCGTCGTATAGGCGAAGAACAGGAAGACGGCGGCCACAACCAAGACGACCGCGCCCACGATGGTCTCGACAGCATTGCGGTTCATGGCAGTTCGGCTCCTTGCAGGCTGCGCGGACCGGACGATCGTAGCGGTCCGAATCGGTTCGCAGCTTGTCGAAACATCACCCCGGCGTCCAGGGCTCGTAGTCGCCGGTGGCACGCGCACGTGGGCCGCCTTTCAGCACTGAACCGGACGGGCGATAGGCGGCCGGCGTTCCGGTCAAATTCGGTTGGTGCGGCTTCTGCCACGCATAAAGCGGCTTGTCGGCGTCGGCCGGCAATTGGTCGGTCGTATGGTGCAGCCAGCCGTGCCACACCGGCGGCACGCGCGACGCGTCCACGTCGCCCTGATAGATCACCCAGCGGCGCTCGCGGCTATCGCGCCCACCGCCGCGCTTGAGCGGCCGATGGCCACGTTCACGGTAATAGCGGTTGCCGAAAGCGTCGGTGCCGACGAGCTCGCCTTTGAGCCAAGTGAAGAGTCGCGTGCCGATGTTCATGGCAGTCCCAAAACGACGCAAAACATCCGGCAAAGCCGCCGGAAACGCGCGCGACTATGGCACCGCACCGCGTGCGCGTCCAGGCCACGCGGCCGCGAGCGCGCTGCGCGATGACGGCACGGCGATGTCGTTCGCACGAGCGCGTCGCGCGCGTGCATCGGCCGACGACGCACATCGGCGAATGCAATTCACGGCGTAAGCGTTTGAAGCAGCGATCACCAACGCGCAGTGCGATCGCCGCCGGCGGCACGAAATTGTGTTCGCGATTTTTCTGTTTCTACGCCTGAAGAATGCCAGATAAAGCACGGTTATGAATGGATTTTATGTGAACGTGGAAAACCCGCCCACAACGCCGGTCTTTCGCCTGTGGATAAGCCATTGCTCCTACTAGATTTTGCGGCATATCCGCGCGAGACACAAAATCTAGTTGAACGTGCCGGATCGTTCTGCCAACATTTTGATTCTGCGTTTGTCGTCACACAACATGTTGTGTGGTGCGACGTAGGGGAAATGTCACGTTGGCGTCGGGGGGATTTAGCATATGCGTATCGACCGTCGATTCACCACGGCCGGCCAAGACCCGTATCAAGGGATCGCCTTCAAGTCAGCCACCAGTGAAATCCGCAACCCTGATGGGTCGCGGGTTTTTTATTTGCCCGACATTGAGGTGCCGGCCGATTGGAGCCAGGTCGCCTGCGACATCCTGGCGCAAAAATACTTCCGCAAGGCGGGCGTGCCGAGCCAACTGAAGGCAAACGAGGAACCCGACGTTCCCGCTTGGCTGTGGCGCATGGTCCCCGACACCAAGGCGCTCGAGAAATTGCCGAGCGCGGAACGCAGCGACGGCGAACGCAGCGCCAAGCAAGTGTTTCACCGCTTGGCAGGCACTTGGACCTATTGGGGCTGGAAAGGCGGCTATTTCGACAGCGAAGCCGACGCCCGCGCCTATTACGACGAGATGTGCTTCATGCTGTGCCGCCAGATGGCGGCGCCCAATTCGCCGCAATGGTTCAACACCGGCCTGCATTGGGCTTACGGCATCGACGGACCGGCGCAAGGCCACTACTACGTCGACTATAAGACCGGCGAGCTGACTGCGTCGAAAAGCGCTTACGCGCATCCGCAGCCGCATGCCTGCTTCATTCAGTCGGTCGCCGACGATCTCGTCAACGAAGGCGGGATCATGGATTTGTGGGTGCGCGAGGCGCGGCTGTTCAAATACGGCTCAGGCACCGGCTCGAACTTCTCTAGACTTCGCGGTGACGGAGAGAAACTCTCCGGTGGCGGCCGCTCGTCCGGCCTGATGAGCTTCCTCAAGATTGGCGACCGTGCCGCGGGCGCGATCAAATCGGGCGGCACGACGCGCCGCGCCGCCAAGATGGTGACCGTCGACATCGACCATCCCGACATCGAGGCCTATATCGACTGGAAGGTCATCGAGGAGCAGAAGGTCGCCGCGCTGGTCGCCGGCTCGAAGCTGGCGCAGAAGCACCTCAATCTCATCATGACGGCGTGCCACGGCGCCGCGGCCCAGGCGCTCGGCGACGCGCGCTTCGATCCAAACCGCAATCTGGCGCTGCGGCGCGAGATCAAGGCGGCGCGCAAGGCGATGATTCCGGAGAACTATGTCCAGCGCGTCATCCAATTCGCGCAACAGGGCTTCGAGACCGTCGATTTCCGCACCTACGACACCGATTGGGACAGCGAGGCCTATCTCACCGTCGCTGGCCAGAATTCGAACAATTCGGTGCGCGTCACCAACGACTTCCTCGACCGCGTGCTCAAAGGCGGCAAGTGGGAATTGATTCGCCGCACCGATGGCAAGCTCCACAAGGCGGTCGACGCGCGCGAGCTGTGGGACAAGATCGCCTATGCCGCTTGGGCAAGTGCCGATCCCGGCCTGCAATACGACACCACGATCAACGAGTGGCACACCTGCCCGGAATCCGGCCGCATCAACGCGTCCAATCCGTGCTCGGAGTACATGTTCCTTGACGACACGGCGTGCAACCTCGCGTCGCTTAACCTGATGACGTTCCGTCATGACGGCGGCGCATTCGACACGCCGGCGTTCGAGCATGCCGTCCGTTTGTGGACCATCGCGCTCGAGATCTCGGTGCTGATGGCGCAGTTCCCGTCGCGCGAGATCGCCAAGCTCAGCTATGAGTTCCGTACGCTCGGCCTCGGCTACGCCAATATTGGCGGTCTGCTGATGGCGTCGGGCCTGTCGTACGATTGTGACGAAGGCCGCGCACTCTGCGCCGCGATCAGCGCGGTGATGACCGGCGTCGCCTATGCGACCTCGGCCGAAATGGCCGGCGAGCTCG
This sequence comes from Allostellaceae bacterium, assembly GCA_035275845.1. GTDB lineage: Bacteria > Pseudomonadota > Alphaproteobacteria > ATCC43930 > CGMCC-115725 > REEB95. The sequence continues at coordinate 5,551 of DATEMD010000089.1, read as the reverse complement.
GTCCGTTCCCCGGTTATGCGAAAAACCGCCAGGCGATGCTGCGGGTCATCCGCAACCACCGCCGCGCTGCGCATGGCGAGCGCAACGGCTACGAAAATCTGTCGGTGCCGCCAGTACCGCTCGACGCGGTCAATTGCCAGGACCGCAATCTGGTCCAGGCGGCCCGTCAAGCGTGGGATCACGCCTTGCAGCTCGGCGAGTTGCACGGCTTCCGCAACGCGCAGTCCACCGTCATCGCGCCGACCGGCACGATCGGACTGGTGATGGACTGCGACACCACCGGCATCGAGCCGGACTTCGCGCTGGTCAAGTTCAAGAAACTGGCCGGCGGCGGATATTTCCGCATCATCAACCGCGTGGTGCCCGAGGCGCTCGCCAAGCTCGGCTATTCGAGCTCCGAGATCGAAACGATTACCCGGTATGCCGTCGGTCACGGCACGCTCAAGGATTCACCGACGCTCAACCACGCCACACTCAAGGCGAAGGGCTTCACCGAAAGCGCCATCGAGGCGCTGGAAAGCCAGTTGGCGACAGCGTTCGACATCAAGTTCGCCTTCAACAAGTGGACACTGGGCGACGAATTCTGCCGCGCGGCATTCGGCTTCACCGACGCACAGCTCAACGACGTGTCGTTCGACATGCTGGCGAGCTTGGGATTCAGCAAGGCCGAAATCGAGCAGGCCAATACCTATTGCTGCGGCGCCATGACACTCGAAGGCGCGCCCGGTCTGAAGCCCGAGCACCTGCCCGTGTTCGATTGCGCCAACCCATGCGGCCGCATCGGCAAGCGGTCGCTGTCGGCCGAGAGCCACATCCGGATGATGGCGGCAGCACAGCCGTTCATCTCGGGCGCGATCTCGAAGACGATCAATATGCCGAGCCAGGCATCGGTCGAGCAATGCAAGGACGCCTACATGCTGTCCTGGAAGCTTGGCCTCAAGGCGAACGCGCTGTATCGCGACGGCTCCAAGCTGTCTCAGCCGCTGCAATCCGCCCTGATCGACGATGACACGGACGACGACGCAGTCGCCGAACTGGTCGAAAAGGCGCCGGCGGAGCGCGTTCCGGTCATTGCCGAGCGCATCGTCGAACGCGTGATCGAGCGTATCGCGCAAAAGAGCGAACGCCGTCGCTTACCGCAACGGCGCAAGGGCTATACCCAAAAAGCCATCGTCGGCGGCCACAAGGTTTACCTACGCACCGGCGAATACGAGGACGGCAAACTCGCCGAAGTGTTCATCGACATGCACAAGGAAGGCTCGGCCTTCCGCTCGCTGATGAACAATTTCGCCATCGCAATCTCGATCGGCCTGCAATACGGCGTGCCCCTCGAGGAGTTCGTCGAAGCCTTCACCTTCACCCGCTTCGAGCCTGCCGGCATCGTCGAGGGCAACGACACCATCAAGATGGCGACGTCGCTGATCGACTACATCTTCCGCGAGTTGGCGATCTCGTACCTCGGCCGCAACGATCTGGCGCACGTTCAGCCCGCCGACGTCACTCCTGACACGGTCGGCAAGGGCGCGGCGGAATCGAACCTGCCCGAAGAACCGAAGCCCGACATGGCGGCGGTGATGCGCCGGGCGGCCGTGGCCGGCTTCGTGCGCAACAAGCTCACCGTGTTGCAGGGCGGCGCCGCCGTCCAAGGTGGGACGCAGGCGACAACCGCGAAATCCGGCGCGCTCGAAATGCCCGCTGCTGGCAACGTCGCGGTCGGACACGACATCGCCATGGAGATCGAACCGGTCAAGACAGTGGATGTCCGCCTGGAGCAGATCAAGACAGCACGAATGAAGGGTTACGAGGGCGACAGTTGCGGCGAATGCGGCAACTTCACTCTCGTCCGTAACGGGACCTGCCTCAAATGCGATACCTGCGGCAGCACCAGCGGCTGTAGCTGATCGCAACGCGGTTCTCCGGCTACAGCCTCCCGGCCGGCACCGTGACTGAGGCAGAAATTGGGGGGCGCGGTTCACACCGCGCCCCTTTTTTTTGAGACACCGCGATGCTTATCAATCGCCGCGACCTGCGCATCGAATGGGCGCAATGCGACCCGGCCGGGATTGTCTTCTATCCGCAATATTTCATCATCTTCGACGCCAGCACTGGTCAGCTTTTCGAGCGCACCGGCCTGTCGGCGTCCGCGATCCGCGCCAAATACCGCATCGTCGGCTTTCCGTTGGTCGAATGCGGCGCCAAGTTCATGCTGCCCTGCCATTTCGACGACGCGGTAACGGTCGAAAGTCAGATCGGCGAATGGGGCCGCACCAGCTTCACGGTCCAACACCGGGTCCTGAAAGCCGGCAACGCCGCGGTCGAGGCCTTTGAGAAGCGCATCTGGGCCGGCCGACATGCCGATGGCGGCATTAGGCCCGAACCGTTGCCTGCCGAGGTCAAAGCCAGCCTGTCCGACGCCAGCGGGGGCACCCGACTCGGCTAAGAAAGAAATCGCCGTCGCCCGCGGGGATATCTTATGGCCAGCGGCCTATCACCTTGTGCCCTCGCCCCCATTTACGGCGAGGAGCCACGCGCAGTTGACTGCCGGCCATCCCTCCCCGATGGCCGGCATTTTTTTAGGCCCGCGGCTGGGCAAAGCGCGCGGTCCGGCCGATAATCCCCGGAAACCAGACCGGGAGCGATCATGGCAGGGCGAGTCGAAGCGCGACTGAAACAATTAAAATTGGAACTACCCGACGCGGCGACGCCGTTGGCGAATTACGTGCCGTTCGTTCGCGCCGGCGATCTGCTGTTCGTTTCCGGCCAAGTCTGCCAGTGGAACGGCGAGCGCCGGTTTGTCGGCAAGCTCGGCGCCGGCATCTCGCTCGAAGATGGGCAGCAGGCGGCGCGCCTGTGCGGCCTCAACCTGCTGGCGCAGGCGCGCACCGCCGCCAGCGACCTCGACCGTATCCGCCGCTGCGTGCGGATCAACGGCTTCGTCAACAGCGCGCCGGACTTCGTGCAGCAGCCCCAGGTCATCAACGGCTGTTCCGATCTGTTCGTCGAGGTGTTGGGCGATGCCGGCCGCCATTCGCGCGTCGCGGTCGGCGTGGCGTCGTTGCCCGGCGGCGTCGCAGTTGAGATCGACGCGGTCTTCGAGGTCGGTTGATGGACGGCGCCGATCGGCTGACGCTGCGCGTCGTCGATCGCTTGGCGAACGTGCCGGCCGCCGCTTGGGATGCGTGCGCCGGCGATCATCCGTTCGTCGCGCACGCCTTTCTCCAGGCGCTCGAGGAATCGGGTTCGGCCACCGGCGACACCGGCTGGCTGCCGCAGCATCTGTTGCTGGAGAGCGCCGACGGAAAGTTGATCGGCGCCGCGCCGCTCTACGTCAAAAGCCATTCCTACGGCGAGTACGTGTTCGATCACGGCTGGGCGGAAGCCTATGAACGCGCCGGCGGCCGCTATTACCCCAAATTGCAGGTGGCGGTGCCGTTCACGCCAGTGCCGGGACCGCGGCTGCTGTTGCGGCCGGAGGCCGGCAGCGATGCAACGCGTCTGTTGATCGCCGGTCTGCTCGAAGTGGCAAAACGGACAGAGGTGTCATCGCTGCACGTCACCTTCCCGACGAGCGCCGAATGCGACGCGCTGGTCGGCGCCGGCTTTCTCAAGCGCACTGGCCGTCAGTTCCATTGGGAAAATCAAGACTATCGCAGCTTCGATGATTTCCTCGGCGCGCTCAACGCGCGCAAGCGCAAACAGATCAAGCGCGAGCGGCGCGACGCTAACGCAGCTGTGCGAATCGAACTACTCTCCGGCAGCAACCTGAAGCCGCACCATTGGGATGCGTTCTTCCGGTTCTATACGTCGACCTCGGACCGGAAATGGGGCGCGCCCTATTTGACACGCGAGTTCTTCAACCTGTTGGGCGAACGCATGGCCGACCGCGTTCTGCTGGTGATGGCGAAGGACGACGGCCGCTACGTCGCCGGCGCGCTCAACCTGATCGGATCCGACACGCTTTATGGCCGCAATTGGGGCTGCATCGGCGACTTTCCGTTCTTGCATTTCGAGGCGTGCTATTACCGCGCCATCGACTTCGCGATCGCGCACGGCCTGAAGCGCGTCGAGGCCGGTGCGCAAGGCCCGCATAAAATTCAGCGTGGCTATCTGCCGCAACCGACCTACAGCGCCCATTGGATCCGCGATCCTGGTTTTCGCCGCGCAGTGGCGGACTTTCTGCGGCGCGAAACCATGGCGGTCGAGAACGAGATGGACGAATTGGAACAAGGCCTGTCGCCGTTCCGCCGGGAAGACAATGGACCCTGAACTACACCGCCGGCTGATCGCCATCGCTGGCACCGTGTCGCCGGAATTGCAGGCGCACATTGCCGCCGCGCCGATCTGGTTTCCCGAACGCGCGGATAACGGCGTCGCCGCCTTCCTGGCACGCGCCGTGACCGGCCAACAGGTTTCAGCGGCCGCGGCGCGCAGCATCTGGGCGCGGGTCGAAACCGCGGCCGGCGACACGCTCGCCGATTTCCTGTGCGCCACGAACGAAACCGCGCTCAAGCAATGCGGCTTGTCACGCAACAAGATCAAGGCCTTGTGCCATATCGGCGCCGCCCACGCGGCGGGCCTGCTCGATCGCGCCGAGATTAAGGCGCTCGATCATGTGGCGCGCTCGGCGCGTTTGACCGAAATCTGGGGGATCGGCCAGTGGACCTGCGACATGCTGGCGATCTTCTATTGCCACGAGCTCGACATCTGGCCGGACGGCGATCTCGCCGTGGTGCGCGGCGTCAAACGCTTCGCGCGGCGACGCAAGCCAGAGCGCGTGGCAGCACAGTTCGCGCCGTATCGGTCGCTGCTCGCGCTCTACATGTGGCGGCTCGCCGGCGCCGCGATGTAGACCGAAACGAGGAAGGCCGCCCGAAGGCGGCCTTTTCGCTTACTGGTCGACGAGCTCCTGTTCCGGCTGCTCGCCGGAATCCTTGCTCGGCAACTTCGGTGGCGCCTCAATATAAGCGAAGGCAAGCTTGTTGCCGTCGCGCCGCACCTGCACCACGCCGCCCTTGGCGAGCTTCCCGAACAGCAGCTCCTCGGCGAGCGGCTTCTTGACGTGCTCCTGGATGACGCGGGCGAGCGGCCGCGCGCCATAGAGCCGGTCGTAGCCCTTCTCGGCAAGCCATTTCCGCGCGTCCTCGTCGAGCTCGATGGTGACGTTGCGGTCGGCGAGCTGCTCTTCGAGCTGGAGGATGAATTTGTCGACGACGCGACCCACCGTTTCGGGTGTCAGCGACGCGAACGAGATCACCGCATCGAGCCGGTTGCGGAACTCCGGCGTGAACATCCGATTGATCGCTTCCTCGTCGTCGCCGGTGCGCACATCGCTGCCGAAACCGATCGCCGGTTTCGCCAGGTCTGATGCGCCCGCGTTGGTCGTCATGATGAGGATGACGTTGCGGAAGTCGACGTTCTTGCCGTTGTGGTCGGTCAGTTTGCCGTAATCCATCACCTGCAACAGGATGTTGAACAGGTCGGGATGCGCCTTCTCGATCTCGTCGAGCAGCAGGACGCAATGCGGATGCTGGTCGACCGCGTCGGTCAGCAG
>DATEMD010000088.1:0-15397 GCA_035275845.1 Allostellaceae bacterium | reverse complement strand
TGCGCGACAAGGCGGCGGTGTTCGTCGACGGCCGCTACACGCTCCAGGCCGAGGCGCAGGTCGACAGCGCGCTCTACGAGCGCCGTCATCTGGTCGAACAACCGGCGACCGACTGGATTGCCGCCAACCTCAAAGCTGGCGAGACGTTCGGCTACGATCCGTGGCTACTGAAACCGGGCGAGGTGGAGCGCTACCGCGCCGCCTGCACTCGCGCCGGCGGTAAGCTCGCGCCGCTCGCTGCGAATCCTGTCGACGCCGTCTGGCGCGATCGGCCCGCGCCGCCGACATCGCCAGCCGTGCCGCATCCGCTCGAATTTGCCGGCAAGAGCAGCGACGACAAGCGCCGCGAGCTGGCGCAGCGTCTGGCCGCCGATAAGCTCGACGCCGCGGTGCTGACCGCGCCGGATTCGATCGCGTGGCTGCTCAATATCCGCGGCGGCGACGTCGAATATTCGCCGCTGCCGCTGTCGTTCGCGATCCTGCATGCCGACGCGTCGGTCGATCTGTTCATCGACCGGCGCAAATTATCGCCCGAACTGGCGCGGCATCTCGGGCATCAGGTCCGCCATAGCGAGCCGGCTAAGCTGGGTGACGCGCTGGCGGTGCTCGGCCGGAGCAAGAAACGCGTGCTTGCCGATCCGGCAACATGTGCTTCATGGATTTTCGATCGCTTGAGCGAGGCCGGCGCGACGGTCCAACGCAGCGTCGATCCGTGTCAGTTGCCCAAGGCGTGCAAGAACGCCGCCGAACTCGCAGGCACGCGGCACGCGCATCGGCGTGACGGTGCGGCGCTGACGCGGTTTCTGGCTTGGCTGACGCGCGAAGCGCCGGGCGGCAAGCTGACAGAGATCGCCGCGTCCGACCGGCTCGAACAGTTCCGCAGCGATGGCAAACATTTCAAGGGATTGAGCTTCCCGACGATTTCCGGCGCGGGCGCCAACGGCGCCATCGTCCATTACCGCGCGTCCCGCGAGAGCGAACGTCAGCTCGAGCCTGGCACGCTTTATCTCGTCGATTCCGGCGCGCAGTATCTCGACGGCACCACCGACGTGACGCGCACCGTCGCCATCGGCAAGCCGTCAGCCGAAATGCGCGATCGCTTCACCCGTGTGCTCAAGGGCCATATTGCGCTGGCGTCGTGCCGGTTTCCGCAGGGCACGACGGGCTCGCAACTCGATGCGCTAGCGCGCACGCCGCTGTGGGAAGCCGGATTGGATTACGACCACGGCACCGGCCACGGTGTCGGTTCCTATCTTGGCGTGCACGAAGGGCCGCAACGCATTTCGAAGACGCCGAACGCGCAACCGCTGTTGCCCGGCATGATCGTTTCGGACGAGCCGGGCTATTACAAAACCGGCGAATATGGCATCCGCATCGAGAATCTTGTCGTGGTAACGCCGCTCGACGGTAAAGCCGCCGGCGGCAAGCCGATGCTCGGCTTCGAGACGCTGACGCTGGCGCCGCTCGACCGCGCGCTGATCGAATCCAGGCTTCTCGATGCGGCCGAAGCCGCCTGGATCGACGCTTATCACGCGCGGGTCGGCCGCGAGTTGACACCCCTGGTGGACAAGGAAACCGCCGCTTGGCTGGCCGCGGCGACCCGGCCGCTGTCCCGCGTCTGACGGCTGTGGCACAATGACCGAAGGCTTTCGAGGAACGCCATGATCCATCTGCATGACATCCGCTACGTCCGCATGGGGACACGCGATCTCGATGCGGCGATCGCCTTCACCACCAAAATCGTTGGGCTCGAGCTCGCCGCCAAGGAAGACAAGTGGGCCTACTTCAAAAGCGACAAGGTGGCGGTGCGCGGCGACACGCGCGACCACACGCTCGCCTATTTCGAGGGCGATCCGGCCGATCACATCGTCGGCCTCGAGCTCAAGAACCCGGATGATCTCGACAAGGTCGGCGCCGAGCTCGACAACGCCAAATATTCGGCGCGGCTCGGTACCAAGGACGAATGCGAGCAGCGCCGCGTCAAAGCGTTCATCGCGACGCAGGACCCGACCGGCAACAAGATCGAGATCGTGGCGCGGCCCTACAACAGCGGCGTGCGCTATTTCCCGGGCCGCGACGCCGGCATCACCCATTTCAGCCATATCGGCCTCAACACCACCGATCCGAAGCGCGACGAGAAATTCTGGACGACGGTGTTCAGCGCACGCGTCTCCGACTGGCTCGGCGACACGCCGCTGTTCCGCATCAACACCGCGCATCACTCGGTGGTGCTGTTCCCGACGACGCGGCCGGGCATCCAGCACATCAATCACCAAGTCGAGGATATCGACGACGTGATGCGCTCTTGGTATTTCCTCAAGGAGCGCAATATCAACATCGTCTTTGGACCCGGCCGCCATCCGCTCTCGGGCGCGATGATGGTCTATTTCGAAGGGCCCGACGGTATGGTGTTCGAGTACTCGGTGGGCGTGAAGCACATCATGCCCGAGGACGAGGCGACCTATCGGCCGCGACAGTTCCCGTTCGAACGCTACGCCCTCGACATGTGGGGCTCGTTGCCGACGGTCTCCGGCTTCGCGGAGAAGAAGCCCGAACGCGAGAAGATGCGCGTCGTGGTCTGAGCGCCAAGCGGATCAGCCGCGCGCCAGCTTCAGCCACTCGTCCTCATTCAGAACCTTCACGCCGAGCTCGGCGGCCTTCTTCGCCTTCGAGCCCGGATCGGCACCCATCACCACGTAGTCGGTCTTGGCCGAAACGCTCGAGGTGACCGTCGCGCCCAGTGCTTCGGCGCGCGCCTTGGCCTCGTTGCGCGACACCGATTCGAGCGTGCCGGTGAAGACGATGGTCTTGCCGGCAAGCGGCGCCGCGCCGGCCGCCAGCGGCATATAGTCCTGGATCGCAAGCTCGTTTTCGAGCGCGTCGAGCACCTTCTGATTGTGCCGCTCGGCGAAGAAACCGACGATATCGGCGGCAGTGTCCTCGCCGATGCCGTGCAGGTCGTTGAGTTCTTGCCACGCCGCGCCGTCGCGGTCCTTGGCCTCCGTCATCGCCTGACGCCAGCGCTTGAAGCTGCGGTAGTGCCGCGCCAGAAGCTTTGCGGTCGCTTCGCCGGTCTGCGGAATGCCGAGCGCGTAGATGAACCGCTCAAGCGCAATCGTTTTGCGCGCCGCAATAGCATCGATCAGCTTGCGCGCGCTGGTTTCGCCCCAGCCTTCGCGGTCTTCGAGTTGCGCCGCCTTGAGCCGGAAAATATCGGCCGGCGATTGGATCAGCTTGTCGTTCCAGAACTCGTTGATGTGCTTGTCGCCGAGGCCTTCGATGTCGAAGGCGTTGCGCGACACGAAATGCCGCAGCCGTTCGACCGCCTGGGCGGCGCAGATCAATCCGCCGGTGCAACGCCACGCGGCTTCGCCCTCCTCACGCACGGCGAGGCTGTCGCACACCGGGCATTTATGCGGGAATTTGAATTTCGGCCGCTTGTCGTGCTTGGCCTCCTTGAGAACCTCGACGATCTGCGGAATGACGTCGCCGGCGCGTTGCACCACGACGGCATCGCCTTCGCGGACGTCGAGCCGCGCAATCTCGTCTTCGTTGTGCAACGTCGCATGACTGACGACGACACCGCCCACGGTGATCGGCTCCAGGTCGGCGACCGGCGTCAATGTGCCCTGGCGGCCGACCTGGATACGGATGTGCTTGAGAATCGTTTGCGCCTGCTGCGCCGGGAATTTATGCGCGATGGCCCAGCGCGGCGCGCGGCTGACGAAGCCCAGCCGCTCCTCAAGGTCGAGGTCATTGACCTTGTAGACCACGCCGTCGATGTCATAGGGCAGGGCGGCGCGCTTCGCCGCCATGTCGCGATGGAATTCGAGAAGCTGCTCGACGCCATGGCAGAGCTTGGAATGCGGATCGGTGACGAAACCCCACAGTTTGAGGTGCTTAAGGGCCTCGGAATGCGACTTGGCGAACGGCGTGCTGGCCTCGCCCCAGGCATAGGCGAAGAACTTGAGCGGCCGCTTGGCGGTGATCGTGGGGTCGAGCTGGCGCAGCGAACCGGCGGCGGCGTTGCGCGGATTGGCAAACAGCGGCTCGTCCGCCTTTTCGCGTTCCTGGTTGAGCGCGGCAAAGCCGGGATGCTCCATATAGATCTCGCCACGCACCTCGATAATGTCGGGCCAGCCATGGCCGGCCAGTCGCTTTGGAATGGTGCCGAGGGTCTCGACGTTGCGGGTCACATCTTCGCCGGTGACGCCGTCGCCGCGTGTCGCCCCCAGCACCAGCTTGCCCTTCTCATAGCGTAGCGAGCACGACAGGCCGTCGATCTTGGGCTCGGCCATCACGGCGATGCTGTCGGGTTCGACGCGCTTCAAGTCTTCGGGCGCGCGGAAAAAGTTGCGCACGCCCTTGAAGAACTCGCGGACGTCGTTCTCGTCCATGGCGTTGTCGAGCGACAGCATCGGATGCGGATGCCGCACCTTGGCGAAACCCGTCGCCGGTGGCGCGCCGACGCGTTTCGACGGGCTGTCGGCGCGGACGAGATCCGGGAATCGCGCCTCGATTGCGGCATTGCGCCGCCGCAACGCGTCATAGTCGGCGTCGGAAATCTCCGGCTCGTCTTTTTGGTGATAGAGCTTGTCGTGCCGTGTGATTTCCGCCGCCAGGCGCTTCAGCTCCGCCTTGGCGTCGCCTGTGCTGAGCTTGTCGACTGACGTTTCGCCCGATGGCGCGCGGCTCACGCCGGCGCTCCGGCCATCAGCGAGGCGGCGGCGGCGCGGGCTTCGGCGGTGATCGATGCACCCGACAGCATGCGGGCGATTTCCTCGCGCCGCGCGTCGGTCGACAGTTCTTCGACGCGCGTCGAGGTCTTCTGCGCCGCCTGGCTTTTCTCGACCCGCCAATGATGCGCGCCGCGCGCCGCCACTTGCGGCGAATGGGTAACGACTAGGACCTGAAGTTCCTGGCCGAGGCGATGGAGGCGGTCGCCGACCGCCGCCGCAACCGCGCCGCCAATGCCGCTGTCGACCTCGTCGAAGACCAGGGTCGGCACGGGCGACGTGCGCGCCAGCACGACCTTGAGTGCGAGCATGAAGCGCGACAGCTCGCCGCCCGACGCGACCTTGGCCAAAGGCCCCGCCGGCGCGCCGGGGTTGGTGGCGACTTCGAAGTGCACCCGTTCGCGGCCGTGCGGCCCCCATTCGGTCTCGATGAGCGCGGTCAGCACCGTGGTGAAACGTGCCTTTTCCAGCTTGAGGGGCTTCAATTCCTTCATCACCGCCGGATCGAGCTTGGCGGCGGCGGTACGGCGCGCGGCCGAGACCTTGTCCGCCGCCTTGACGTATGCGCCGCGGGCGGCGTCCACGGCGTGTTTGAGCGCTTCGACACCGTCGCCGCCGGCCTCGAGCGCGTTGAGCTTGGCGCCGATCTCGGCGCGTAATCCGGCCAAGCCATCGACTGCCACATTGTGCTTGCGCGCCAGTGCGCGGAGCGCGAACAGTCGCTCTTCGATCTGCTCCAAACGATTCGTATCGCCGCCGAGCGTGCGGACCTGGTCTTCGAGCGCCGTCACGGCTTCACGCGCTTCGACGGCGGCGCGCTCCAACGCCGCGGCCGCAGTATCAAGACGCCCGGCGGCCTTGTCCTTGACGCGCGCGACCTGACGCAGCGCGGCCTGCAATGCGCGCTCGCCGCCACGTTCGCCGGCAAGCTCGGCCAGGGCCGATTCCAGCGCTTCGGTCAGACGCTCGCGGTTCTGCATCAGGGCGCGTTCGTCGGCCAGGCTGGTTTCTTCGCCCGATTTCGGGTCGAGCGCATCGAGTTCGGTCATCGCGTGCCGGAGAAACGCCTCTTCGGCTTGCGCCGCCTGGAGCCGTTGCGCTGCGGTTTCGTGGTCGGTAACGGCAGCGCGCCAGGCTTGCCACGCGTCAGCCAGGGTCCGGCTGTCACCTTCGGCGACGCCGTAAGCATCGAGCGCGTCGCGGTGGGTCGCGGGATCGAGCAGGCCGCGCTGTGCGAACTGGCCTTCGATCTCAACCAGGGCCTCGCCGACCTGGCGCAGCAACGCAACGCTGACGGGCTGGTCGGCGATAAAGGCGCGGCTGCGGCCGTCGCCGCTGACCATCCGCCGCAGCACCAGCGTGTCGTCGTCGACGGTCACGCCGGAATCTTGCAGCAAGGCGCGCGCCGGATGTTTGGCCGGCAAGGTGAACTCGGCGCTGACCGTCGCTTGCTCGGCGCCGCGGCGCACCAGGCCGCTTTCGGCGCGCACGCCCAATGCCAGGCCAAGCGCGTCCAAGAGGATGGATTTGCCGGCGCCGGTCTCGCCGGTCAGCACGCACAGCCCTGGTCGGAATGAAAGATCGAGCCGGTCGATCAGCACGACGTCGCGGATGGAAAGGCCGATCAGCATGGCCGCTAAATGATATCGCCGCGCTCCGGCCGAGGCCAGCGGGGCGGGATGCGATGCGACTCGTCTAGAAGACGAAGCCCAGCATCCTGCCGAACCAGCCTTCGTTGTTCTCTTTGGTGCTCGCCGCCGCCGGTGGCGTTGCCGCCGACGGAGCAGTGCCACTGGTGACTGCGACTTCTTGGCCGGTCACCAACGTATAGGTGGCCGCGTACCATGGGTTGCCCGGATAGTTATAGCCGAGCACGGCGGCGGTGCGTTTCGCTTCGTCCTTGAGGCCGAGAGCCAAATAGCACTCGGTCAAACGCTCGAGCGCTTCGGGGACGTGCGTGGTCGTCTGGTATTTGTCGACCACCGTCCTGAAGCGGTTCAGCGCCGCCAGGTAATAGCCCTGCTTTTCGTACCAGCGCCCGATCTCCATCTCCTTGCCGGCGAGATGGTCGCGCGCCAGGTCTATCTTGAGGCGCGCGTCGCGCGCGTACGGGGTGTTGGGGAAGCGGCGCACGACCTCTTCGAGTGCCTGCATCGCTTGTTCGGTGGTCTTCTGGTCGCGGCCGACATCCTCGATCTGGACGTAATAATCGAGTGCCTTGAGGTAATACGCATAGGCGACGTCGCGATTGCCCGGATGCAGCTGGATATAGCGGTCGGCGGCGACGATCGAATCGTCGTATTTGTTGGCCTGATAAAGCGCATAGGCTGACATCAGCTGCGCCCGTGTCGCCCAGACCGAATAAGGATGCTGCTGCTCGACCTCGTCGAACCCGTCGGCGGCCTTGGAGTAATCCTTCTGCGCCAGCAAATCCATTGCCGAGTTGTAGAGTTCGTCGACCGGCTTTTCGACGTACTTATCCTTCTTGTCGTCGCTGGAGCACCCGGACAGCGCCACGACAAGCAGCACGCCGCCGATCAGGGCAGCCGTGCGGCTACCCGCGGATGTTCGCATGAATTGACCAAGAGATCCCACGGCCGGTCCTTATACCATGGCGGGTCGGCGTGAGAAAACGGGGACCAGACGGTTGAGGCTAGGTTTGAGGCCGAGTTGGCTCAGGCGACCGCGGCGGCTGGGGCCTGTTCGGTGCCGGCATAGCACCATGCCGTCCGGTCGGCGAAGAGCGCCGCCAACAGCTGGCGATTGAGCGCGTGACCTGAGCGCGTGCCGTGGAAATGGCCGAGCAGCGGGGCACCAGCCAGGTAGAGATCGCCGATCGCGTCCAGCATCTTGTGGCGGACGAACTCGTCGACGTAGCGCAAACCTTCCTCGTTCAGTACGCGATCGCCGGCAACGACCACCGCGTTATCGAGCGAACCGCCGCGGGCCAAGCCGGCTTCGCGCATGCGCTCGACCTCGTCGAGGAAGCCGAAGGTTCGTGCCGCGCTGAGCTCCTGTTTGAACGTGGCAGGACAGGGCGACAGCGTCAGCTCCTGGCGCCGGATGGCGCTGGACGCGAAATCGATGGCGAAGCTGACCGCAAACCGGTCGCTCGGCGCCAGCACAGCCGACTTGCCCGGCGTGCCGACGGAAACCGGCTTGAGCACCCGGATGACGCGACGCGGCGCGTCCTGCTCGGTCAGGCCGGCGCAATCGATGAGAAAGACGAACGGCGATGCGCTGCCGTCCATTACCGGAATTTCGGGCCCGTCGAGTTCGACCGTGACGTTGTCGACTTCGAGACCGGCCAGCGCTGCCATCAGATGCTCGACCGTGCCAACTGAAACGCCCTTGCTGTTCGTCAAGGTCGTGCACAATGGTGACTCGACGACGTTACGCCAGTCGGCGACGATTTCGGTGTTGCGGTCGCTGCGATAGAAGCGGATGCCGGAATCGGGCGCGGCCGGGCGCAGCACCATTTCGACGTGCGCGCCTGAATGCAGTCCTATCCCACGGCAATGAATTGGCGCTTTCAGCGTCTTCTGCATGCCGGAACTTTGGATCATTTCCCCAATCACTCCTGAACGAGCCAAGGCGTAACGGTCGCCTTATAGGGCTGCAAATCACTCTTTATTTCAGTTTGTGACGGAGATTTATCTTCTAAATCAGATAGTTAGATAAAAAGCCAAGGTCCGCGCCGGCCCGCGGGTGCCATCTCCGGCGCCCGCGAGCCGCGCGAATCGTTCAGTTCGCCTGGCGACGGAGGAAGGCTGGGATTTCCAGCAGATCTTCGTCCTTCGCCCGCGGCCGTTCCGCCGCCGGTTCCGGCCGGGTGGCAACCAGCGTCGGTTGCGTCGGCTGGACCGGTGTCGGTTGCGGTACGGCTTGCGGCCGCGCCGCCGCTTCTACCGCCTTGACGGCTACCGGCTCGTCCTGCGGATGCAGCAAGCGGCCCGCGTTGGCGACCCGCTCGAACAGGCTCGGTGTCCGCTTGGCTTGCGGCGCCGGCCGTTGCGGCTGGCGTGCGCCGTTCGCGATCGCCGCGTCGGCGAATGCGTTGGGCGCCGTCACCGGCCGTACCGGCGCCGGACGGACCATCACCGGCTCGACCGGCTGACGCTGCGGCATAAAGCTGCCGCGGCTCAGCGCCTGGGCCTCGATCGCGTCAACGCGCGGCATGGCGGCGACCACCGCGGCCGGGGCCGACTCGACCACGTCCGGCTCGGGCTCCGGTTCCGGTGCCAGCGCGGCTGCGGCTGGCTGCACCACGTAAGCCATCGCCGCGGCCGTGGCCGCCACCGGCACGATTGCCGGCCGTGCGGTTTGGATAGCGGCGTCACGCGCCGCCCGCTCTTTCTGCACCAGTTCGAGCGGTTTCGGATGCTCCATCTGGTCGGCGTCGATGCCGGTCGCCACCACGGAAATCCGCATGCGACCCGCGAGCTTCTCGTCGAACGTCGAGCCGAAGATGATGTTGGCTTCGGGATCGACTTCCTCGCGGATGCGGTTGGCGGCCTCGTCGACCTCGTAGAGTGTCATATCGGGTCCGCCGGTGATGTTGATGAGGACGCCGCGTGCACCCTTCATCGACACGTCTTCGAGCAGCGGGTTCGAGATCGCCGCTTCCGCCGCATCGATCGCGCGGCGGTCGCCTTCGGCCTCGCCCGTGCCCATCATCGCCTTGCCCATCTCGCTCATCACCGCCCGGATGTCGGCGAAGTCGAGATTGATCAGGCCTGGCATCACCATCAGGTCGGTCACGCCGCGCACGCCGGCGTGCAGCACGTCGTCCGCCATCTTGAACGCGTCGGCGAAAGTGGTGCGTTCGTTGGCGACCCGGAACAGGTTCTGGTTCGGGATGATCAGCAGCGTGTCGACGTACTTGGTCATCTCCTCGATGCCCTTTTCCGCCGTCTTCATCCGGTGCGTGCCCTCGAAGTGGAAGGGCTTGGTGACGACGCCGACAGTGAGGATGCCGGCCTCGCGTGCCGCACGGGCGATGACCGGTCCCGCGCCGGTGCCGGTGCCGCCACCCATGCCGGCGGTGATGAAGACCATGTTGGAGCCTTCGAGCGCCATCATGATCTCATCGAGCGCCTCTTCGGCGGCGATCTGGCCCACATCGGGCCGCGATCCGGCGCCAAGGCCGCGGGTCACGGTAATGCCGAGCTGGATGCGGCGCTCGGCCAGCGACTGCTTCATCGCCTGAGCGTCGGTGTTGCACACGATGAACTCGCACCCGACGAGGTTCGAGCGGATCATGTTGTTGACGGCATTGCCGCCGGCGCCGCCGACGCCAATCACGGTGAGCCGGGGCCGAAGCTCCAGCTCTTCAGTCGGTACCTTCAGGTTCAACGTCATACTTCCCTCCAAAGCGTCGCCAGAAATGGGTCCCCGCCTACCCGCCTGGCGAAGGGCGGGTTGCCGGTGGTCGGTTCAAAGGTTTTCACGTAGCCAGCCTCCGATTCGGCCAAAGAGGCCGCTTGGCTCTTCCGCGCGCATCCGGCCGCGTCGCTGCGGCTCGGCGTGCTCGGCGAGAGCGAAATGGATGAGTCCGACCGCGGTCGCGAATGCCGGACCGGCGGTCGATTCCGCCAGTCCGTCGACGCGCATGGGGCGGCCGATGCGGATTTGCTTGTCGAGGATCAGGCCGGCAAGCTCGCGCGTGCCGGGCAGCTGGCTGGCGCCGCCGGTCAGGACGATGCGGCGGCCGGCGATCTTGTCGAAGCCCGAGACCTCGAGCCGGTCGCGCACCAATTCGAAGGTTTCTTCGAGGCGCGGCGAGATGATTCCGACCAAGAGCGATTTGGGCACGTGGTTGGCATGGTCTTCTTCCTCGCCGACCAGCGGCACCGTAATCATCTCGCGTTCGTCGGCGGCCGAGGGAATGGCGCTGCCGTAGAGCGCTTTCATCCGCTCGGCGTGTGCGATCGGCGTGGTCAGGCCACGCGCGATGTCGTTGGTGACGTGGCTGCCGCCGACGGGGATGCTGTCGGCGAAGACCAGATTGCCGTCGAAGAACACGCCGATCGTCGTCGTGCCGCCGCCCATGTCGATGACGGTGACGCCGAGTTCGCTTTCGTCGTCGACCAGCGCGGCCAAGCCGGAGGCGTAGGGGCTCGCCACCGCGGCAGCGATCTCGAGCCGGCAACGACCCAGACAGTTGGCAACGTTGCGCACGGCCGCCGATTCGGCGGTGACGACGTGCATGTTGACGGCGAGCTTGTGCCCGTACATGCCGCGCGGATCGCGCACCGGCCGGCCGCCGTCGATGGCGAAGCCGACCGGCACCGAATGGATCACCGTGCGTTCGGCCGGCTCCTTGACGCGGAAGCCTTGCTCGAGCACGCGCCGCATGTTGGCGTCCGACACTTCGCGGCCGTTCAGGTTGATCTCGGTCTTGATCATCCGCGACGCCGCGAAGCCGCCCGAAAGGTTCACCACCACTTCGCTCAAATGCTCGCCGGACATCTGCTCGGCGGCGTGCACCGTTGTGAGGATGGCCTGGCTCGCGGATTCGATGTCGGTGATGATGCCGTTCTTGATGCCGCGTGCGATCTGGTGGCCGATGCCGACGATGTGCGGCGCCGCCTCTTCGCGGCGCGCGATGAAGCAGCACATCTTGGTCGTACCGATATCGAGCACCCCGATCACGCCGCCGCGCGCGCGGCCGTTGAGCTTCATGTTGCTCATGAGCTCTTGTCCTTGCTGCCGCTGCGGGCGGTCGACGCCTTGCCGGGTTCGGCCGGCGCCAGCCGCACGACCATGCGATCCGGTAGGCGCAGATCGATTGCCGCGATATTGCGTTCGAGAATCTGTTCTTGCGTTTCGAGCCCGGCGAGGCGGTGCCACGCGGTGGGTACGGCTGTTTCGGGCAGCGCCACTTGGACGCCGGTGTCGAACCGCAGCGTCCACCGGCCCGAACCATAGAGCACCGCGGCGTTGACGCGCCGCGCGAGTGCCGGTTCGGTCACGAGCATGTCGACGAGCGTCGCCGCTTGGGCCGGCGCGTCGTCGCCGACAAGGACGATCCGCGGCCCGTACTGGCCCAGATTGTCGGTTGGAATCACCGTGCCGTCGCGGTCGATCAGCGACAGCGTGCCGTTGCGCTGCCAGAAGGCGAACGGCTCGCGCTCAGTTAGATGAACGAACAGCGTATCGGGCAGCTGGCGCTCGACGTCGGCGCGGCGGACCCACGGCAGCGCTTGGAGGCGCGCCTGGGCAGCGGCGAGGTCGATCTCCAGCATTGGCATGCCGCGCTGGACACCGAGCGCCGCCAGGATCGATGCCGCGCTCTGGCGTTGGCGGCCGACCACGTCGACGTTTTCGAGCGCCAAGCCCTGCCGGCTGCCGACGGTCCATACGTGTCCCGTGATCGCACGGCCGGTCCGCGCCAGGGTGCCGTCGTGCCACAGCCAAAAGGCGCCACCGCCGCCAGCGACCAGTGTTGCTGCACAAAGGCCCGCTGCCACGGCGACGGTCGGGAACGGCCGGCGGCGCTGCTGCGCTGCGTGCGGCGATTGTTCCGGAGAGCGGTGCATCAGAAATCGCATGCCGCGTTCTCCACCATCCACCGCACCAGTGCCGGAAACTCGATGCCGGCGTGCCGCGCGATATCGGGCACCAGCGAGGTCGGGGTCATGCCCGGCTGGGTGTTGACTTCGAGCAGGACCAGCTTGCCGGGCTCGCCGGCGGTGTCGTCGTAGCGCAGATCGGCGCGGCTGACGCCGCGGCAGCCCAGCGCCTTGTGCGCCGCGACGCCGATCGCAAGGGCCTCGTCGTAGGCGCGCCGATGGATCGGTGCTGGCATCAAATGCTCGGAGCCGCCCGGCGCATATTTGGCGGCGTAGTCGTAGAAGCCTTTGGCCGGAAGGATCTCGAGAGCGCCAAGGGCGCGGTCGCCCATCACAGCGACGGTGATTTCGCGGCCCGCCACGTAACGCTCGACCAGGGCACGCTCGTACCGCCAGGCCTTGGCTTCGGCGGCCCAGGAATTGTCGGCGCGCTGCACGATGCGCACGCCCACGCTCGAGCCTTCATTGATCGGCTTCACGACATAAGGCCGCGGCAGCACGTCGCCGGCGGCGATCTCGTCGCGTGTCGCGACACGCCCTTCGGCCAGCGGCAGGCCGGCGGCTGCGAAGACGCTGCGCGCCGTCGGTTTGTCCATGGCGACGGCCGAGGCCAACACGCCCGAGTGCGTATAGGGCACGCGCAGGAACTCAAGTACGCCCTGCACCGTGCCGTCCTCGCCGCCGCGGCCGTGCAAGGCATTGAATACCACGTCGGGCGCCGGGGTCAGCGCCTGCACCATCGCCGCCAGATCGCGTGTCACGTCGATGCTGCGCACGTCGTAGCCAAGCGCGGCGAGTGCCTTGGCGCATTCGCGGCCGCTGATCAGCGAGACTTCGCGCTCGGCGGTCCAGCCACCCATCAGCACCGCGACCGAGCGGATCGTGCGGCTCATGCGGCACCTCCGCTCGCTGCCGGCACGCCGATGCGCTTGATTTCCCACTCCAGTCCAATGCCGGTTTTGTCGCGCACGCGGCGGCGAACTTCTTCGCCCAGCCCTTCGAGGTCGGCGGCCGTCGCATGGCCGGTGTTGATGAGGAAATTGGTGTGTTTGTCCGACACGGCGGCACCGCCGCGGGTCAGGCCGCGGCAACCGGCGCGGTCGATCAGCTCCCAGGCCTTGTGACCTGGCGGATTGGCGAAGGTCGAGCCGCCAGTGCGCGCGCGGATCGGCTGCGTCGCCTCGCGTTGCGCCTGGATCGCGGCCATGCGGGCGCCAATGGCCGAAGGGTCGTCGCGCCGGCCTTTGAGTCGCGCGGCGACGAAGATCCAATCGGCCGGCACGCCGCAATGGCGATACGACAAATCCATCTCGCCCGGTTCCAGATCGTGCCGATGGCCATCGCCGTCGAGCGCAGTGGCCTCGCGCAGCGCGTCCTTGAATTCGCGGCCGTAGGCGCCGGCGTTCATCCGCAAGCCGCCGCCGACGGTGCCGGGAATGCCCGACAGGAATTCGAGATCGGCGATGCCGGCGGTGCAGGCGGCAAGCGCGACGTTGAGATCAAGCGCGCCGGCGCCGGCGACGATCTCGTCTCCGGTTGCCACGACATCGACGAAGCCCCGACCGAGGCGGATCACCACGCCTGGCACGCCGCCGTCGCGGATCAACAGGTTCGAGGCGACGCCCATGACGGTGACCGGCACGTCTTTCGGCTTGCCGGCGAGGAACACGGCGAGGTCGTCCAGATCGGCCGGACGGAACATCACTTCGGCGGCGCCGCCGACGCGAAACCAGGTCAGCTGCGCCAGCGGCGCATTCTCAGTCAGCCGACCCCGGACACGCGGCAGGCGTTCGATCAAGCGCGGCGTCGGTTCGCGGCGGAGGGCCATCATTGGCGCTTCCTTTGCCGCGGCGTTGCCGCGAGCGCGTCGGGCAGGGCATGGGCCCACGACGTGATCGAGCCGGCGCCGAGGCAGACGACGAAATCGCCCGGCTTCGCCAAATCGCGGATCGCCGCCGGCAAGGCATCGGACGATTCGAGCGCCAGCGCGTTGCGGTGGCCGTGCGCCTTGAGGCCTGCGACCAGAGCGTCACGGTCGATGCCGGGAATCGGCGCCTCGCCGGCCGGATAGATGTCGGCAACCAGCACGACATCGGCGTCGTTGAAGCAGGTGCAGAAACCGTCGAACAGATGGGCGAGGCGGCTATAGCGGTGCGGCTGCACGACGGCGATGACGCGCCCCCCGTTTTCGTGCAACACAGCGATCGCCCGCGCCGCCTTCAGCACCGCTGCGATCTCGACCGGGTGGTGACCGTAATCGTCGATGACCGCGACGCCGTTCCATTCGCCGGTCTTGGTGAAACGGCGGCGGACGCCCTTGAAATCGCGCAGGCTCGAACGCACGACCTCGTCGTCGAGGCCGAGTTCCTCGGCGACCGCCAGCGCGGTCAGCGCGTTCTGCACGTTGTGCTCGCCGAACATCGGCAGGAAGAGATCCTGGAGCACGCGTTCGCGGCCGTTGACCCGGTCGGCGATAATGCCGTCGAAATGGCAGCCGTCCGCGTCCATTCTCAGATTGGCGGCGCGGATGTCGGCCTGCGGGTTGAAACCGTAAGTGACGATGCGGCGGTCGGACAGGCGCGGAATGAGGCCTTGCACCACCGGGTGGTCGATGCACAACACGGCAAAGCCATAGAACGGGATGTTGCCGACGAAGGTCTCGAACGCCTGCTGCAGCTGGGCGAAATCGCCGTAGAAATCGAGGTGTTCGGGGTCGATGTTGGTGACGACGGCGATCGTCGCCGGCAGCCGCGTAAAGGTGCCGTCGCTTTCGTCCGACTCGACGACCATCCAGTCGCCGGCGCCGAGCCTTGTATTGGTGCCGTAGGCGTTGATGATGCCGCCGTTGATGACGGTCGGATCGAGCCCCGCGGTTTCCAACAGCGCGCCGATCATCGATGTCGTCGTCGTCTTGCCGTGCGTGCCGGCGATGGCGATCGCCCATTTGAGGCGCATCAGCTCGGCCAGCATCTCGGCGCGGCGCACCACCGGCAGCCGGCGCGCCCGCGCCGCGACGACCTCGGGATTGTCGGGTTTGACGGCCGACGACACGACGACGACTTCGGCGCTGTCGAGGTTCTCCGCCCG
>DATEMD010000087.1:0-43212 GCA_035275845.1 Allostellaceae bacterium | reverse complement strand
GTCGAGCGCACCGGCGCCGGCGGTAATCTCGTCGCCGCTCGCCGCGACGTCGACAAAGCCGCGGCCGAGCCGGATGACGACGCCCGGGACGCCGCCGTCGCGGATCAGCAGGTTCGAGGCGACGCCCATCACCGTCAGCGTCACGTCCTTCGGCTTGGCGGCGAGGAACTCGGCCAGATCGTCGAAGTCGGCTGGACGGAACATCACTTCGGCCGACCCGCCCACCCGGAACCAGGTCAGTTGAGCCAACGGCGCGTTTTCGGTCAGGCGACCGCGTACACGCGGCAAGCGGTCGATCAGGCGGGGCGTGTGGTCGCGGCGCAGGGCCATCATTGGCGCTTCCTTTGCCGCGCTAGCGTCGCCAGCTCGTCGGGCAGCGCATGGGCCCAGGACGTGATCGAGCCGGCGCCGAGGCAGACGACCATGTCGCCCGATTTCGCCAAGTCGCGGATCATCGCCGGCAACGCCGCGGGCGATTCGAGCGCCAGCGCGTTGCGGTGGCCGTGCGCCTTGAGGCCCGCGACCAGCGCGTCGCGGTCGACGCCGGGAAGCGGCGCCTCGCCGGCCGGATAGATGTCGGCGACCAGCACGACGTCGGCGTCGTTGAAGCAGGTGCAGAATTCCTCGAACAGGTGCTTGACGCGCGTGTAGCGGTGCGGCTGCACCACGGCGATGACGCTGTGCTGCGTCGCGCCGCGCGCCGCCTTGAGCACTGCCGCGATCTCGACCGGGTGATGGGCGTAATCGTCGATGATGGTGACGCCGTTCCATTCGCCGGTCTTGGTGAAGCGGCGCTTCACGCCCTTGAAGCCGGCAAAGGCCTTGCGCACCACGTCATCAGCCAACTTCAGCTCGCTCGCCACGGCGACCGCGGCAAGCGCGTTCTGCACGTTGTGCCGTCCGAACATGGGCAGATGCAGGCGCGGGATGGTGCGGCCGGTGCCGTCGCGCCGATCGGTCACGATGGCGTCGAAATGCGCGCCGTCGGCGCCGAGGGCGATCGCGTCAGCGCGCACGTCGGCCTGGGGGTTGAAGCCGTAGGTCACGACGCGGCGCTCGCTCAGCTTCGGAATCAGGCCCTGGACGACCGGATGGTCGATACACAGGACCGCAACGCCGTAGAACGGGATCGCCGCGACGAAACTCTCGAAGCCCTGATGCAGCGCCTCGACCGACCCATAATGATCGAGATGTTCGGGATCGATGTTGGTGACGACGGCGATGGTTGACGGCAGCTTGACGAACGTGCCGTCGCTTTCGTCGGCTTCGACCACCATCCAGGCGCCGGTGCCGAGCCGCGCATTGGTGCCGTAGGCGTTGATGATGCCGCCGTTGATCACGGTCGGATCGAGATCGGCGGCTTCCAGCAAGGCGCCGATCAGCGAGGTCGTCGTCGTCTTGCCGTGGGTGCCGGCGACGGCGATCGCCCATTTGAGGCGCATCAGCTCGCCCAGCATCTCGGCGCGGCGCACCACCGGAATGAGTCGCGACCGCGCCTCGACCACTTCGGGGTTGTCCGCCTTCACCGCTGAGGACACGACCACGACCTTGGCGGCGCCGAGATTTTCGGCGCGATGGCCGATGGCGACGCGGATGCCGAGCTGGCGCAGCCGCTTGACGTTGGCGTTGTCGGTAAGATCGCTGCCCTGCACCTCGTAGCCGAGATTCTTCAGGATCTCGGCAATGCCGCTCATGCCGATGCCGCCGATGCCGGTGAAATGGATGATGCCGATGTCGAGTGGCAGCGCTCTCATCGCGCAGCTCCCGCCGTCTCGATCACCAGATCGGCAAGCCGCCGCGCCGCGTCGGGCCGGCCGTGGCGTTGCGCCGATGCCGCGGTGGCAGTCAGCAACTCCGGTTGGGCGAACACGGTTTCGAGGCGCTGGGCCAGCGCCGGCGGCGTGAAGCTCTGTTCGCTCATCACCCAGGCGGCTCCGGCCGCGGCCAACGCTTCGGCATTGGCGGTCTGGTGATCGTCGGCGGCGTGGCGGTAGGGCACGAGGATCGCCGGCCGGCCGACGACGCAGAGTTCGGCGACGCTCGAAGCGCCCGCGCGCGAGATCACCAAATGGGCGCGCGCCATGCGTGCCGGTACGTCGGCGAAGAAGGTGGCGATCTCGGCGCGAATGCCGCCGGTCGCGTAGGCGCGGCGCACGGTATCGGCGTCTTCCGGCCGCGCCTGTTGCGTCACCGCCAGACGCGCCTTGATGGGGGCCGGCAACAGTGCCAGTGCGGCCGGTACGACGGTGCTGAGGATGCGTGCGCCCTGGCTGCCGCCGATGATCAGCAGGTTGATTGGACCGGCGACAGGCGGCGCATAGGGTTGGCTGCGTTCGGCGACGATCGCCGGTCGCACCGGATTGCCGGTTTCGACGATCCGCGCGCGTTCGGTCTGGGCCAGGCCGTCGACCTGCGCGAACGAGGTGGCGATGCGCTTCATCCGTGGCGTGAGCCAGCGGTTGGCGCGGCCGAGGCGGGCGTTCTGCTCGTGGATGACGGTCGGCAGGCCAAGACGCGCCGCCGCCATCATCGTCGGCACCGACGGATAGCCGCCGAAGCCGACCGCTGCCGCGGGTGCCAAGCTGCGCAGAATGCGCTGCGCCGCCAGCAACCCGAGCGCGATCTCGCACACGGCGAGCACGCGGCTGGCGATGCCGGCGCCCGGACGGCCGGCGCGAATCCGGTGCAGCGCCACGCCGGGCAGCCGATTGTCGAAGGCCTGGCCGCGTTTGTCGGTGACCAGCGCGACTCTGACGCCGCGTCCGACCAGCTCGCCTGCCAGCGCCTCGGCCGGAAACATGTGGCCGCCGGTGCCGCCGGCGGCGAGCACGATGAGCGCGCTCATGTCGGCTCTCCGCCGAAGCGTCGTCGCGTTAGCGCCAACGCCATGCCCATGCCGAGGCCGAGCGAGAGCATCGACGAGCCGCCGTAGGACAGGAACGGCAGCGTCATGCCCTTGGTCGGCATCAGGTGCAGGGTCGACGCCATGTTGATCACCGCCTGCAGTCCGAACTGGACGAACAGGCCGGTGGCGCCGAGCACCACCGCGAGGTTGTTGTCCTGGAGCAGCCGCGTGAAGCCGCGCAGCACGATGAAGGCAAAGAGCGCGACGATGACCAGGCAAACGAACAGGCCCAGCTCCTCGCCAGCGACGGCGAAGACGAAATCGGCGTGCGCGTCGGGCAGCGATTGCTTGATCGTGCCTTCGCCGGGCCCGACGCCCCACAGGCCGCCGTGCACGAACGCATCCATCGCCCGGTCGACCTGGTAGGAATCGCCGCTGGCCGGATCGAAGAACCGGTCGACGCGGCTGGTGACATGCGGCAGGGCGAAATAGGCCGCCACCAGACCGCCGGCGCCGAGGCCGAGCACCATCGCGGCTTGCGCGATGCGCAGCCCGGCCAGGAACAGCTGGGTGAACCAAACTGCCGAAACCACCACCGACATGCCGAGATCGGGCTGCCGGATCAGCAGGATGAGGATGACGGCAAACAGCCCGACGGCGATCCACTGGCCCGGGAAATCCGGCTGCTCGCGCGACTTGGCGAACAGCCACGCGCAGACGACGGCGAAACACGGCTTGATGAATTCCGACGGTTGCAGCTGGAAGCCGGCAAATTCGATCCACCGCCGCGCGCCCAAAACTTCGACGCCGATGAACGGCGTCGCGATCAGCAACGCCAGCGAAACCACGAAGCCGACGACGGCGATGCGACGCACCGTGCGCGGGCTTTGCAGCGACATTGCGAACATCACCGCCATCGCCACCGGCAGCACGGCGAAATAACGGACGACGAAATGCAGCCGGTCGGTGTGCATATGAACGGCGACCGACGGACTCGCCGTCATGACCAGCAACGAGCCGAAGGCGATCAGCCCGGCCAGCGCGGCCAGCATCCAGCGGTCGACGGTCCACCACCATTGCGCGACGGCGCTGCGGTCGGTGCGGGCGAAATTCACGCGCGCCTCCCGGGCAGTGCCTCGACCAGGCGGCGGAACTGGTCGCCGCGGTCCTCGAAGTCGTGGAACTGGTCGAAGGACGCGCAGGCGGGCGACAACAGGACCACGGCGCCACGTCGGCGGTCGTTGAGCGCTGCATGGCGCGCCGCGGCGAGCGCGGCGTCCAGCGTGCCTGACATGTCGTAGGCGACCCTGCCGTCCAGCGTGCGCGCGAAACGCGCAGCTGCCTCACCGATCAGGAACGCGCGCCGGATGCGCGGGAAGAGCGGCGCCAGGGGGTCAATGCCGTCTTCCTTGGGCTTGCCGCCGGCGATCCAATAGATGTCGTCGTAGCAGACGAGCGCCTTCTCGGCGGCGTCGGCGTTGGTCGCTTTGGAATCGTTGACGTAACGGACGCCGTCGATGGTCGCGATCCATTCCTGGCGATGCGCCAAGCCCGGAAAGGTCGTGATCGCGCGCACCACTGCGTCCGGCTCGCAGCCGAGCGCGCGCGCCGCCGCATAGGCCGCCGCCGCGTTCTGGCCGTTGTGCGTGCCGGGTAGCCGTGGCGCCTCGGCCATCGTCAACACCGGGCGTGCTGCGCCGTCGAGATCGTCGACTAACGTGCCGTCGACCACGTAGACGCCGCCGGCGACACGGCCTTGCGCCGAGATCGGCACGACGCGCTGTTTGCCGGTGTCTTTGAGGGCCGCGAAAATGCCGCGGCAGATATCGTCGTCGACGCCGATGACCGCTGTATGTTGCGTGCTCTGTCCGTGGAACAGGCGCCGCTTGGCGGCGACGTAACCGTCCATGCCGCCATGGCGGTCGAGATGATCGGGCGTGATGTTGAGCAGAACCGCAACGTCAAGCACCAGGCTGCGCGTCAGCTCGAGCTGGTACGAGCTGAGTTCCAGGACATAGGTGCCGTCGGCGCCGAGCGCTTCGAGCAGCAAGGCCGGCACGCCGAGATTGCCACCGACGGCCACCTTGCGGCCGGTTTCGGCCAGAATGTGCGCGGTCAGCGCCGTCGTCGTCGATTTACCGTTGGTGCCGGTGATGCCGGCGAAGCGCGCCGCCTTTTGCGCCAGCGCCAGCAACTCGATGTCGCCGATGATCGGCACGCCGGCCGCCTTGGCGCGCGCCGCCGCCGGATGCGGCTGCGGGAATGTGTGCGGGATGCCGGGTGACAGCACCAGCGCCTTGGCGCCGGCGAGGTCGGCTGCAAGATCGACGAGCTCGAAACCGGCGCGCGTTGCCGCATCGCGCCGGCTCGCGGCGTCGTCCCAGGCAACGACCCGCGCGCCGCCGCGCTTCAACGCTTCGGCCGCGGCAAGGCCCGAGCGTGCCAAGCCGAGCACGGCAATCGTCTGGTTGCGGAATTGACCGACCTCGATCATCGCCTCACCGGAGCTTGAGCGTGGACAGACCGGCGATCGCCAGGATCGAGGCGATGATCCAAAAGCGGATGACGATGGTCGGCTCGTGCCAGCCCTTCTTCTCGAAATGGTGGTGCAGCGGCGCCATGCGGAAGACGCGGCGGCCGGTGAGCTTGAAGCTCACGACCTGAACGATCACTGAAACGGTCTCGAGGACGAACAGGCCGCCGATGATCACCAGGACGAGCTCGTGCTTGGTGATGACGGCGACGATGCCGAGCGCCGCGCCGATCGCAAGCGAGCCGGTGTCGCCCATGAACACCATCGCCGGCGGCGCGTTGAACCAGAGGAAGCCGAGCGCGGCGCCGACCAGCGAGCCGCAGAACACGGCCAGCTCGCCGGCGCCGGCGATGTGCCAGAGCTGGAGATAGTTGGCGAACACGACGTTGCCAACTAGGTAGGCGATCAGCGCAAAACAGCCGCCGGCGATCATCGCCGGAACGATGGCGAGGCCGTCGAGGCCGTCGGTCAAATTGACCGCGTTCGACGCGCCGGCGATGACGAACGCGGCGAACACCAGGAAGAACCAGCCGAGATCGGGCAGCACGCCCTTGAAGAACGGCACCGCCAGCGAGCTGGCGAGCGGCGGATGGGTGATCAGCATCACGGCATAGGCGCCGACGGCGCCGATCGCGAGCTCGATCAGGAATTTGGTGCGGCTCGAAAGGCCTTTGTGCGAGCGGCGCGTCAGCTTGCGGTAGTCGTCGAAGAAGCCGACTGCACCGAAGCCGACGGTGACGAACAGCGTCACCCAGATATAAGGATTGCTCAGATCGGCCCAGAGCAGGGTCGAGCCGGTGATCGCCAACAAAATTAGGAACCCGCCCATCGTGGGCGTGCCCTTCTTGGTCAGCAGGTGGCTTTCCGGCCCGTCGGTGCGGATCGGCTGGCCGTGTGCCTGCTTGGAACGCAGCCAGGCGATGATCGACGGACCGCAGATGAAGCTGATGATCAGCGCCGTCACCACCGCGCCGCCCGAACGGAAGGTGATGTAGCGGAACAGATTGAACGCTACGAAGTGTTCGGCATACGGCGCCAAGAGCAGATACAGCATCGTCAGTGCCTCGCCGTTTCCGGAGCCGTCGACAGACGCGCGATCACGTCGCGCATGCGGCTGCCGTACGACCCCTTGACCATGACGACATCGCCGTTTTTGAGCCGATGCACGATGGCGTCGGCCATCGCGGCGGCGGTCGTCGCGTGGGCGCCGCGCCGCCGCGCCGGCAGCGCGTCGTAAAGCGCGTGCATCGCTTCGCCGACCGTGAAAACCAGATCGATGTTGGCCTCGCGCAGCGAATCGGCGAGTTCGGTATGCAGTTGTGCGGCATTGGCGCCCAATTCGAGCATGTCGCCGAGCACGGCGATGCGCCGGCCGCCATTTTCCGGTCGCGCCGCGCCGAGCACGGCGATGGCCGCACGCATCGAAGCCGGGCTGGCGTTGTAGCTTTCGTCGATCAGCAACGCGTCGCCGCCGGCGACCGCGATCTTGCGCCGCAAGCCGCGGCCCGCCAGCGGCTCGAGCGTCGCCATCGCGGCCGCTGCGGTGCCAATGTCGCCGCCGGCGGCGTGCACCGCGGCCAGAACCGCCAGGCTGTTCATCACCCAGTGCCGGCCCGGCAATGCCAGGCAATAGTCGACGATCTCGCCCAGCACCGATGCCGTGACTGCGCTGGCGCTGGCATGCAGATGGCAATCGATCAGATGCACCGCCGCGTCGGCATGGGTGCCGAAATCGACGACGCGGCCGACGCCGGCGGTCTGCGCGCGTGCCACCAGGCGGCCGAAGTGCGGATTGTCGCGATTGAGGACGGCACTGCCGCGCGCATCCATGCCGTTGAAAATTTCGGCCTTGGCGTCGGCGATGGCCTCGACCGACGAGAAGAATCCGAGATGGGCCGGCTCGACCGTGGTGATCACCGCCACATCGGGCCGGACCAGACGTGTCAGCGCGTCGATTTCGCCGGGATGGTTCATACCCATCTCGAACACGCCATAGACGGTCTCGCGTGGCATGCGCGCGAGCGACAGCGGCACGCCCCACTGATTGTTGAGGCTGCCGATCGAAGCGTGCGTCGCACCTTGCCGCTCGAGCGCGTGGCGCAGCGCCTCCTTGGTTCCGGTCTTGCCGACGCTGCCGGTGACGCCGATGACCTTGGCGGCCGAACGGGCGCGCGCGGCGCGGCCGAGATCCTCAAGCCCCGCTTGGGTGTCGGCGACCACCAGCAGCGGCTTCGCCGCGCCGGTCATGGGCTTGGCGACCATTGCCGCCGCCGCGCCTTTGGCCATGGCGGCGGTGGCGAATTCGTGAGCGTCGTATTTCGGGCCCTTGAGCGCGACGAACAGGTCGCCGGGTGACAGCGATCGGCTGTCGATCGATACGCCTTGCGCGCTCCAGACGCCGGTATTGGTGCCGCCGGTTGCCGTGGCGGCGTCGGCAGCTGTCCACAGCACGCTCATGCGGCGCCTCCGACTGCGGCGCGGGCCTCGATCCGGTCGTCGAACGGCAGCGTGCGCGCGCCGACGATCTGGCCGCTTTCGTGGCCCTTGCCGGCGATGAGCAGCACGTCGCCGGCCGCGAGCAATTTCGCCGCGGCACGGATCGCGGCGCGGCGATCGCCGATTTCGCGGCCGCCGGGGCACGCAGCGAGAATGGCGCGGCGGATCGTTGCCGGATCTTCCGAACGCGGATTGTCGTCGGTGACGATGGGGATGTCGGCGAGGCGTGCGGCGATCGCCCCCATCTGTGGCCGCTTGCCGGCATCACGGTCGCCGCCGCAGCCGAAGACGACGATCAGCCGCTTCGCGGTATGCGGCCGTAGCGCCGTCAGCGCGGTTTCGAGCGCGTCCGGCGTATGCGCGTAATCGACGATCAATGGCGCGCCGGCGGGATGCGTCGCCGCAAGCTCCATGCGGCCGGGCACGCCTTCGAGGCGCGGCAGGGCGTCGAGCGCGGCATCCAGCGACGTTCCGGTGGCGATCGCGAGACCGACCGCCGCGAGCGCGTTCATGGCCTGAAAAATTCCAAGCAGCGGCAATTCCAGTTGCCGCGGTGGCGCACCGGACGCGGCGACTTCGATCGCGAGGCCGCGCGCGGTTGGCGCGGCTGCTTGCAGCCTGAGATCGGCATCAGGCGCCGTGCCGAAGGTGATAACCCGCTGGCCGCGTGCCTTGGCGACGTCGACCAGCGTGCGACCGGCCGTGTCGTCGACGTTGATGACGGCGATAGCCGATGCGGGCAGCAGTTCAGCGAACAGCCGGCGCTTGGCGGCGAAGTAGTGGGCCATGTCGCCGTGGTAATCGAGATGGTCGCGCGTCAGGTTGGTGAAGGCCGCGGCCGCCAGGGTCACGCCGTCGAGCCGGAACTGATCGAGACCGTGCGACGAGGCTTCGAGCGCGACGTGCTCGACGCCGGCGCGCATGAGGTCGTGCAGGATGCCATGCAGCTTGACCGGATCCGGCGTGGTGAGAGCGCCCGGCTGGGTCATGTTCGGCGCGACGAGGCCGATGGTACCGATGCTGGCGGCCTTGAGTCCTTGGGCCGCCCAGATTTGCCGCGTAAAGACTGCGACCGAGGTCTTGCCGTTGGTGCCGGTTACCGCGGCGACGGTCGACGGCTGCGGCGCGTAGAAACGCGCGGCCATGCGCGCCAGCCGGCGGCGCGGATTCCGATCGGCGATCACCGGCACGGCGACCGGCTGCTCGAGCGGCGCGTCGTCGGTGAGGATGGCGGCGGCGCCGCGGGCAAGTGCGTCATCGAGATAGCGGCGGCCGTGCGCGCGCGCACCGCCCAGCGCCGCGAACAAATAACCAGGCTTCACGTCACGGGAGTCAGAAGTCAGACCAACAATCTCGGGATCGCCCATCGTTGGCGCGACACGAAGCGGGCGCGATCCGCCGTCCATGATCTCAGTTAGCCGCAAGTTTCCGTCCCTGCGGGCTGGGCAAGCCGACCATCAGAGAACGGCGAATTTCGGGCGAATTTTCGTCCACCGGAGGGATTCTGACGATCGGCGCCATGCGCATGACGATGCGCTTCACTGCCGGCGCAGCGACCATGCCGCCGGTCGCGAAGCCGCCGGTGCTGCGGTCGCCGTGCGGCTCGTCGAGCATCACCAGGACGAGGAATTTCGGGTCTGTGATCGGGAAGACGCCGAGGAACGACGACAGCAGCTTATGCGTCTCATAGCGGCCGCTCGCGTCCTTTTCAGCGGTGCCGGTTTTGCCGCCGATGAGATAGCCCGAGTTACCCGCGAATTTGCCGGTGCCGCTGTCGACGACCAGCCGCATCAACTGGCGCATTTCCGTGGAGGTCGTCGCCGAGACGACGCGGCGGCCGGTAGGCGGCACGCCGCCCGGGCGTTTGATCAGGGTCGGCGGATAGTAGATGCCGCCATTGGCGATCGCGCTCGCGCCGGCGGCGAGCTGCAACGGGCTGATCGAAATGCCATGGCCGAAGGCGATCGTCATGACGTTGATCGGCCGCCACGGGCTGGGATAGAGCGGCGCACCCTCGGGAAGCTCGAAGGCGGGCGGATGCAGCAGGTCGAGCCGCGTCAGGAATTCGCGCTGGCGGTCGGCGCCGGCTTCCGCCGCCTCGCGCGCCGAGCCGATGTTGGACGAGTATTCGAAGATCTCGGGCACGCTCAACCAGCGTTTCTTCGGCTCGTAGTCGTGGATGACGAAGCGGCCAATCGCGAGCGGCTTGGTGGCGTCGAAGGTCGACGCGAGCGTCGCGACGCCGTCGTCGAGCACCATCGCCGTGTTGAAGATCTTGAGCACCGAGCCCATTTCGTAAGTGCCGAGCGTCGCGCGATTGAAGAGTTGCGCGGGGCTGGCGGCGCCCGGATTGGCCGGGTCGAAATCCGGCAACGACACCAGCGCCAGGATTTCGCCGGTGTGCACGTTCATGATCAGGCCGGCGGCGCCGGCGGTCTTGAATTCGTCGGCTTGGCGGGCGACCTCGCTGCGCAGGATGTATTGCAGGCGCACGTCGATCGACAGCTGCACCGGCTGGTCGCTGCGCTTCAATGTCTGGTCGAAACTGCGTTCGATGCCGGCCAATCCGTTGTCGTCGACGCCGACATAACCGACGACTTCCGACGTTAGCGCGCCTTCGGGATAGACGCGCTTGCCTTCGCCCTGGAACTGCAAGCCGGGAATACCGAGAGCGTTGACGGCGGATTCCTGTTGCGGCGTCAGCCGGCGATCCAACCAGACGAAGCTCTTGTCGGTGTCGAGCCGGGCGAAGATCTCGCTTTCCGTCAACTCGGGCAGGATCGCGGCGAGCCGGCGTGCCGTGTCATGCTTGTCGCCGATCAATTTTGGATCGGCAAACAATGAGGGCGCCTGGAGCGTCGTCGCCAGCATCACGCCGTTGCGGTCGACGATATTGGCGCGCGCTACCACCGTCTTCGCAACGGCGTGACCGTGGGCGAGGCGAACGTCGCCGGTCTTGAAGCCGGCGACCTCGATCAGCCGGCCTCCGATCGCCAGGAACGCCAGCAGGAACAGCGCGCCGGTGATCAGCAGGCGGGTGTGGCTGAGTTCAATCGCGCCTTGCGCCGGCCCTTCGGGCGGCACCGGCGCGCTGGCTTGGGGCCGGAAATGACGGGGCCGGCATGGATCGTCGCGGACAGCGTCGGGCAGACGCTTCATCGTGCCCTCGCGCTGGCGACTTGCGGCGGCGTCGCCGCCGGCGCATTGCGCATCGGAATCTGGTCGAGCTGCTCCGGCTGCGCGATCTGCGTCGGCGCGACCGGCTGGAGTTTCAGCGAAGCGCCGTTGAGTCGGTCGAGCCGCTGCGGATCGTCGAGCAGCGTCCATTCGGCGGCCAGCACCCGGGTCTCTTCGCGGGTCGCGGCAATCTGCCGATTGAGCCCTGCCAATTCGTCGTCGAGCTTGGCGACGTGGAACTTGACCTGGAACATTGCATAGCCGGCGATCACCACCGCCAGCGTCCAGAGGATCGTGCTCAGCCGGATCATGCGGCTTCTCCCCAGGCGGGTGCTGTGGTGCGCTCGGCGGCCCGCAACCGGGCCGAGCGCGCACGCGGATTGAGCGCGAGCTCGGCCGGCGACGGCGTCACCGGCTTCGGCGTCAGCAAACGGAAGCTCGGCTCGCGCTCGCGTGCGGCCGGCAGATGCCGGGTGCCGCGCGGCGCATGGCCCGAGCGGACGCGCAGGAAAGATTTGACGCGGCGATCCTCGAGCGAATGGAACGAAATCACCGCCAGCCGGCCGCCTGGCGCGAGTAGCCGCTCGGCGGCGATCAAGCCACGATCGAGCTCGCCGAGTTCGTCGTTAGCGGCGATGCGCAGCGCCTGGAACGTCCGTGTTGCCGGATCGATCGTACCCGACGGCGGAACCGAGCGGCGGACGAGAGCAGCCAGCTCGCCGGTCCGGGTGATCGGCGCGGTCTTGCGGGCGGCAAGGATGGCGCGTGCGACGCGGCGGGCGAAACGCTCCTCGCCGAAATCGCGGATGATCTGAACGAGTTCGGCTTCGGACAGGCGATTGACCAGGTCGGCGGCGCTTTCGCCGTGTTGCGACATGCGCATGTCGAGCGGCCCGTCGGCGCGGAACGAGAAGCCACGGTCCGCCGCGTCGAGCTGCATCGACGATACGCCGAGGTCGAGCACCACGCCGGATACCGCATCGACACCGAGCGGCTTGAGCAGGGGCTCCATTTCGGAAAACCGCCCTTCGATCAGCGTCAGTCGGTCGCGATAGTGTGTTGCGAGCGCGGCACCCGCCTTGGTTGCCGCCGGGTCGCGGTCGAAGGCGACGATGCGGCACGAGGCGGCATCGAGCAGCGCGCGGCTGTAGCCGCCGGCGCCAAACGTGCCGTCGACGTACAGCGCATCGTCGCGCGGCATCAAGGCGGCGACCATTTCGGCGAGCAGGACAGGAACGTGCGGCGCCGTCATTGCGGCTCGCCCGGCGGCAGCGTCAGTCCGCGTTCGCGGATGCGTGCGCGCATTTCTTCCTGATGCTGACGGAAGCGTTCAGGCTCCCAGATCTGGAATGTCGGACCGCAGCCGACGAAGACGGCTGCCGTCGCCAGATTGGCGTGGCGGCCAAGATCGCTCGGCAGGACGATGCGGCCTTCGCCGTCGAAGTCGAGCGGCCGCAGCTCGCCGAGGATCGCCGACAAGGCGTCGCGCTCGTCGGACAGTTCCGGCAGCCGGTCGATGCGGCGCGACAAATCCTCGGCGCGGTCGAGACCGCTGGCCTCGATCGCCGCTAGCTTCACCGCACGATAGACGACGATGCTTTTGGCGCTGGCCGGCGTCAGCGCGGCGCGAAACGCCGCCGGCACCGAAACCCGGCCCTTGCGGTCGATCTTGTTGACGTAGGTCGAAAGAAAAACCGCCAACGGTTCGCTCCCGAAACGGCGCCCCTGCGCCCCCTTGGCGCCGACGTCCCGGAGACCTGTAGAGCGGCGGCGCAGGCTCGATTATGGGACTGCATGGGATAGCATGGGATTAAATGGGTGGTCAAATGATTTTCCCGTATAAATCCGTAAGTTAGCGATTGTTTCGAGGTCAAATTCGATGTGTCTCGGTATTCGATTCGCGTTGGCCTAGACACCCACGCGCTATTACTTGTAAAAACGTGAACATATGAAGAACAAAATATCTAAAATACCAGACGGCCTGTAAGCCGGGTTCTGTCCCTGCTTGCGCAGGGGATGGCCATTCATCTGGGACGTCCGTCACCGGACGCCTCGCGCGACCGACCCGGACGGCGGCCTCGGAAACCCGCCTTGCCCTGTAAATCCAAGGATTTACGGGGCGTGCCGTCCCTACTTGGTCTTGCTCCCGGTGTGGTTTGCCCTGCCGTCGCCGTTACCGGCGACGCGGTGCGCTCTTACCGCACCATTTCACCCTTGCCGGCCCCGAAGGGCTTAGGCGGTGTGTTTCTGTGGCACTGTCCCTGGGGTCGCCCCCGCCGGGCGTTACCCGGCACCGTGTTTCCGTGGAGCCCGGACTTTCCTCCCCCCGTCTCGCGACGAGGAGCGGCCATCCGGCCGTCTGGTACAGGCATAAGATGGGGTGGCGCGGCGGAAGTCAAACCACCATCGCGGCAAGTGTCGCGGCGCGCCGGCGGGTCTCGTCGTCGGGCGTGCCATCGCAGTGCTGCGGTCGGAAATGCAGCTGGAAGGCGCGCACCGCCGCCCGGGTCGCCGGGTCGAGGACGCCGTTTTGCGGACAGTCGTAGCCGAATTTGGCGAGGTCGCGTTGGAGCGGCGCGATCTCGCCAGCCGGCTTCGGCGCGCCGGCGAAATCGGGCCATAGGCCGACGCCTTGGCGCGCGAGCCACTGCCAGTCGAAACGCTCGCCGGGATCCTGCTTGCGGCCGATCGCGACGTCGGAGTGAGCCAGTACGCAGCGGTCGGCAATGCGGTGCCGCCGCCGGATATCGTTGGCAAGCGCAGCAAGCGCCTCCATTTGGGCCGCCGGAAAGTCGCGATAGCCGAATTCGTGGCCAGGATTGACCAGCTCGATGCCGATTGAGGCGCTGTTGATGTCGTTGCGGCCACGCCAGTACGACACGCCGGCGTGCCAAGCGCGTCGTTCTTCCGGCACCAACCGGAACACCGTGCCATCCTCGCCGATCAGATAGTGTGCGCTGACTTTGGCTGTCGGATCGGTGAGCCGCGCCAGCGCCGACGCCTGGTCGATCATGCCGGTGTAATGAAGGATCAGCATGTCGACGACGCCCGTGCGGGCATCGTGGTTGGGCGAGAGACGCTCGACGATCTGCATGGCCGCGGCGCGAAAGCCTAGCGGAAAGCCTCGTCAACGGCCATGATCTCCTCGCTCAAGGAGGCCGACATGTCTTTCGCCATCTCGTTGTTGTTCTTCATTCTCGGCAGCGCGTTGATCGCGCTCTGCCTGCTCGCCATCCCGGGCCGTGGCGATCACGGCGAAGCGGGTGCCGCCGCACCACACGGGCACGGCTCCAGCCACCACTGACATCCGCCACGCGCCGATGGCGGGCTGGCAATTCTGGATCGACCGCGGCGGTACGTTCACCGATATCGTGGCGCGGCGGCCGGACGGCACGCTCGTCACCCGCAAGCTGTTGTCCGAGAATCCCGGCCGCTATCGCGATGCCGCGGTCGCCGGCATCCGCGCGATTCTCGGCATTGCTCCGGATACGAAGCTGCCGGATGGCGTCATCGACGCGGTCAAGATGGGGACCACGGTCGCGACCAATGCGCTGCTCGAGCGCAAAGGCGAACGCACCGTGTTGGTCATCACCAAAGGCTTCGGCGACGCGCTACGCATCGGCTACCAGAACCGGCCCAAACTGTTCGAGCGCCGCATCGTCCTGCCGGATCTGATCTACGAGCGCGTGATCGAAGTCGACGAGCGGGTCACGGCCGAAGGCATCGTGTTACACGCGCCCGATCTCGACCGTGTCGCGTCCGATCTGCGCGCCGCGCGCGCCGCCGGTTGCAACAGCGCCGCGATCGTCTTCATGCACGGCTATCGCTATCCGGCGCATGAACGCGCCGTCGCCGACCTGGCGCGCCGCGCCGGCTTCGCGCAGGTCTCGGCCAGCCACGCCGTCAGTCCGCTGATGAAGCTGGTGAGCCGCGGCGACACGACCGTGGTTGACGCCTATCTGTCGCCGATCCTGCGCCGTTACGTCGATCAAGTGGCCGCCGAACTTGGCGGCGTGCGTCTGTTCTTCATGCAATCGAACGGCGGCTTGGTCGATGCCCATCGCTTCCAAGGCAAGGACGCGATTCTATCCGGGCCGGCGGGCGGCATCGTGGGCGCCGCACGTACCGCCGCGGCCGCCGGCGTCGATAAGATCATCGCCTTCGACATGGGCGGCACCTCGACCGATGTGTCGCATTACGCCGGCGAATACGAGCGCAGCTTCGAGACGCAAGTCGCCGGCGTCCGATTGCGCGCGCCGATGATGCAGATCAACACCGTGGCGGCGGGTGGCGGTTCAGTGTGCTCGTTCGACGGCGCGCGGTATCGCGTTGGGCCGGATTCCGCCGGCGCCGTTCCGGGGCCAGCGTGTTACCGCCGCGGCGGCCCGCTCACTGTGACCGACTGCAACGTCATGCTCGGCAAGATCCAACCGCATTTCTTCCCGCGCGTTTTTGGACCGGACGGCGACCAGCCACTCGATCGCGCCATCGTCGAACGTGAATTCGCCGCGCTTGCCGAAACCATCGAGCGCGCGACCGGCAATCGTCGCTCGCCGACCGAGGTGGCAGACGGCTTCGTCCAAATCGCGGTCGAGAACATGGCCAATGCGATCAAGCAGATCTCGATCGAACGCGGCTACGACGTCACGGAATACACGCTCTGTTGCTTCGGCGGTGCCGGCGGCCAGCATGCCTGCCAGGTCGCCGACGCACTCGGCATGACGCGGATTACCATCCATCCCTTGGCCGGCGTGCTTTCGGCTTATGGCATGGGTTTGGCCGATCTGCGCAGCCTCAAGGAACAGGCGGTCGAGGCGACACTGACGTCGGCGGCGGCGGTTGAATTCGAAGCTGTCCTCGGCGCGCTCGCCGATGCTGCCAAAGCCGAACTCGCGGCGCAGGGCATCGCCGATGCGGCGATCACGGTGCGGCGCAAGGCGCACGTCAAATACGAGGGTACCGACGTACCTTTGGTCGTCGATTACGGCGATGTCGCCCAACTACGCGCGAAATTCGCCGATGCACACAAGCAGCGCTATGGCTTCGCCGTCGACGACAAGCCGCTCATTGTCGAATCACTCGGCGTCGAGGCGATCGGCGCGGTCGGCGGCGCGGACGACGGCGCGGTCGGCGCCGCAACCGGTAGCACGGCGCCGCAGCCACTCGATCACGTCGGCGTCTTCACCGCCGGCAAAACCTGGGCGGCGCCGGTTTATGCCCGCGTGAATTTGGCGCCGGGCACCGCCATCGACGGTCCCGCCGTGGTCGCCGAGGATACCGCCACGACCATGGTCGAGCCGGGTTGGCGCGCGCGCGTCGATGTGCGCCGCAATCTGGTGCTCGAACGGGTGGTTCCACGGCCGCGCGCGGTCGCGATCGGCACCCAGGTCGATCCGGTGATGCTCGAAGTATTCAACAACTTGTTCATGTCGATCGCCGAGCAGATGGGCGTTGCGCTGCAGAGCACGGCCTATTCGGTCAACATCAAGGAGCGTCTGGATTTCTCGTGCGCGCTGTTCGATCGAACTGGCGCGCTGATTGCAAACGCACCGCACATGCCGGTGCATCTGGGCTCGATGGGCGAAAGCATCGCCAGCATCATCCGCGCGCGTGCAAACAAGGTCGATGGCCGCGGCATGAAGCGCGGTGACGTCTATGTGTTGAACGCGCCCTATAACGGCGGCACACATTTGCCCGACGTCACGGTCATCATGCCGGTGTTCGCCGAGAACGAATCGGGCGGCGACGACGTTCAGTTCTATGTCGCGTCGCGCGGCCACCAGGCGGATATCGGCGGCATCACGCCCGGCTCGATGCCGCCGCTGAGTCGTGCCATCGAGGAAGAAGGCGTTCTGATCGATAACTTCCTCCTGGTCGATGCCGACCGTTTCCGCGAAGGCGAAATGCGCGCGTTGCTCGCCAGCGGTAAATTCCCCGCGCGCAATCCCGAACAAAATCTCGGCGACTTCAAGGCGCAGATCGCCGCGTGCGCCAAGGGCGTGCAGGAGTTGCACCGGATGGTGCGGCATTTCGGCCGTGACGTGGTCGAAGCCTACATGCATCACGTGCAGGACAACGCCGCCGAGGTCGTCCGCCGCGTGCTCGGCGGCCTCAACGACGGTGAGTACGCGTGCGAGATGGATTCAGGCGCGATGATCCGCGTCAAGGTGACGATCGACCGCGACGCGCGGCGCGCAACCGTCGATTTTGCCGGCACCAGCGCGCAGCTTGCGACCAATTTCAACGCGCCCGAAGCTGTGTGCAAGGCGGCGGTACTTTATGTCTTCCGCACGCTGGTCGATGCCGAAATCCCGATGAATGCCGGCTGCTTAGTGCCGATCGACATTCGCATTCCGCCGGACTCGATGCTGAGTCCGCGCTATCCGGCGGCTGTGGTGGCGGGCAACGTCGAGACCTCGCAATGCATCACCGACGCGCTCTATGCGACGCTCGATGCCATGGCTGCGGCGCAGGGCACGATGAACAATTTCACCTTCGGAACGGCGCGCTATCAATATTACGAAACGGTCTGCGGTGGTGCTGGCGCCGGCCCTGGATTCGACGGCGCGTCGGCGGTTCACACCCACATGACCAATTCGCGCCTGACCGATCCGGAAGTGCTCGAGTGGCGCTTTCCAGTGCTGCTCGAAAACTTCTCGATCCGCCGCGGTTCGGGCGGCGCTGGCCGCTGGCGCGGCGGCGATGGCGTCGTACGGCGCATCCGTTTCCGTGAGGCGATGACGGCGGCAATCCTGGGCGACCGCCGGCGGATAGCGCCCTTCGGCTTGGCGGGCGGTGCGGCCGCGGCGCCAGCGCGTAATTGGGTCGAACGCGCCGACGGCACACGCGAGGATTTCGGCGGCACGCACGTGATTGCGGTCGAGCCGGGCGACGTCTTCGTGCTTGAAACGCCAGGTGGCGGCGGTTACGGCAAGGTTGGAGCGCCGGCCTAATCCATCGGCGCGGCGAGTGGCTTGCGCCGTGCGCTGGTGGCCAGCCAGACGCCGAACAGCACGACGCCGATGCCGACGACGTGATACGGGTGCAGCGTCTCACCCAGCGTGAACACCGCCAGCACGGTGGCGAAGGCCGGCAGCAAGTGCGAGGTGAAACCCGCGCGGTTCGCGCCGACCATCTCGACGCCTTTGTTCCAGCAGATATACGCGAGAAACGACGCAAAAATTCCGGTGTAGAGCACGGCGAAGCCGGCAAGCGGCGTCGGCGCCGGCAGGCCGAAAAACACCGCTTCGAACACCAACGCGGGCGCGACCAGGATCAGGCCGGCGATGTTGACGGCAAAGAGCAGCCCGAGCGTATCGAGCGATTTGGGCACACGCTGCAACAGCACGCAGTAGAAGCCCCACGCCGGCATAGCGAAAAGAATGACCAGATCGCCGATGTTGAATTGCAAATGTAGCAGCTGCGCGAGGGTGCCGCGGCTGATGATGACGATGATCCCGCAGAACGACAGCACCATGCCGAACAACTGCCGCGGCGTGACCGTTTCGCCGTCGAGCAGCCACGAAATCGCAATGATGTAGAGCGGCGCCGCGGCGTTCATCAGCACCGCGTTGATCGCGGTGGTATAACGCAGCCCGGTATAGATCACGATCTGGAAAAATCCGAGACCGAGGAAACCCATCGTCGCGATCAGCAGCCAATGGCGCCGAATGATCGCGCCTTTGCCGCGAAGCCGCGGAATCGCGAGCGGCGCGAGACAGATCGCCGACACCGTCCAACGTCCGAAGGTCAATGCGACCGGCGGGATGACGGCGTGCGCGGCGCGGCCGAGCACCCAGTTCCCCGACCAGAACAAGTTGCACAACGCCAACAGCAGGTAAGGATAAAGCGCTTCGATGCGGCTGACGGGACGAGTAGGCGCGGGCGCGGCAGGCATGGGCGCTCTCGAAGATGCCGTCGGAGATTGTCGGTCTCGCGTCCCTGCGTCAATCTCGGCATGATCGGATTGCAGGGAACGCACATGCGCGAATCGGTCGAATGCGTGGTCATCGGCGCCGGTGTCATCGGACTCGCGGTGGCGCGTGCGCTGGCGTTGAGCGGCCGGACCGTGCTGATCGTCGAAAAAGAACGCTACATCGGCGCGCATACCTCGTCGCGCAATAGCGAGATCATTCATGCCGGGCTGTATTATCCGGCAGGCAGCCTCAAGGCGCGATTCTGCGTTGCCGGACGCAAACGGCTCTATGAATATTGCGCCGCACGCGGCGTTGCGACGAAACGCATCGGCAAGCTCGTTGTTGCGACCGATGAGACCGAAATGCCGTTGCTGGCGAAGGTCATGGCGCACGCCAAAGCCAACGGCGTCGACGATCTGGAACTGCTCGACGCCAAGGCGGCGCGCGCGCTGGAGCCGGCGGTTTCCTGCGTTGGCGCCTTCCATTCGCCGTCCACTGGATTGATCGACAGCCACGCGCTGTTGCTGAGCCTGCAAGGCGAGGCCGAGGCCAACCACGCGACGGTGGCGCTGCGTTCCGAAGTCGCCGCCGGCCGTGTTGGCGACACCGGCGGTTTCACGCTCGAAATCGCCGGCGACGAACCGATGACGCTCGCGTGTGAGATTCTGATCAACGCAGCCGGCCTTTACGCGCCGGGCGTCGCACGGCGGCTTGGCGGCGTGCCGCCGGACAGTGTGCCGCGGGATTATTATTGCCGGGGCATATACTTCACGTTGCCGGGCAAGGCACCGTTCCGGCGGCCGGTCTATCCGGTGCCCGAACATGCGGGCCTCGGCGTCCATTACACCCCGGATCTCGCCGGCCAGGGCCGTTTCGGCCCTGATACCGAATGGATCGACGGCATCGACTACACGGTCGATCCAAAGCGCGGTGCGCGCTTCTATGCGGCGATCCGCAAGTACTGGCCGGAACTCCCCGATGGTGTATTGCAGCCGGGCTATGCCGGCATCCGGCCGAAAATCAGCAACCGCGATGAACCGGCCGCCGATTTCCGCATCGATGGTCCCGAACGCCACGGCATCGCGGGTTTGGTCAATCTCTTCGGCATCGAATCGCCGGGCCTGACAAGTTCGCTGGCGATCGCCGATTACGTCGCCGCGCTGGTCAATGCGCCGGCGGCGTCATCGGCTCCGTCGGTACGCGCTCGACCAGCACCATGACCGTGGTTTCGCCAGCAGCCGCAAATCGCAGCGTCAGCGGAAAATCGTCGCCGACGGCGAGTTGGCGCTTGATACTTTGCAGCACGATGCGGCGTCCGCCGGGTCGCAGCGCCAGCGGCTGTTTCACGGGCAGATCGAATGCGTCGACGGGGCGATTGCCATAATCCTGAAACAGTACCGCATTGGCGATCGGTGTCGCGGCACCGGTCAGCCGGTCGGGCTTGTCGCCCATATTCGCCAGCGCCATAAAGACGGCGGCGACGTCGCTGGTCGACGGTTCGGCCCAAGGATGGCCGACCTGGATTGCACCGAGCGTGTAGGAATGCGCGCGGGCCGTTGACGCACCGAATGGCGTCAGCAGCAAGGTCAGTGGCGCAAGGAGCAGATTGCGTCGATTCATGCGTATTTTAGCGAATTCAATTGAATGCGGAGACAACGATGCTGGTCGGCGTGCCGAAGGAGATCAAGACCCATGAATACCGCGTCGGACTGGTGCCGGGAAGTGTCCGCGAACTGATTCATCACGGCCAGGCGGTGATGATCGAAAGCGGTGCTGGCACCGGTGCCGGCTTCGACGACGAAGCATATCGCCGTGCCGGCGCGAGCATCGCGGCCAACGCCGCCGAGGTCTTCGCCAAGGCCGAACTGATCGTCAAGGTGAAGGAGCCGCAGCCGGCGGAAATCGCGCTGTTGCGTCGCGGCCAGGTTCTGTTCACCTATCTCCATCTCGCCGCCGATCGCAAACAGACCGATGGTTTATTGCGCTCGGGCGCAACCTGCATCGCCTACGAGACGGTGACCGACGAGCGCGGCGGACTGCCGCTGCTGGCGCCGATGAGCGAGGTCGCCGGTCGCATGGCGGTTCAGGTCGGCGCGCATTACCTCGAGAAAGAACAGGGCGGTGCCGGCGTGCTGCTCGGCGGCGTGCCGGGTGTGTCGGCCGCGCGCGTCGTCGTCTTGGGCGGCGGCGTCGCCGGCACCAACGCGGCGCGTGTCGCCATGGGTATGGAGGCGCACGTCACCGTCATCGACAAGCAATTGGCGCGGCTTTACGCGCTCGACCTGCAATTCGGCTCGCAGCTCCACACGTTGTTCTCGACGGTCGAAAATATCGAGCGCGAGGTCGTCGGCGCCGATCTGGTGATCGGCGCTGCACTGGTCGCCGGTGCCGCGACGCCGAAGCTGGTGGCGCGCGACATGGTGAAGCGCATGCGCGCAGGCTCGGTGATCGTCGACATCTCGATCGACCAGGGCGG
Source organism: Allostellaceae bacterium (assembly GCA_035275845.1). Lineage (GTDB taxonomy): Bacteria > Pseudomonadota > Alphaproteobacteria > ATCC43930 > CGMCC-115725 > REEB95. The sequence continues at coordinate 21,769 of DATEMD010000087.1, read as the reverse complement.
CTGCTGCGAAACCAGCCGGCCGACGACTCACGCCGACCCGACTTATGTCGAGGAAGGCGTCATCCACTATTGCGTTACCAACATGCCGGGCGCGGTCGCGCGCACCTCGACCTTCGCGCTCAACAACGCGACGCTGCCGTTCGTCCTCGCGTTGGCACAGAAAGGCTGGCAACGCGCGCTTGCCGATGATCGCAATTTGATGGCCGGCCTCAACATCCAGGCCGGCCGTATCACCCATCCGGCGGTGGCGCAGTCGCTTGGTGCTGCCTATCTCGCGCCCGAGAGGACGGCCGGACCGGCCGGCGGCTAGCCGTCGCGAAAATTCAGTGCAGGGTTTCGGGCAGCGCGGCGATCGCCTGATCGACGAGCGCGGCGCGGCGCTGGGCGTCGAGGTCCTCAGCCAGGATGCGGCGCACCGCGGCAACCGCGATGTCGACCGCTACGGTGCGGACCTCGTTCAGCGCCTTCTGTTCTTCGAGCGCCAGCTTCTCCACCGCCAGCCGCTTGCGACGCTCGAGCGCCGCCGCTAGGTCCTTGCGGCCTTCCTGCGCCGCGCGTTCGGCTTCGGCGCGGGCCTGGGCGACGATCGCCTCGGCTTCCTTGAGCGCGTCGCGCTGGCGCAGTTGGTGCTGGGCGAGGGCCTTCTGGGCTTCCTCGGCCAAGCGCTGCGCCTCGTCGAGTTCGGCTTTGATCTTCTCGGCGCGGCGGTCAAGCATGCCGAGCATCGCGCCGCGCGCCTTCCACACCACGACCGCCATCGAAATGACGAAGGCGATCAGAACCCAGAATTCGGCGTCGCCGAAAAGTTCGCGCACGATTTCCATCAGCCGCGCTCTCGCATGACGGCGTCGACCGCCGTCTTGACCCGCGCCGGTTCAACGGCGGCGCCGGCGAGCTTGCCGGCGGCCTCCTGCGCAACGTCGGCCGCCAGCTGCCGGACGCCCTGGAGCGCCGTCGCCTTGGCTTCGGCAATCCGCCGTTCGGCCTTGGCGGTCTCGGCGTTGAGGCTTTCGGCGAGCTTGCGCTGTTGCTCGGCGGCTTCCGCCGCAAGGCGCTCGGCGGTCTCGCGCAGAGCGTGTTGCGCCTTGGTCCGTGCCTCGCTCAACGCCCGCTCATAGGCCGCAATCACGGCTTCGGCCTCCGTCTTCATGCGCTGCGCCTTGTCCAGATCACCCGTGATCCGGTTGCGGCGTTTGGCGATGATTCCGCCGACGCGCGGCAGGCCCACCAGCGTCATCACCAGATAGAGGGCGACGAACGTGATAGCGAGCCAGACGAGCTGGGTCGGGAAGGTGGAGACGTCGAATTGCGGCATCGCGCGGTGATGCGCCTAGGAGACGAAGAGGATCAGGAACGCGATCGCCAGGCCGAACAGACCGGTGGCTTCGGCGAGCGCGAATCCGAGGAACGCGAACGGCGTGACCTGGGCTGCCGGGTTGCGCGCCAGTGCGTTGATCAACGCTGCGAAAACGTTGCCGATGCCGATACCGGCGCCGACGAGTGCGATACAGGCGATGCCTGCGCCGATCATTTTTGCGGATGCTGGTTCCATGGCGAACTCTCCAAAGGTTTCAGTGAAGGTGGATGGCGTCGTTCAGATAGAGGCAGGTCAGGATGGCGAAGACGTAGGCCTGCAGCACCGCGACCAGGAGCTCGAGAAAGAAGATCATGATGTCGAGACCGAGCGGCAGCAGGCCGAGCACGCCGATGCTGGCGGCAAAACCGCCAAAGATCGCAAGCATGGTGTGACCGGCGAGCATGTTGGCGAACAACCGGATCGACAGCGTGAACGGCCGGATCAGGTAGGACAGCAGCTCGATCGGCACCAGCAAAACCAAAAGGACGAACGGCACGCCGTGCGGCACGAAAAAGCTGAGGAAGTGCCAGCCGTGACGCCAGATGCCGATCAAGGTCACGCCGATGAAGACGACCGCCGCCATCGCGAAGGTGACGATGATCTGGCCGGTGAAGCTGTAGCCAAAGGGGATCAGGCCGAGCAGATTGCCGAACAGGATGAACATGAACAGCGTGAAGACGAACGGGAAGTAGCGCTGGCCTTCGGCGCCCACAGTCTCGTCGATCATGTTACCGACGAATTCATAGGCAAGTTCGCCCAGGGATTGGATGCGGCCCGGCACCAGCGCTTCGCGGCGCGTGCCGATGACGACGATCGCCGAAACGACGAGTACCGCGATCGTCATCAGCAGCGCCGAATTGGTGAACGAAACGTCGAGTTTGCCGATGTGCAGCGGCACGATCGGCTTGATCACGAATTGCTCGAGCGGTTCTAGTTCCAGCGCCACGTCAATCCTCGTCCTCGTCGTTTCCTATCGCACCGGCCTTGCCGCCGTGCGCGCCGACCTTCGATCCCATCCCCGCAACCGCGCGGTACACGTTCCACATGCCCACGGCGACGCCGAGAAAAAACATCACCACCATCGCTGCCGGCTTGGTCCCAAGCCAGCCATCAATCGCCCACCCGATGGCGACTGACACCACCACCGCAACCACCAGCTCGAGCCCGATGCGCAGCCCGAACGCCAGCGCGTTCGACGTCGGCGGTGTGCCTCGCGCTGCGGGCTTCTCGGGAAGCTCGCCACGCGCCTTGGCCAGGCGTTCGCCTAAATCCTTGAGGCTCGCCCGCGCCTCGCGTTCGTCCATCCCAACCACCGGGAATGCTTGAAAGATTCCCCCGCGGCGCGGGCGCGCGCGGCGCGCCCCCGCGCCGAAAAGGCGCGCAACTTCTAAAAGGCGTGGTCCGCCGAGTCAAGCGCGGGAAGGCGCCGAATCAGGCGGTGCGACGAAGCTGCTCGACCCCCTGGAGATCGACCGAAACCAGCTGCGACACACCCTTTTCTCCCATGGTCACGCCATAGAGCCGGTCGACGCGCGCCATGGTCAGGCGGTGGTGGGTGATGATCAGGAATCGGGTCTCGGCGCTTTCCGCGATCTCGGCGACGAGGCGGCAGAAACGGTCGACGTTCGCGTCATCGAGGGGCGCATCGACCTCGTCCAGCACGCAGATCGGCGCCGGATTGGTGAGAAAGACCGCGAACAACAGCGCCAACGCGGTGAGCGCCTGCTCGCCGCCCGACAGCAGGGTCAGGTTCTGCAGTTTCTTGCCCGGCGGACTCGCCATGATCTCGAGCCCGGCTTGGAGCGGATCGTCGTCCTCACCCGGATCGAGCCGCAGATGCGCGTTGCCGCCGCCGAAGAGCCGCGCGAACAGCTTGCTGAAGTGGTCGTTCACCTGCGTGAAGGCAGCGAGCAACCGTTCGCGGCCTTCGCGGTTGAGGGCCGTAATGCCCTGACGCAACTTGGCGATGGCGCCGATCAGATCCTCGCGCTCGCGATTGAGGCCGCTCAGACGTTCCTCGATCTCGCGCGATTCCGCCTCGGCGACCAGATTCACCGGCCCCATGTTCTCGCGTTCACGCAGTAGGCGGTCGAGGCGTGTGGTAGCGGCGCCGATTTCGGGCAATTCCTCGTCAAGTTCGATGCCGGCAGCGGCCAAAACGCCCTCGGGTTTCGCTTGCAGTTTCTCGGCGATGGCGTCGGCGACGGTGGTGCGCGCCAGCACCGCCTGATCGCGCACACCTTCGGCGCGAACGCGCTCCTCGCGCGCTTCGCCGGCGGACGCTTCGGCGGCGCGCGCCGTCTTGTCCGCTTCAGCCAGCTTACCTTCGCCCGCCGCCAACGCGTCGGCGGCCTGGTTGCGGCGCGCGGTCGACGCAGCGATGGTCTCGGCGAGCTTATCGCGCTCCACCGCGATTTCCTGGGGTCGTTGCACCAGCGATTCGATCTCGGCATGGAGCTCGCCGCGGCGGTTTTCGAGCGTCTGCCGCTGGCGGGTGGCGGCGTCGGCGCGTTGTTCCCATGATTTCAGTTCGACGCCGCTAGCCGCCAGTCGCTCGCTGCGCGTGGCCGCTTCACGCACCAGCCGGTCATGCTCGCCCTGATGCGCTTGCTGCAAAGCGCGGCGTTCGGCGAGCGTGGTCCGCACCACCTGAATCTCGTCGCGGCCGATGGCCGGATCGGGCAGGGCATCGAGCGCACTGCGCGCTCCCGCGGTCTCCGCTTCGGCTTCGCTGCGATCAAGCATCAACCGTTGTGCGGCTTCCTCCAGCGCGGCGCGTCGCGAAACGATCGCGGCGGCGGCGCGCGCCAATTCGGCCTCATGGTTGCGGATGTCGGCGAGGGCATCGAGCGCTTCACGCGCGTGCTGGCGGGCCTGACGGTCGGCTTCGGCGCGTTCGTGTTTGTGGCGCTGCGCTGCCTCGAGCGCGTCGCGCCGCCGCGTCACCTCAGCCTCGGCCGACTGCATCTCGTCCGCCAGTTCGGTCAGGCGATGGCGTTGCTCGAGCCGTTGCGTCGCCGCTGCTGGCGCGCCGGGAAGGCGACGGAACCCGTCCCAGCGCCACAGGCCGCCGTCGCGGCTGACCAGCCGCTGGCCCGGACGCAACGCGGCTTGCAGCCGCTCGCCGTCGGCGACGGTGTCGACGATTCCGATCTGGGTGAGACGGCGTGACAACGGCGCCGGTGCCGTGACGTGGTCCGACAATCGCGTTACGCCGGCTGGCAGCAGCGGTGCATCGGCATAGTCGGGCAGGCCGAACCAATGCGCCGGCGCCGCGGCGTCGGTGGGCGCCGTCAAATCGTCGCCGACGGCGGCGCCAAGCGCTGCCTCGAAGCCGTGGGCGACCTGGATTGCATCGAGTACCGGCGGCCATTTGTCTTGATCGGGCTTGGCCAACAGCTGTTGCAGCGCTTCGCTCTCGGCTTTCAGCTTGGCGCGGCTCATCTCGGCGGCTTCCAGCGGTCCGCGCGCCTCGGTCTCGGCGGCTTGCGCTTCGGCCAGCGCCTTTTCGGCGGCCGCCAGCGCCGCGCGGCTTTCCTCGGCGGCGATTTCTGCCGCTTTGAGCGCCGCCAGCGTTTCGGCGCCGACGCCACCGGCGCCGGCTTCGGCATCGAGCGCGGCGCGTTGGCGGGCGATCTCATCGGCCCGATCCTTGAGACGGATTTGACGCTCGCCGGCCTCGCTGATCCGTGTCGCCAGCGCGGCGCGGCGCGCTTCTTCGCTGGCGACGCGCTCGGTTAGCGCAGTCAGCTGGGCGTCGAGTGTGGCCACGGCCTCGGCGACGCGCGCCAAATCCTCAGCCGCCTTCGCCTGCACCTGTTGTTCGTCTTGCTGTGCCGCAACCAACGACTGGCGCTCCTCGCCCAGCCGCGCCAGTGCGGCGCGCGCATCGGCGGCCAATTCGTCCTCGCGCTTCAGGTCGGCGGCGAGCTGCTCGAGCCGCGCTTCGGCCGACTGCCGCGCCGCCATGATGCGACGCTCCTCCTCGTCGAGCGCTTGACGCGCCAGCGTCAGTCGCTGGAGTTCAGCCGAAGCCACCGCTTCGTCCTGCCGCAACGCCGGCAGCTCGGCCGCCGCCGCTTCGCGCAACCGATCGGCCGCCGCGGCCGCCGTCATCCGTTCGGCGACAACGCGCTCGGCGGCGCGCAACCGCTCTTCCGCTGCCGTCAATTCGCCGGTGGCGGCGGCATAGCGCAGGTGTAGGACGGTCGCCTCGGCGCGGCGGATCCAATCCGACAGTCGGCGATAGCGTTCCGCCTGGCGCGCCTGCTTCTTCAGGCTTTCGAGCTGGGTCTCGAGCGTGCGCAGCACGTCGTCGAGCCGCGCCAAATTGGTTTCGGCGGCCTTGAGACGCAGCTCGGCCTCGTGCCGTCGCGAATGCAGGCCGGCGATGCCGGCGGCTTCCTCGAGCAGCATCCTTCGGTCCGCGGGCTTGGCGCTGATGATCGCGCCGATGCGGCCCTGGCTCAGGATGGCACTCGAATTGGCGCCGGTGGCGACGTCGGCGAACAGCAGCTGTACGTCGCGGGCGCGAACGTCGCGGCCGTTGATGCGGTAATCCGAGCCGATGCCGCGTTCGATGCGGCGATGGATCTGAATCTCGTTGTGCGCGTCGTAGGGCTGCGGGGCGTCGTGCGCGGCATTGTCGAGGTACAGCATCACGTCGGCGACGTTGCGTGCCGGTCGCGCGCTCGTGCCCGAAAAAATCACGTCGTCCATCTCGCCGCCGCGCAGGCGCTTGGCCGATGTCTCGCCCATCACCCAGCGCATGGCGTCGAGGATGTTCGACTTGCCGCAGCCGTTGGGTCCGACGATCCCGGTCATGCCGGGTTCGATCACGAGCTCGGTCGGGTCGACGAAGGATTTGAAGCCGGAAAGCCGGAGTTTGGCGAAATGCACGAGCGGTCTGCGGGTTAGGTACGCGACATGAGCGAGCTGAGCCAGTTCCGGACGGCCGCGATCACGTCACGTGGACGGTCGTTCACCGCCGTTGCCGGGCCGACCCGGCTCGGCGCCGCGGCGCCAGATTTGGCTTCGAGATATTTGACGAACTCGTCATAGGGCACGTCGCCGACCACCTTGGTGCCGTTGACGAAGAAGGTCGGCGTCGAATTGATGCCATACTGATTCTGCGCGGCGAGACGCGAATTCAGCACGGCATCGGAGAGTTTCTGGTTGTTGGCGCAGGCGTCGAACTGGGCCTGGCCCATGCCGCCGAGCCTGGCAATGCGCGCCAGCGCCGTCTTGGTCGCGGCTTCGCTATTTTGTGCCCATTCGCGCTGTGTCTGGAACAGCGTTTCGATGAACGGGAAATAGCGCTCGGGTGGGAAGCATTGCGCAACCGTGGCCGCCACCAACGCCGACTGATCGAGCGGGAAGTCGCGATACACCAGTTTGGCTTTGCCGGTGTCGATCCACTCTTTCTGCAGCTTCGGCAGCGTGTCGCTGGTGAACGCGGCGCAATGCGGACAGGTGAGCGACGCGTATTCGAATATGGTGATTGGTGCGTTCTTGTTGCCGAGGACGTGATCGTCGGCCTGCAACGTCGGCGCATCGGCCGCGCGCGTCGGGACTGCGGCGGCTTGCAGTCCAGCCATCGCGATCGCGGCGGCGAAGATCAGCCGAGAGAAGCGCATGAACAACCCCACACCCTAAAAACGGCCCGATGCTAGGGCTTGCGCGGCGGCAGTTCAAGCAAAGCGCCGCCTTCGAGTCGGAAAAATCCGCTCAGCGAATTTTGTCGCCGCCGGTTCCGATCACCGCTTCGCCGAGTCGTGTCAGTGCATCGCGCAGTTCGCTATCGGCGATGCCGGCGACTCGTTGCGCCAGCGCGGCGCGCTCGCTCGGCGCGAGATCGCGGCGTCGGCGGGGTGCCGCCGTCGTTTCGGTCGGCAGAGGGCCCTGCACCAGAGCCAGCCGCGCCAAGGCGCGATAGCCGAAAAAAGCGTTCAGCCGCTCGAGGATCTGCGGCTCGCGATGCTGCGCTTCGAGCGCGAACCCCGGCGCGACGCGCAGCCGCAGCGTGCCGTCGCGGCGTTCACCCGGCGGAAACGTGAGCTTTTCCGGCATCATCCGACGAGCAAGGTCGGCGCCGACGATGTCGGCCCATTGCGCCACCAACTGGCCTTCGGAAAAGCCGCGCTTACCGAGTGCTGGTTTGACGATCTGCGACACGTCCGCCGCTAGCGCCCGCATCGCGCCGCGCCGACGATCGGCCTCGTTCGATGTGCCGGCCAACTCGTAACCTCCTTACGTCCGTGGCAGGATAAATCATGCCGCGCGCCCGGTCGATGTCCCGTCCCGCCGCCGACCTGTCGGTGTCGCTGCTCGCTTGGTACGACCGGCATCGCCGTGTGCTGCCTTGGCGGGCATTGCCGAGCGACGCCGTCGACCCCTATCGCGTCTGGCTCAGCGAAATCATGCTGCAGCAAACCACAGTCGCGGCGGTCGGACCATATTACGAGCGCTTCCTGGCGCGCTGGCCGACCATCGAAATGCTGGCGTGCGCCGAACTCGATGACGTACTGCACGCTTGGCAAGGCCTTGGCTATTACGCGCGGGCGCGCAATCTGCACGCTTGCGCCCGCGCGGTGGTCGCGCGCGGCGGGTTTCCCGATAGCGAAGCGGGATTGCGCACGCTGCCGGGTGTCGGCGCCTATACCGCGGCGGCAATTGCCGCAATCGCCTTCGGTCGCCGGGCAGCCGCGGTCGACGGCAATGCCGAGCGCGTGCTGGCGCGCCTTTACGCCGTGCGCACGCCGTTGCCGGCGGCGAAGCCGCGGCTGCACGACGACGCTTTGGCGCTGGTGCCTGCTGGCCGGCCCGGCGATTTCGCGCAAGCCCTGATGGATCTCGGCGCCACGGTTTGTACGCCGAAGCAGCCGCGCTGCGGCGTGTGTCCGTGGCAGACTTGCTGCCGGGCCGCCGCGCAGGGCATTGCCGAGAAATTGCCGCGGCGCGCAGCCAAGCCGACCAAGCCGCGGCGGCACGGTGTCGCGTTCTGGGCAGTCAACGAAGCCGGCGCCGTGCTGTTACGCCGCCGGCCGCCGAAGGGTTTGCTCGGCGGCATGATGGAAGTGCCGTCGACCGAATGGCGCATTACGCCGTGGGACGATCGCGAAGCGACCAAAGCTGCGCCACTCAAGGCGCGCTGGCGGCGTCTGCCGGGCACCGTGGCGCACGGCTTTACCCATTTCGACCTCGAGCTCGTGATCCTGACCGCGACCGCGAAAGGCACCGCCGTGGACGACGGCATTTGGGTCACGCCCGCCCGGTTCAAGGACCATGCGCTGCCCAGCGTCATGAAGAAGGTGATTGCCTGGGCGCGAAGCGTCGCGGCGCCGGCCTAGCCGGCCGGGCCCATCTCGGCGCGATACTTCTGCCGCAGCACGTCGATCGGCACCGCACGTCCCTTGACGTCGACGTGCCAGAACGCCCAGCCGTTGCACGCAGCAGCGCCTTGGACCTCGGCCGCCACTTTGTGGATCGAGCCTTTGGTTTCGGCCGAAATCACCGTGCCATCGGCGCGCACCTTGGCCGTCCAGCGGCGCGAAGCATCGAACAGCACATCGCCCGGCTTGAGGAAGCCGTTCTCGACCAGGGTGCCGAATGGCACGCGCGGTTCGCTGCGTTTTTCGGCGGTGGCGACGACGTCTTCCGGCGCTGCCGGCGCCACCGTCGCGACGCGCTCGCGCGCCAGGCGCGCATAGTCCTTCTCGCGTTCGATGCCGATGAAACGGCGGTTGAGCCGTTTGGCGACCGCGCCGGTGGTGCCGCTGCCGAAAAACGGATCGAGCACCAGGTCGCCGGGCTTGGTCGCGGCCAAAAGCACGCGGTGCAGCAGCGCTTCGGGCTTCTGGGTCGGGTGCGCCTTCTTGCCGTCGCGCTTCAGGCGTTCGCTGCCGCTGCAGATCGGCAGCAGCCAGTCGCTGCGCATCTGCACGTCGTCGTTGAGCGCCTTCATCGCGTGATAATTAAAGGTGTACTTGCTGTCGCGCGACTTGCCGCACCACAACAAGGTCTCGTGCGCGTTGGTGAAGCGCCGGCCGCGGAAATTCGGCATCGGATTGGTCTTGCGCCAGACGATGTCGTTGAGGATCCAGAATCCCAAATCCTGCAGCAGCGAACCGACGCGGTAGATGTTGTGATACGAGCCGATCACCCACAGCGTGCCGTCAGGCTTCAATAGGCGGCGCGCGGCCTCGAGCCAGGCGCGGCTGAAACGGTCATAGGTCGCGAAATCGGCGAACTTGTCCCAGGCCTCGGTGACGGCGTCGACATGGCTGTTGTCGGGCCGATGGAGTTCGCCGTTGAGTTGAAGGTTGTAAGGCGGGTCGGCGAAAACCAGGTCGACCGAATCCGGCGGCAGCCGCGTCATGACCTCGACGCAGTCGCCGATCAACACTTCGCCCAGATCGTCGCCCGTTTCCCCCGAATCGCGCATCCGGCTCCCCGTCCGGATTTCGGCCGTTCGGCACGAGTCGTGCCGCCTGAGCCGAATCGGCGCATCCTGCTCTGTCCCGAGTCGGGTGTCAATATACGGGGAGAGTCAATGGCTTAGTCTGATTCTCTGGGGTTTGACGCGAATGCGATTCTTAGCTGGACGGGCGCGAACGACCGGCGATGGTGTGGCGTCGGTCCAAGGGCCCACAACCCGCTGCGATGCTCGGCGGTGGCATAGCCGACATTGGTTTCCCAGCCATAGCCGGGATAGCGCCGCGCCAGCGCACGCATCAGCCGGTCGCGCGTGACCTTGGCGACGATCGACGCAGCGGCGATCGACAGTGACAGGGCGTCGCCGCCGACGATCGTGCGCGTGCGGCAGGGCAGCTGCGGGTCGACGTTGCCGTCGACCAGCGCCCAATGCGGCGTCGCTGGCAGGGCATCGAGCGCACGCCGCATGGCGAGCAGCGAAGCTTGCAGGATGTTGAGTCGATCGATTTCCTCGACCGATGCGGCGCCGATGCCGACGCCGGCGCACGACCGCAGGCGGGCCGCATAATCCTCGCGCGCGGCCCGCTCGAGCTTCTTCGAATCGTCGATTTGGGCGCGCAGGTCGCGCGGCATGCGGGCGGCATCGATGATCACGGCCGCCGCCACAACGGGGCCGGCCAGCGGTCCGCGGCCGACTTCGTCGATGCCGCAGACGATACCGTCGCATTCCCGCTCGAGCGCGAGATCGGGCATGCCGCTAAGTGACACTCCACGCGCCCACGGCGCAAGCGCGACGCGTACCGGCGGCGGGAAATTACAGCAGCCTGAGTTGGGCGCTCGGCAGCGGCGGCGGCGCGAACTTCGTCGTGTCGAGGCGCCACAAGCGGCCGCGATTGAGGTTGAGCTTCAGCCGTCGGCACGCGGTCTCGAAGCGGATGCGCAACAATTCGGCGTAAGGACCGGTGCCGGTCATGCGCTTGCCCCATTGCGGGTCGTAATCCTGGCCGCCATGGCCTTCGCGCACCAGCGACATGACGTGCTTGGCCTTGGCTGGGAAGTGGTCGTTGAGCCACTCGATGAACAGCGGCGCCACCTCCAAAGGCAGGCGCAGCATGGTATAGCCGGCGCCGCGCACGCCGACTGTGGCGGCGCGCTCCAGGATCGCTTCGAGCTCGGAATCGTTGAGCGCCGGAATCATCGGCGCTGCCATCACGCCGGTGGGGATGCCGGCGCCGGCCAGGGCCGCGAGCGTTTCGATCCGTCGTTCGGGTGTGGCGGCGCGGGGCTCCATCGTTCGCGCCAGCTTGCGGTCGAGCGTCGTCACCGAAATCGCGCAGGCGGCGAGGTTGTCCTTCGCCATGTCGGCCAGGATGTCGATGTCGCGCTGAATCAGCGCCGACTTGGTGACGACGGTGACCGGATGCCGAAAATCGCGCAGCACTTCGAGGATGCCGCGCATGATCCGGTAGTGGCGCTCAGCCGGTTGATAGGGATCCGTGTTGGTGCCGAGCGCGATCGGCTGGCAGCGATACGACGGCTTGCGCAGTTCGGCGGCGAGCAGCGCCGGCGCCTGTTCCTTGACCAGGATGCGGCTTTCGAAATCGAGCCCCGGCGACAGGCCGAGATAGGCGTGTGTCGGCCGGGCGAAGCAATAGATGCAGCCGTGCTCGCAGCCGCGATACGGATTGATCGAACGGTCGAACGGGATGTCGGGTGAATCGTTGCGCGCGATGATGCTGCGCGTGCTGTCGCGCGTGAATTGCGTCGCACGGCGCGGTGGCGGTTCGTCGGCCGTGCCCCAGCCGTCGTCGAACGCTTCGCGCTTTTCCTGCTCGTAGCGCCCGGTCGCGTTGCTGCCGGCGCCGCGGCCTTTTTGCAGCGGCACCCTCGCGGTGTCGTCCATGGCGTTAGGATGCGCCTGGAATTAGAACAAATCAAGAACTTCGGCCCAGGCAGCCAAGACCGCCTTAAACAACGGGTTCGGCCTTCAGCGTGCGCCCGGCGCGACGTGCTCTTTGAGCCGCGGCATGAGCTCGACCAGGTTGCAGGGCCGGTGACGGTTGTCGAGCTGCGGGCCGATCACTTCCCAGCCGTCGCGGCAGGCGCCCGGCGAACCCGGCAGCGCGAATAGATAGGTGCCGCCGGCGACGCCGGCGGTGGCGCGGCTCTGGATCGTCGACGTGCCGACCTTCTGATAGCTGAGCCAGCGGAACAACTCGCCGAATCCCAAGATCTCTTTCTCGTAGACCGATTGAAATGCTTCGGGCGTGACGTCGCGGCCGGTGACGCCGGTGCCCCCGGTCGCGATCACGACGTCGACGGCCGGATCGGCGATCCAGGTCTTGAGCGCGGCGACGATCGCGCTCTGCTCATCCTTGACGATGCGTTTGGCGGCGATGTGATGGCCGGCAGCAGTGGCCAGCTCGGCCAACGTGCGGCCCGATTTGTCGGACGCTTCGTCGCGCGTGTCGGAAACCGTCAGAATCGCGATGCTGACGGCAACGAACGGACGCTTCTCATCGATTGTCGGCGACACGGCGTTCACCGCTATCGTGAATATCGAAAGCGGTATAGATCGGCCAATGACCCTCGGCAAGCGCGTCCAGATCGGGTGTCGGTTGGCCGAGACGCGCGCGGTAGATCCAGTAATTCGCCATCACGCGCTCGGTGAAGGCGCGCGATTCCGGTACCGGGAAGGTCTCGAGGAATAACAGCGGATCGGCGCGATAATCGGTCATGGCGAACTTCCGCCGCTCGACTGCACCCGGGCCGCCGTTATAGGCGAGCGCGAAGAACAACAGATTGCCGCGGATGTGATCGTCGCGCAGCAGCGTCCGGATATATTCCTGCGCCAGCGTCATATTGGTTTCGGGATCGGCCAGCTGCACGCGTTCGCTGCGGCCGCCGGCGACGTCCTGGCCGAGCTGCGTCGCCATCGAGCGCGCGGTTGCCGGCATCAGCTGCATCAAGCCGCGGGCGCCGGCATTGCTCACCACCTGCGGCGCGAATTTCGACTCCTGGCGCATCACGCCATAGAGCAGGGCGCGATCGACAGTGAAGCCGCCGTGCGGCTTCCAGCGCGGGACCGGATAAAGCGCCCGGTCGAAGTCCTGACCGTTGCGGCGCGCCACGATCGCGCCCAGTTGCAGGCTCAACGCCGGCAGGTTCGCATGGTCGGCCAGCACGATCGCCGCTTGCATGGCGCCGGTCGAGCCACGCGCCGCCATCAGGCGCAGCTCCGCGGCCGCGCCGTTCGGGTCGCCGATTTGCAACTCGGCCAAAGCGCGCCGGCCGGCCGGTTCACCGGTCATGATGCTGGCATCGAGGTTGTTGAACGGTTCGTCGGCGAAATTGAAGTTGGTATCGACGCCCAGCAGCCGGCGGGCGAGCAGCCCGTAAAAGGTATGCGAGTGGTTGGCGGCTATGCCGAGCCAGCGGGCGACGTTGGCCGGATGGTGCGACCGAAGTTCGACGCGCGCGGTCCAGAAGGCGGCGGCGGAAATCATCGACGGCGATTGCGCCGGCGTGGTGGCGATCGTCGAGAAGGCTTTGCGCGCTTCGTCGAGGCGACCTTCGCGCCAAGCGGCGAGCCCCGTCTGCCAGAGGCTGTTGGACGTCGGGGCGGCTTCCACATCCGTGCGGGCAGGGCGCGGATCAAGGTCGCCGCCCGCCAGCGACAGCGCCGCCATGACGCTTGCCGTCGGCTTGGCCGGTTTGGCGCCGTCGGGCGCGCGTTTGACCGCTAGGCCATAGATTCGGCCGGCTTCCGGCTCGTCGCCATAGGCGTCGAGCCACGCCGCAAGCTCGGCGTAGGTCGAGTGGTACCGCGGATGGATGTAGCGTTGGGCCAGGACGTGCCCGAGCAGCACCCGGTTGGTGAGCAAACCGATCTCGCGGTCGGCCGCCTGCCATTGACCTAGGCGCTGTTGCAGCTCGATCAACCTATAGCGTTCCGCGTCCGCCCCACTCAATACGTAGGGCAGATCGGTATCGCTCCGGAGATCGGTCGGAGGTGTCAGTGCAGCGGACTTGAACTCGCCGCCGAAATCACCCGCAGCCGCGTTATGGAAGGCGAACAATGCTGCTGAAAAAACCGCAATAACAAACAGCGCAGCGTAAGTCTTGTTCGACCGTCCCCCACGTTCCCAGCCGTTCATTCGGCAGGCCTTAAACTATCTTGCAGGCCAAAGGCAAGTCAAAATTTTATAAAGTTCTGTGATATATCGGCTGCATTTATACCACGGTTAAAAATTCTACAAAACTGTCACTTATTACTTTGGAGAATTCATCCTATTCTGTATCGCCAAGAGATCACGCCAGGATTCACTTTTGTGTGCGGGTGCACGCAAAAGAAAAGACGGGTGATACGTTGCAAGGGCTGGTACGGGTCCGAGGTCGGGAACCAACAGGTCGAACCACCGTCCGCGCAGGCGGGTAATGCCGTCGCTGCGGTTAAGCAGGGTGGTGGTGGCGGTTCCACCGCACAAAACCACGATTTTCGGCCGCTTCAGGGCGATGTGCCGCCAAACGAAGGGCAGGCAGATAGCGGTTTCCTCCGGTGTCGGCTTGCGATTACCGGGCGGCCGCCAGAATAGGACGTTGGTGATATAGGCGTTCTCGCTGCGTCGGACGCCGATGGTGGCCAGCATCCGATCGAGGAGCTGACCGCTCCGGCCGACGAATGGCAGGCCGATCCGGTCTTCGTCGGCGCCGGGTGCTTCGCCGATCAGCATCAATGGCGCCGCCGGGTTGCCGTCGGCGAAGACGGTGTGTGTCGCGGTCCGCCGGAGCGAACATCCGTCGAACGATTCGACGGCGGCGCGTAACCCGGCAAGATCCGGCGCCGCGTCGGCGAGCTCCTTGGCGCTGGCTAGCATCGCACTCTGGGGCGCATTCGCGACCGGTGCTGGCGTCTGGGTGGCCGGCGCTGCCGCCGGCGTCGCCCGCCGCGGCCGTTCGGTGGATTTCGCGTCGGCCCGCATCCGGTCGCGCGGCGCGTCGAGGACGGCGTCGTCTGCGCCCATCGCGGTCTGCCATTCGAGAAGCCGCAGCAGCGCGGCGCGATCCTGCATGTGCCAAGCCTAGCATCGCTGGCTCTTTGGGTACCACCGGCTATAGTCGCGCCGATGCCGCGCGAGCGCATGGAATACGACGTGCTGATCGTCGGCGCCGGTCCCGCGGGTCTTGCCGCCGCCATCCGGCTGAAACAGCTGCGGCCGGCGACGTCCGTCTGCGTCATCGAGAAAGGCTCGGAAGTCGGCGCGCACATTCTGTCCGGCGCGGTGTTCGAGCCGCGCGCGCTCGACGAGCTGCTGCCGGACTGGCGTCAGCGGGGGGCGCCGTTGCTGACGCCGGCGACCGACGATCGGTTCGTGTTTCTGACCCGGCAGCACGCGTGGCGCTTGCCGACGCCACTGCCGATGCGCAACCACGGCAACTACATCATCAGCCTCGGCAATCTCTGTCGCTGGCTTGCCAAGGAGGCGGAAGCGGCCGGCGTCGAGATCTATCCGGGCTTCGCCGGCGCCGAGGTGCTGTGCGATGCCGATGGCCGCGTCGTCGGTGTGGCGACCGGCGCGGCGGGCATCGGCAAGGACGGCCAGGCGACCGCTTCGTTCCAGCCCGGCGTCGAGTTGCGTGCGACACTCACCTTGTTCGCCGAAGGCTGCCGAGGGTCGTTGGCCAAGTCGCTTGAGGCACGGTTCGGTCTGCGGACCGGTTGCGATCCGCAAAGCTACGGCATCGGCATCAAGGAGCTGTGGGAGATTGCCGCCGATCGTCACCACCCGGGCCGTGTCGTCCATACGATCGGCTGGCCGCTCGACGCGCGCACTTACGGCGGTTCGTTCCTCTATCACCTCGAGAATAACCAGGTCGCGGTCGGTTTCGTGGTTGGGCTCGACTACGCCAATCCGTACCTCGACCCCTTCGAGGAATTTCAACGCTTCAAGATGCACCCCGCGATCCGGCCGACCTTGGCCGGCGGTCGCCGCATCGCCTATGGCGCACGCGCGCTCAACGAAGGCGGATTCCAGTCAATCCCGGCGCTGAGTTTTCCGGGCGGCCACCTGATTGGCTGCGCCGCCGGTTTTCTCAACGTGCCGAAAATCAAAGGCAGTCACACGGCGATGAAGTCAGGCATGGTCGCGGCCGAGACCGTGGCGCGCCAGCTCGTTGGCGAACCGGCCGATTTCCGCCAGGCGCTGGCGTCGTCGTGGGTCTGGCCCGAGCTACACACGGTGCGCAACATCCGGCCGGCATTTCGCTGGGGCTTGTGGGCGGGTCTCGCGCACGCGGCGTTCGACACCTATGTCCTGCGCGGCAAGGCGCCATGGACCTTGCGTCAGACCGCCGACCATTTGACGTTGAAGCGCGCCGACGCGGCGCGACCGATCGCTTATCCGAAGCCGGATGGCACGGTCAGTTTCGACCGGCTGTCGTCGGTTTACCTGTCGAATGTTCATCACGAGGAAAACCAGCCGCCGCACCTGCGGCTGCGTCGGCCGGATGACGCGATTGCGGTCAATTATGCGCTCTACGACTCACCCGAGACGCGGTATTGCCCGGCCGGCGTGTATGAAATCGTCAAGAGCCCGGCTGGCGCGGCACATCTCCAGATCAATGCCGCCAACTGCGTTCACTGCAAGACCTGTGACATCAAGGATCCGACGCAGAATATCGACTGGACCGTGCCGGAAGGTGGCGGCGGCCCGAATTACCCCAATATGTGACGAATAGGCTGACCCAAGTATGGCCGGGCGGTGTAATCTCCGCCGATCACGCGACCCGCCGGATGGTGCGATGAAGCTGCGATTGAACCTCGCCTGCGCTGCGGCGACGGGCCTTGTCCTCGGATTGACTGTCGCCGCCGGCAACGCCGCCGACAGTCCGATGGCCGCGCCGTCGCTGAAGCCCGAAAGCGCCTTCGGCGGCTATTTGGCGGCGCTGCACGCGCAGCAGGATCACGACTACCGCGACGCGATGGCGTTCATCGATGCCGCGCTGGCCGCCGATCCCGATAATTACAACTTGATGCGCCGCGCGTTTGCGTTGCGGGTGTCGACCGGCCGCATCGATCAGGCGGCGCCGCTGGCAAAAAAGCTCATCGCCCATGACGGCGGCGGCGGATTGGCCGGCTTGGTCGTGGTCGAGCAGGCGATCAAAGCGGGCAATTATGCGGCCGCGATCAGCCAGGCAGCCTCGCTGTCGCACGAAGGTGCCCAACGTTACGCGCTGCCGTTACTGGTCGCCTGGGCCGAGATCGGACGCCACGACCGGGCGAAGGCCCTGCGCAATCTCGATGCGATGGGCGACACGCGCGGCCTCGGCCCGCTTAAGCCCCTGCATCAGGCGCTCATCGACGATTTCACCGGCCAAGCCACGGCGGCCTCGGCGCTCTATAAGAAGGTGTTGGCGACAGAAACCCCGCCGACCGCGCGGGTCGCCGAGCTCGCCGGCAATTTTTATGAGCGCCAACACGACGGCATCGCCGCGCGCGCGATCTATCAGAGCATCGCGTCGGTCGATGATTCCGACGTCGGCGCTGCTGGGTTGGATCGTTTGGCGCATGGCGTGATCCCGCAGCCGTTGGTTACGACCGCCGCCGACGGCGCCGCCGAAGCGTTGTTCGACCTCGCGAGCCTGCTCGATCAAGCCGAAACGCTCGATGCCGCGTTGATCTATGTGCGGCTGGCGCTCGACCTCAAGCCCGATTATCCACTGGCCCAGTTGCTTACCGGCGAAATCCGCGCGCAGCAGGATCAGCCAGAGGACGCGTTGGCGCTCTACCAGCGTGTCGACGCGGCGTCGCCTTATTCGTGGACGGCGCGGATGCGCGTTGCGTTGACGCTCGACACGCTGTCGCGTACCGACGAGGCGCTCAAGCTGCTTGAGACGCTGGCGGCGGAACAACCGACGCGTCCCGCACCGCTGATCGAGCTCGGCGACGTCTTGCGGTCGCACAGCCGCTTTACCGACGCGATCGGCGCATATAATCGCGCGCTGGCGCGCATTGCGAAGCCGCAGGCGGACGATTGGCGGCTCTTCTACAGCCGTGGCGTCTCGTACGAGCGTAGCGGCCAATGGCCGCACGCCGAAGCCGATCTCGAACGCGCGCTGAAGCTGCGGCCGGAGCAGCCGTTGGTGCTGAACTATCTCGGCTATACCTGGATCGACAAGGGCGAGAAGGTGCCGGAAGCGGTCAAAATGATCAAACGCGCGGTCGCGCTCCGGCCGAACGACGGCTACATCGTCGACAGTCTCGGCTGGGCTTATTTCCGGCTTGGCGACTATGCACAGGCGACCGAGACGCTCGAGCACGCGATCGAGCTGGTGCCCGAGGATCCGACGATCAACGATCACCTTGGCGACGCCTATTGGCGTTCCGGCCGCGAAGCCGAGGCGCGCTATCAATGGCAGCGCGCGCTCCAGTTCAAGCCGGAAGCGGACGAGGCGAAGACCATTCAAGCCAAGCTCGATCATGGGCTCGACGCGGCGCCGGCGAAGGTGAGCGGCGGCTGAGCTTGCTCGCGCCGGCCAAGCTCAATCTCTATCTCCACGTCGTCGGCCGTCGCGCCGACGGCTTTCATCTGCTCGACAGTCTTGTCGCCTTTGCCGACATCGGCGACCGTGTCACCGTCAGCCCGGCGCATAATCTCAACGTCGCCATCACCGGTCCGTTCGCAGCCGAACTGTCGGCGCATGATCCAACGCAGAATCTCGTCTGGCGCGCAGCCGAAGCGCTCGCGCGCGAGCTCGGCCGGCCGCCGGGCGCGCTTATCGTCTTGGAAAAGAATCTGCCGATCGCATCCGGCATCGGCGGCGGTTCGAGCGACGCGGCGGCGACTTTGATGTCGCTAGCGGCGTTGTGGGACGCAACGCTCGCGCCGGAGCGGCTGGTCGCGCTCGGGGCCACGCTTGGCGCCGACGTGCCGATCTGCCTTGTCGGACAAGCGGCTTTCGTCGGCGGCATCGGCGAGACCATCGCGCCGGCGCCGGCGCTGCCCGATGCGTGGGTCGTGCTGGTCAACCCGCGCCGCGAGCTGCCAACGCCGGATGTCTACAAGTCGCGGCAGGGCCCGTTCGGCCAGCCCGCGCGTTTTACCCATGCGCCGGCCAATGCGGCCGAGCTGGCCGCGATCCTGAAGCAACGCCGCAACGATCTCGGCGACGCGGCCCGCGCGATCGTACCGGAGATCGACGATGTGCTTGCGACATTGGCGGCGCGCGACGGTGCACTGCTGACCCGCATGAGCGGCAGCGGCGCGACTTGCTTTGCGCTGTTTGCCGATGAGGCTACGGCGGCCGCGGCCGCGGCGCACGTCCGCCGCGCCAAATCCGGCTGGTGGGTGGCGAACGGACGGCTGATGTCGTAACGGGACGGCCAGGCGCGGCGCGAGTGTCCGCGCCGGTCAATCAGGGCGTCGCCGCGTTGGCCTTTTGCGACGTCGTCGGACCGGTGCTGGTCTGGATCGTCTGCTGAAGTTGCGTTGCGCGCGCCTGCGCTTTCTTGAGGTCGCCCGGGCTCAACGCACTGGCGATGTGATCACGCCGTTGCGCCGCGCCCTGGTCGCCACGCACGGCGGCTGCGGCGTACCACGCATAGGCTTCGACCAACGATTGCGGCACGCCTTCGCCGCGCTCGTAGAGCAGGCCGAGATTGAACTGGGCGTTGATGACGCCGGCCGACGCGGCGCGACGGAACCAACGCGCGGCTTCCTGGATGTTCTGTTGCACGCCGGCGCCATTCGAATAGGCGACACCGAGGTTGAAGGCGGCGTTGGCGTTGCCCTGTTCGGCGGCTTTCTCGTACCACGTCACGGCTTGCGCCGGATCGCGCTGAACGCCCATGCCTTCGCTGTACATCACAGCGACGTTGTACTGCGCTTCGGCGACGCCGCCGTTGGCGGCGGATTTGAAGAGTTGCGCCGCGTGCGCGTAGTCCTGCTTCACGCCCTGGCCCAACGCATAGAGCACACCCAGCCGGTATTCGGCGACGGCGTCGCCGGTCTTGGCGCGCTGTTCGAGCCAGCTCGCGAGCTTGGCCGGATCCTTCGGCGCCGCGGCATCGGCCGCTTGGCGCGCCGCGATGTTGGCGGCGACTTCGGCCTGTTGTGGCGCTTTTTCGGGCGCGGGTTTGGCAACGACAATCTTGCGCGGCGGCAACGGCGGCGGCAGGGCTGGGGTGGCGGCCACGGTCGCGGCCGGTTGCTCGGGTTCAGGCACAGCGGCGGCCGGCGGCTGCATCGCGACCGGTGCGGTCGATGGCGGCACGGCGTTCGGCGCGGGCGTCGATGCGGTCACCGACGGCGGTGGCGACGGTGAATTCTCCGGCGATACCAACGACGGCGGCAGCAGCGCGCCGGTGTCGTTCGCCGGCGCCAGCGGCATCGTGTTCGGCGAGCTCGGCACCATGGCAATTGACGGCGCGGGCGCCGGGGCCGGCGTCACGGCTTGCGGCGTGAGCGGTGGCAGCGCGGCTTGGCGCGACATCGTTGTCGGCGTATTCGTCGGCGTCGACAGCGCGGCGCTTTCGACGGGCTCGAAGTGACCGAGGCGGCCCGAGATGAATCGCTGTGCGCCGATGGCGCCAAAGGCGACGGCGAGCGCGAGGCCGACGGCGATGAGCAACGGCCGACGTGAACGCCGCGCGCGGATCGGATTACGCAGTTCGAGCGGCTCGCGTGTGTCGAACTCGGCATCGGTATCGGTATCGA
Source organism: Allostellaceae bacterium (assembly GCA_035275845.1). Classification (GTDB taxonomy): domain Bacteria; phylum Pseudomonadota; class Alphaproteobacteria; order ATCC43930; family CGMCC-115725; genus REEB95. The sequence goes on along the minus strand of DATEMD010000087.1, from coordinate 1,264 downwards.
GCGGCACGTACGGCTCGCTCTCCAAATTCTCGTTGAACGCTGGCCACGGCGCACCGGTGCGCGCCGGCTGCTCTTCGTGCGTGCGCCAGTCCGCAACTTCGGTGGCGAACGCGGCGGCGCGACGCTTCGAATCGCGGGCCCGCTCGAGCGACGACGGCTGCGGCGCCGCGAAATCCGCCGCTGGCGGTGCGGCCGGACTCGGCATTGGCGGCGGCGCCGGCGGCACAAACTGGGTCGGCGCCGGCATGGTCTGCGGCGCTTCGGGACGGGGCTGGCGGGCGCGGGCCATGAGTTCGGCGAGCGCGGCACCGGCGCCGCTCGGCGCGGACGCCGACGGAATCTGGGGCATCAACGGCGGCGGCAGGGTCGGATGCGGCGGCGCCATCGGCCGCGGCGGCTCGACGAAGGTTGGTGCCGGCGTCGCGACCGGCGCAGCCGGTACGAAATATTCGGGGCAAGCGCGCCGAATGGCGTGCTCGAGCCACGCGCTGACCGGAATGCCGGCAATCCGCGCGGCACGCTCGGCGAGCAGCCGCAGGGTTGGGTCGACATCCATGTCGGACCAGCTGGCTGGCAATTCGCGCATCATGGGCGTTGACCTCCTGGCACGGCGGCAATGCGCCGCAGCGCCTCGTCGACGCCGGCTTGTTCGGACAAAAGCTGGTCGGCAGCGCGCTCGGGATCGGGCGCATCGAGCAACGCGTAGGCTTGCGCCTGCGTCAAGCGGCCGGCGACGATCAGACCGCGCAGGCGCGGCGACAATCCGAGGAGCCGCAGCGTGCGCACGACGTGAGTCATGTCGCGCCCGATCGCGCCGCACACGACGCGGGGATCGAGCGAGAATTCGGTCAGCAGGCGCAAATAGGCGCGCGCTTCGTCGACCGCTGACAGCGTGCCTTCGCCGAGATTTTCGGTGAGCGAGGCGAGGACCGCTTCCGGATCGGCGAGGTTGATAACCACAGTTGGAATCTGCGCCAGGCCCAGACGCTTGGCAGCGCGCCAGCGGCGCCGGCCGGCGATGATCTCAAAGCGGCCATCGGCACCGGATTTGTGGCGCGCCAGAACCGGTTGACGCAATCCTTCGCGGGCGATGGCCGCGACTAAGGCTTCCGGCGCATCGGGTTCGTCGCCGCGTACCCCGACATTGCCCGGTTCGAGAGCCAGCGGCGACACCATGATCGTGGTCGCGTCGAGCGGCGCGCTGGGCGTGGCGAGGTCCGGCATCGACTGCGGAGGAACCGGCGCCATCGGCGTGGCTGGCCGC
>DATEMD010000086.1:0-10707 GCA_035275845.1 Allostellaceae bacterium | reverse complement strand
CAACTGGTAGGTCTATTCGCGCGCGTGGCGCGAACCCAGACCTTTCGGCAAGCGTAACGCCAACAGCAGCGCCAGCAGCGAGAACGCGCCCGTCGCCCAGAATACGCCGTGCAGACCGGCGGCCAGCGCGTTGTCGAGCCGTGCGAAATCGACGGCGGGCAACGCAGCGCGCAGCGCTGGCGTCATCAGCCGATCGACCATGGTGTCAGCAGCGCCAATGCGCGCCGCCAGCACCGAATTGAGGATGCCACCGAAGATCGCGGCGGCGACCGATTGACCGACCATGCGCAGGAAGACGTTGACCGAGGTGGCCGTGCCGCGGCGGTGGAACTCGACGCTGTCCTGCGCTGCGACGATATACGTCGTGTTGCACAGGCCCATGCCGATGCCGATGACCAGGGCGCCGCTCGCCGCCCAGAGCGGCCCACGTGCGGGGTCGAGCAGGATGAGGATCGCGCTGCCCGCCACCAGCGCACCGCCGCCGCACACCGCCAACGCGCGATACGACGAACGCGCCACAATCGTCAGATGCCCCATCAGGATGGTGGTCAGCGACCAGCTCAGCGACATCGCCGTCAGGGCGAAGCCGGCGGTTACCGCGCCGCGCCCCATCACGCCCTGAACGTAAGTCGGCACGAAAGCGGTGACGCCGATGAGCGAACCGCCGAGGGCAAAAGCGGCGATATTCGACGCGGCGACGGCCGGAATACGCCAAAGATCCAGCGGCATCATCGGCTCGGCGCTGCGCCGCTCGCTGAACGCAAAGGCGACGAGCGCCGCCACCGCGAGCGCCGGCAGCGCGACGCGCAAGGCATCCGACAGGTGCGCCCACTGGATGAGCGCGAGCATGAGCGCGCCGCTGCCGGTCATCATCAGAGCGGCACCCAGATAGTCGATGCTGCGGCGCTGGTGATGCGGTGACTCGCGCAGCGCAAAGGCGAACAGCGCCAGGCAGACGGCGCCGACCGGTAGGTTGACCCAGAAGACCGCCGCCCAGGTGACGCGCTCCACCAGGAACGCGCCCAGCAGCGGGCCGCTGACCGCGGCAATGCCCCAGACGCCCGAAAGATAACCCTGGGCGCGGGCGCGCGACGCGCCAGGATAGATGTCGCCCACCACAGTGGTCGTGATCGGCACGATCGCACCGGCGCCGAGCCCCTGCAACGCACGGAAGGCGATCAGCATCACCATGTTGCGAGCAAAGCCGCACAGACCCGAACCGACGAGGAAGAGCAGCGTGCCGGCCGCGAAGACGCGCTTGCGTCCGTGCAGATCGGCCAGCCGGCCATAAATCGGAATCGTCACCGCCTGGGCGAGCAAGTAGACGGCGAACACCCAGCTGAACAGGTGGAAGCCGCCCAAATCGGCGACGATGCTCGGCAGCGCGGTAGCGACGATCGTGCTTTCGACCGCCGCCATGAACATGCCGGCCATCGCCGCGCCGAGCACGGTGCGGCGGCGGGCGGTGCTCATAACCGGCGCGGTCGGAACGGTTTCGCGGACGGCAGCCATTGGCGGGCGAGGCTTTAACAGATTGCCGCGTGCGCCGGGACCCGGCATTTGCGATGGGGTCCCATGCCAAACGCGCCGCCCGACTCAACGCGGCGTAGCTTCGCCACCGTCGACCATGATGGTTTCGACCTCGCCGGCGCCGTTGCGGCGGAATGCAGCCGCCGCGTCGTATTCCTTCGACGTAAAACAGGCGACGCCCTGCTCGAAGGTCGGGAACTCGATGACCACGAAGCGGTGGAATTTCTGCGGGCCTTCCATCACCTGGTAGCGCCCGCCGCGCGCCAGCACCTTGCCGCCGTACTTGGCGAGAATCGCCGGCACGCGGTCCGTGTATTTCTTGTACGCAACCGGATCGACGATCCGCGAGCGCGCCACCCAATAAGCCGGCATGCCGATTTCTCCCGCATGATTTATTTCCGAAAACCCTAATTTCTTATAAGTATAGCCAGCCGGTATCGGCAGTCAAAACAGCAATAAGCTCGGGAATCCGCGAATAAATATAAGTAATACTAAGAGATGTTAATGATTATATTTAGTGTATAGTTAATTAATACTTGATTTTTATTCGATATTTCTTGTAGTTTTCTAGAAATGCAGTACTTCTGGCTCCGCCGCACCAAAAGCGGCCAAACAAAAAAGGGGCCTTAAATGTCCGTTCGCCTGTCGCATATCGTTCGCTTCGCTGTCATGACCGCTGGCATCGCCCTCGTCTCCGCCCCCGCATTCGCGTGGTACGGCGGCGGTGGCTGCAGCTGGGGTTGCGGTGGTGGTACGCCGGTTCCGGAGCCGTCGACCCTCGCCCTCCTCGGCGTCGTCATTCCGGGCGCCGCAGCGTGGATCAAGCACAAGCTGTTCTAATCGAACCGTTCCGGTTCGCTTAGTCCGGTTCTCTTTTCGGGTTCTTCGATGGGACGGCTCCGTTTTGGAGCCGTCCTTTTACTTTGCCGTCATTTCGCAGACGCCGCGCGCCACGCGACCAGCACGCGATCGACCACGGCTTTGGCTTCGCCCAGGTAACGCACCGGATCGGTCAGCCGGGCGATTGCTTTGGCGTTGAGATGTGCGGTCACGGCGGGATCCTTGGCCAAGATTTCGGCGAGCGGTTGGCCGCGGGTGAGCGCCGCCCGGCTGGCGCGCTGCACCAGCTCGTGCGCCGTGTCGCGACCGGCGCTCTCGGCCAGCGCCATCATCACCGCCTCGGCGACGATCACGCCGTGCGTCGCATCGAGATTGCGTCGCATCGCCGTGGCGTCAACGCGCAGTCCTTTGACGATGTCCTTGGCGTGCTGCAACGCGCCCGAGGTCAGCAGGAAAATCTGCGGCAAGGCCAGCGCCTCGCTCTGCCACGCGCCGGTCGAACGTTCGTGATCGCCGGCCAGCGCCTGGAACATCAGCGGCACCAGCGCATGCACGCCGCGCGCGCAGGCGACGATATGAGCGCTCGCCACTGGATTGCGCTTCTGCGGCAAGGTGCTCGAGCCGCCGCGGCCGTCCTCGACCGGCTCGCCGGCTTCGCCCACTTCGGTCTGGCTCAACAGGATGAGATCGGTGGCGAATTTCGCCAAGCTGCCGCAGATAAGACCGAGCACAGCGGCAGTTTCAGCGAGAGTCTCGCGATTGGCGTGCCAGGGCGATACCGGCGCGGCGAGGCCTAGTTCGCGTGCCAGACCCTCCGTCACGGCACGACCCTTCGCGCCCAACGACGCCAAAGTCCCGACGGCGCCGCCGAATTGGACGACCAGCAGGCGGCGTTTCAATTCCGCGAGGCGTCGGCGGTGCCCAGCCAAGGGCGCCAACCAGACAGCGCATTTGTAACCGAAGGTGATCGGCAGCGCCTGCTGAAGGTAGGTCCGGCCGGCCATGGCGGTGCCGCGATGCTTGCGCGCCTGCGTCGCCAGCGCGTCGCCGACCGATTTGAGATCGCGCTCGACCAGGTCGAGCGCGGCGCGCAATTGCAGGATCAGCGCGGTGTCGACGATGTCTTGGCTGGTCGCGCCCCAATGCACGTAACGCGGCGCGTCGCCGCCGGCGGCGCGCCCCAGAGCCTTGGCGACTGCAGCCGCCGGCACGCCGATCAACGCCGTGCCTTTGGCGATGTCGGCGAGCGAAAGATTGCCGGCCTTGGCCGCCTTGGCGATCGCGGCGGCGGCGCTTTTGGGAATGAGGCCAAGGCGCGCCTCGACCCGCGCCAACGCTGCTTCGACATCGAGCATCGTCTGCAAGCGATTGGTGTCGGAAAACAGCGCGCGCATCGCATCGCTGCCGAAGAGCGTGCCGTAGATCGCCGAGTCCGCTGGATTGACCGCCATGCTTCCCCCGCCGCGCGGCTGCGTCAGAAATCGAAGAAAACCGTCTCGCCCTTGCCTTGCAGCGCGACGTCGAACCGCCACACCGTCGCGCCGGTAGCCTTGCCGTTGGGTGCGGCGATCAACGTCTTTTGCCGCGCTGCATCCTCGACCGAAGCCAGCACCGGATCGCTCGCATTGAGGCTTTCGCCAGCGAAATAAACCCGCGTGAACAGATGATGGAGCAGGCCGCGCGCCGCGATCGACATGGCGATGTGTGGCGCTTGCAACGCGTTGCCGCGGCCGGGCACCGCGCCCGGCTTCACCGTCGTGAAGCGGTAAATTCCGTCCTTGTCGGTGAACGAGCGCCCAAACCCGCGGAAATGCGGATCGAGCGGCTTGTCCTGCGTGTCGTCGGGATGTTCGTATTTGCCCGCGGCATTGGCGTGCCAAATCTCGACGATCGCGTCGGACAGCGGCGCACCGTCACCGTCGGTGACGCGGCCTTCGAGCACGATCTTGTCGCCCTTGGCCTTGCCGCCGCCAGTAAGGTCGGCCCATTCCGGCCGCAGCAAACCGAAATGGAAAAACGGGCCGGCGGTTTGCGTCGCGGTCGGGATCAGCTTGGCGTCCATGGCGACGCGCCTGCCTACATTCCAGCCGGCGTCGCGTGCCGGCCGCGTAGCACGATGTCGAAGCGATAGCCGAGCGCCCACTCGGCCTCGCTCAGATTGGGATCGTAACGCGAGATCATCCGCTTGCGCGCGGCGTCGTCCGGCACACTGTTGTAGATCGGATCGAATTCGAGCAGCGGATCGCCGGGAAAATACATCTGGGTGACGATGCGCGTCGCGAAAGCGGGACCGAAGACCGAGAAATGGACGTGCTGTGCGCGCCAGGCGTTGTAGGTGTTACGCCACGGATAAGCGCCCGGAATGATCGACAGGAAACGATATTCGCCCTTTTCGTTGGTGACCATGTGGCCGCGGCCGGTGAAATTCACATCGAGCGGCGCCGGATGCGTGTCGCTCGCGTGCGCGTAACGGCCGGCGGCATTCGCCTGCCAGATTTCGACCAGCGTGTTCGGCACCGGCCCTCCACCTTCATCGAGCACACGCCCGGTGAGGATCATGCGTTCGCCGATCGGTTCGCCTTTATGCTGCTTGGTGAGATCGACGAGCTCCGGTCCGGTCCAGTCGCCGGTGAACGTCGGACCGGTGATTTCGGTCAGCGTCTGCTTGAGCGCAACGGGCTTCTGCTGCGGATGGCGCTTGATCGTGCTGGTGTAGGCCGGCCAGTCGTTCGACGGCTGGCCGCCGGCGCGCTCGCGGTTGTATTCGCGGATCTCCGTCATGCGCCCGCTTCCTCCCGCCACTATCCTGCAACGATCCCGCGCACGGCCGGTAGGCAGTTTTGCCGCATCTGCATTGATCCGTATTCTAGGCTGCGACGGCCGCCGACGCGAAGAAATCGCTCAGGACCGCGGTTAGTTCGGTCGGCCGTTCGACCGCCGATAGATGAGCGCAATCGGGGATTTCGACCAGTTTCGCGCCTTTGACCGCAGCGGCGATGGCGCGCGCGGCCGCTGGCGGCGTCGCCAGATCCTGGGCGCCGGCGACGACCAGCGTCGGACACGCGATGCGCCGCGCGTCGGCGTTCAGGTCCATAGCGGCAAGCGCCAGGCAACAGCCGACATAGCCGGCAACGGAATTGTGCATCAGCATCGTCCGCATACCGCGCGCGACGTCCGGATTTTTCGCCAGGAATTGCGGCGTGAACCAGCGCTCCAGCACCGCGTCGCCGATGGAGCCGAGGCCGTTTTTGCGCACCGTGTCGGCGCGGTCGCGATAGGCCTGCGGCGCGGCGACAGCCATCGCCGTATTGCACAGCGCCAGCGACTGCACGCGATCCGGCGCGCGCGCGCCCAGGCGCTGGCCAACCATGCCGCCAATCGACAGGCCGCAATAATGGAAGTGCTCGATCTCGAGCGCGTCAGCCAGCGCCAGCACGTCGCCGGCGAGATCGTCGATGGTGTAGGCGTCGACGCCGTCGGGCGCTTCGCTCAGCCCGTGGCCGCGCATGTCGTAGCGCAGCACGCGGAAGCGCGCGGCGAATACCGGCGCCTGCGCATCCCAGAGATGCATATCGGTGCCGAGCGAATTGCCGAGCACCAGAACCGGGGCATCGCTTTTGCCGATCGCTTCGCAATGCGTGACGAAACGGCCGGTGCGGACGAACGCCATGGTGCCTCCCATTCGCGATGGGCGGCCGCCCATGCGCGCTGCCCATAGGTGCCGCAGCTTGACGGACATAAAATCGCCCGCGACACTGCGCCCGACTGTAGAGACCGGTTCGCCAAAACCAAAGGCCCTTGCACGAGGCCGTCGGCAAAAACCGAGGAGGAACCATGGCCGCGCGTACCACACCGCCGTTCCGTGCCGATCACGTTGGCAGTCTCCTGCGTCCGAAGAAGCTGCTCGATGCGCGCGACAAGCGGAAGCAGGACGCCATCACGCCGGATCAGCTCAAGACGGTCGAGGATGAATCGATCCGCGAGGTGGTGCAGCTCCAGGAAGGGCTCGGCCTTAAAGGCGCGACCGACGGCGAGTTCCGCCGCGCCTATTGGCATCTCGATTTTCTCGAGCGATTTTCCAACGTCACCATCGTGCCGCCGTCGGTTGGCGTGAAGTTCCATACCCACAAGGGCGACATCGAATTCAAGCCGCCGGGCATCCGGGTTTCAGGCAAACTCAGCCGGCCGAAGCCGATTTTCGTCGACCATTTCAAGTTCCTGAAATCGGTCACCAAGGTGACGCCGAAGATCACCATCCCGTCGCCGTCGACCATGCATTTCCGCGGCGGACGCAAGGCGATCGACGAGAAAGCCTATCCCGACATGGCGCAGTTCTATGCCGATCTCGCGCGCGTCTATAACGAGGAGATCAAGGACATGGCGGCGGCGGGTTGCCGCTACCTCCAGATCGACGAGGTCAATTTCGCCTATCTCTGCGATCCCAAATTGCGCGAGCAAGTGAAGGGCATCGGCGAGGACCCGAACCAACTGCCGCACACCTACGCCAAACTGATCAACAACGCGATCACCGGCGCGCCGAAGGACATGACCTTCTGCATGCACATCTGCCGCGGCAACTTCAAGAGCGCTTGGGTCGCCGAAGGCGGCTACGAGCCGGTGGCCGACGCGCTGTTCAACGAGCTCGCCATCACCGGCTATTTCATGGAGTGGGACGACGAACGTTCGGGCGGCTTCGAGCCGTTGCGCTTCGTGCCCAAGGGCAAGGTCGTCGTGCTCGGCCTGGTCACCACTAAGCTACCGAAGCTCGAAAGCAAGGACGAGCTGAAGCGGCGCATCGACGAGGCGGCGAAATACGTGCCCCTTGATCAGCTCGCTCTCGGGCCGCAATGCGGCTTCTCGTCGACGGTCGAAGGCAACGAAGTCAGCATCGACGACGAAAAGCGCAAGCTGGCACTCATCGTCGAGACCGCGCGCGAGGTCTGGGGCGGCGTCTGAGTCCGCGGCACGCAGCCAAACAAAAAGGGCGGCGCCATAGCGCCGCCCTTTGCACATCGAAACTGATGGGCCTATTTCGTCAGCGGCTCGCCGCCCGACTTCGATATCCACACCCACTCTTTCGCCTTGGCGTCGTAGGTCGTGACGATCGAGCTTTCCGGGCCGAGGCCGCGCTGCGGATATTTCTTGAAGTCGTAGATGCCGTCGACGCCAGCGAAGTCGGTCAGGTTGTCGATGAAGTCCTTGAGCTGCGAAGCATTCGCCTTGGGGCCGAGCTTGCGCAGGCCCGCGACCACGATCAGACCCGCATCCCACGAGGTCGCGACCATGTTGTCGGCCTTGAGATGGTGTTCGGCGAGGATCGCGTACATCGCGTGTTGCGCCTTATCCATCCGCGGATCGAGTTTCACCGCGCTCGGATGCGGCGGAAACATCGCCGACGCCATGATCAGTTGCTTGGGCAGGAACGATTCCCACTGCGCCATGGCCGCGAAGGTCTGGTTGCCGCTGGTCGGCGCGACGGGAATGTCGAGGCCGGCCTGGACCATCCCTTTGAACACCGTTGCCGCCGGCGCGCCGGTCACCCAGGCGATCATCGCCTGCGCACCCGATTCCTTGATGCGGGCGATCTGCGCTGCAACCGAGACGTCGGTCGGGTTGAAGTGCTCGCCGATCGCCTTGGTCATCGTGCCCTTGAATTCGGGTCGGTTCAGGATCTCATCGACCGAGCGGTCGCCGTCCTGGCCGCTGGCATCGGTGGTCATCAACGTCGCGATCTTGGTCCAGCCCTTGAGCCGGTAATAGCGCATCACCGCCGCGATCTGATCGACCGACGAGGCGCTGGTCGAGAACGTCCAGCTGCCAGACTTCGGATGGATTGCCGGCGACAGGCAGTACTGCACCGGGCCGTTGGCCATTAGCGGCGCCATGGCCAGGCACTCACCCACCAAGCTCGACCCCAAAATCACCGCCGGCTTGGCGGTCAGCAGCTGGGTGGTGAGCTGCACCGCGACCTGCGGGCTGGTCTGTTCGTCGTGGAAGATGAAATGCAGTTTCGCGCCGTGGATGCCGCCGGTCTTGTTGACCTCTTCCTCGAGCGCGGACAGCGCGTCTTTCTGGCCCTGGCCGACAAACGCCGCACCGCCGGTGAGCGGCATGACGACGTTGATGTCGTAGGCGTCGGCGGCGTGGGACGACGGCACGAACCCGATCGTTGCGACGGCGGCAAGCGCGAGCCCCCAGGCGGCCGCGCGGCCTGACTTTATGATTTCTTGCGGTGCTTTCATTGTGTCCTCCCCCAGGCGCAGGATCACCGCGGCACCAAGCCCTGTCAACGTTCGGGAAAACCATGAGCGCCCGTCAAACGCCGCCCTTTCGCGCCGATCACGTCGGCAGCCTGCTGCGACCCAAGGCGCTGCTCGACGCCCGCGCGCAGCGTAAGCGCGACGCCATCAGCGCGGCGCAATTGACGGCGGCCGAGGACGCCGCGATCCGCGACGCGGTAAAGATGCAGGAGGATATCGGCCTCAAGGCCGTCACCGACGGCGAGTTCCGCCGCACGCTCTGGCATGTCGATTTCCTGACTTCGTTCGCCAACGTCAAATCGGTGCCCGGCAAGGTCACCGCCAAGTTTCATACCCACGCCGGCGAGATCGAGCGCACGCCGTCAGCGCTCGCGGTCACCGGCAAACTGTCGCGGCCGCGGCCGATCTTTGTCGACCATTTCAAGTTCCTGAAGTCGGTCGCCCGGGCCGTGCCAAAACTCACCATTCCGTCACCCAGCATCCTGCACTTTCGTGGCGGCCGCGACGCCATCGATCGCAACACCTATCCCGACCTCGCCGCGTTCTATGCCGATCTCGCGCGCGTCTACAGCGAGGAGGTGCGCGATCTGGCGGCGGCGGGCTGCCGGTATCTCCAGATCGACGAGGTCAATTTCGCCTATTTGTGCGATCCGAAATTGCGCGAGCAGGTGCGCGCGCTGGGCGAAGATCCCGACGCGCTGCCGCACACCTATGCCAAGCTGATCAACGGCGCGATCGCCGGACGGCCGAAGGACATGGTGGTGTGCATGCACCTCTGCCGCGGCAATTTCGAAGGCGCGTGGATCGCCGAAGGCGGCTACGAGCCAGTGGCCGAGGCGCTGTTCAACGAGATCGACGTCGACGGTTATTTCCTCGAATACGACACCGACCGCGCCGGCGGCTTCGGACCGCTGCGTTTCCTACCGAAGGGGAAGATTGCCGTCCTGGGTCTGGTCACGACCAAGCTGCCGCAACTCGAAAGCAAGGACGATTTAAAACGCCGCATCGACGCGGCGGCGAAGATCGTGCCGTTGGATCAGCTTGCCGTGAGTCCGCAATGCGGCTTCGCCAGCGGCGAGCGTGGCAACAAGCTCTCCGTCGTGGACGAGATCGCCAAGCTGCGGCTGGTGGTCGAAACCGCGCGCGAGATCTGGGGCGGTGTCTAAGCGACGGCGCGTCAGTCGTGCTTGGCGGTCACGTTCCGGCTACAGCTGCTGTTCGCCCCGGTATAGGTCGAATCGAATTTACCCGTGAAGGCGCCGCCGGACATTGTCCCCGTCATCGTGCCCGACACGCCGTGCTCGGGATAATTATACGCCACGTTGACCGCGCCGTCGGGCGTCACCGTGCCATGGAACGGCACCTGCGAGCCGCCGATGCTGAACCGGCCGACGATCGCCGTGTCGGTGATCTTCATGGCGACCGCACCCTGCGGACACCGTCCGCCCGATTGTTCGACCGTGCCATGCCAGACGCCATCGAAGGGGCCGGCGGCAACCGCCACGCCAACCGTGCCCAGTATTCCCAAAATCGCCGCAATGAACGACCACATCGCACCCTCCATCAAGCCTTGCGTTGTGTGGACGATCTCAAGCGCGACAAATCGGAAACTGGTGTCCCCGGGGTGACTCGAACACCCGACCCTCAGTTTAGGAAACTGATGCTCTATCCAGCTGAGCTACGGGGACGCTCGTTGCCGTTATAGCAAGCGCGCCGAGACGCCGCCATGCGGCCTGGCACTCAGGCGGCGAGCCGGTCTTGCACCGTGCCATCAATGCCGAAACACGCCGCGACCAGTGCGCCATCGGGACCTGCACCGCCGTCGACCAGCGCCGCGTGTGCGCTTTCGCTGACGCCGCGACAAGCACCGTCGATACCGCACACGATCCGTTTGAACCCGGCATAGGGCTGCGTCAGCGCGAGCATGTCGGCACCGGCGGCGCCCCACCAGAACGCGTCGCGCTGCATCTCGAGCGGCTTTTCCGGATCGACGCCGGCATGAGCGAACAGCAGCGCGCCGTCCTCGGTGAAGGCGGCGCGCCGCAGCGCGCTGAGCCATTGGCGATGGCCGGGCCTG
>DATEMD010000085.1:0-8415 GCA_035275845.1 Allostellaceae bacterium | reverse complement strand
CCTGTTCGGCATGGGCCGCAGCCGCAAGGACGCGGTCATCGCCGCTGACATCGCCGAGAACGCGATTGCGGTGATCACCGACGCCGAGGCACTCGGCCGTTTTGAATCGCTGCCCGAAGACAAGCTCTTCGAGATGGAATATTGGTCGCTGGAACAGGCCAAGCTTGGCAAGACCGAGGAAAAGCCGCTGGCCGGGCAGATCGCCGTGATCACCGGCGCCGCCGGCGCCATCGGCGCGGCGACGGCGCGTGCCTTCCGTGGCGCGGGCGCCGAGCTCGTGCTGCTCGATCGGGACAAGAAAACGGTCGAGGCCTTGGCGCAGTCGCTCGACGCGCTCGGCCTCGAATGCGACGTGACGGACGACGCTGCGGTGCATGCCGCCTTCGCCGAAGCTTGCGCCCGGCTTGGCGGCGTCGACATCGTCGTGTCCAACGCCGGCGCGGCCTGGCAGGGCGCGATCGGCGATCTCGACGACAAGGTGCTGCGCCAGAGCTTCGAACTCAATTTCTTCGCGCACCAGCGCATCGCGCGCGCCGCGGTCAAGGTGATGCGCGCCCAAGGATTCGGCGGCGCGCTGCTGTTCAACGTCTCGAAGCAGGCGATCAATCCCGGCGCCGATTTCGGGCCCTACGGCCTGCCCAAGGCGGCGACGCTGCTCCTGGTCCGGCAGTACGCCTTGGAATGCGGCAAGGACGGCATCCGCGCCAATGCGGTTAACGCCGACCGCGTGCGCAGCGGCCTTTTGACCAAGGACATGATCACGTCGCGCGCGCATGCCCGTGGCGTCAGCGAACAGGATTACATGCGCGGCAATCTGCTGGGCCGCGAGGTCACGGCCGAGGACGTGGCGGCGGCGTTCCTCTATCACGCGACGGCGCTTAAGACGACCGGCGACGTCACCACGGTGGACGGCGGCAATATCGCCGCGGCATTGCGCTAGCGCCGTCGCAAAGCCTTACAGTCGGCCCCGGGCCTATATGTCAAGTCATTGGAATAGTTTGTATTTTTGCTTCGGCACGGACTTTGCTCTTATAGACGCGAGGCCCTGCCCCGCAGCGTTTAACGATCCAGTTTGGGCGGCCCGAGGACGGAAAGACGGCGCCCGCTAAGAGGCGCCGCTTTCTTTTTCGCGTTAAGCTTCGCGCCGTGACCCGCGCCGCACGCCAGCCGTCAGCCGAAAGCCTCGACGATCTGCTCGTCCGGCTGCGCGGCTGCCGCGTTTGCGCCAAGCACCTGCCGCTCGGCCCGCGTCCCGTGCTTCAGGTTTCACCCGGCGCCCGCATCCTGATCCTGAGCCAGGCGCCCGGCACGCGCGTCCACGAAACCGGTCTCAACTTCAACGACCGTAGCGGCGACCGGCTGCGGGAATGGATGGGCGTCGACCGCGATACGTTCTACGACGAGCGTCGCGTCGCGGTGATGGGCATGGCGTTCTGCTATCCGGGGCGCGACGCCAAAGGTGGCGACCTGCCGCCGCGGCCGGAATGCGCGCCGCTCTGGCATCCGGGTCTGCTGGCGCACCTGCCCAGGGTCGCGCTCACGTTGCTCGTCGGTTCTTACGCCATCGACACTTACATGCCGGACGCCAAACGGCAGAGCATGACCGAGACGGTCAAGGCATGGCGGTCGGCGCCAGCGGGAACCTTGCCGTTGCCGCATCCGTCCTGGCGCACGACCGCGTGGGAGAAGAACAATCCCTGGTTCCGGCGGACGCTGATCCCGGAATTGCGCCGCCGTGTCGCCGCGCTGCTCTAGGGATTCTTCGCCGTCACGATCCAGATCGCCGCGCCGAGCTTCACCGCATTGCCTGTGACGAACGGCGCAAGCGCGGCGCGGATGGCACCGATGGCTTTGGTGCGGGTCTCGTCGCTTTGGCCGTCGAGCGCGCGGCTGCCCGGTCCGATCTCGACCATATTGGCCACCGCGCCGTCGAGCCCGCGGCCGGCGCCGATGTCGAACATGAGGTCATGCGGCGTCAGCGTGATGTCGGCGAAGCCCGCGCCGCCCAGGATGCGCTGCACCCGTCCCTCATCGGCGAACGCGAACGGGCTCGGGTCTTCCGGGCCGGGCCTGGGCAACGGCGGCACGAATTGATAGGCGGCTTGGAGCGGCGCCATTGCCCAGGGATTGAGCTTGGGCTCCCGAAAGCAACTGAAAATCAGCCGGCCGCCCGGCTTCAAGGCCGTGCGCAGATTGGCGAAGGCGCGCACCGGGTCGGCAAAAAACATGACGCCGTGGCGCGACACCAGCAGGTCGAAATCGCGCGCCGCGAACTTGTACGTCGTGGCATCGGCCTCGACGAGCTCCACCTTGGCACCGGACGGCGTCGCGCGCCGACCGACCGCCAGCATTGCCGCCGATACGTCGATGCCGAGCACGAAGCCCTTGGGCCCGACCTGCTTCGCCAGCGCGAGCGCCAGCATGCCGCAACCGCAGCCGGTGTCGACGATGCGTTCGCCTGGCTTGGCCGCCGTCGCGGCGAGCAGCGTTGCGGTGACCGGCGCGAGCAGGTGCTCAGTGAAGTCGTTGTAACGCGCCCATTGCTGACCGCCCGGTCCCGACCAGTAGGCGGTGTCCGGCATATGCCCTTGGCTCATAGTCCCTCCGCCTCGATGCGTTCCATGTCGTCGTCGCTGAAGCCGAAATGGTGACCGATCTCGTGAATCAGAACATGGCGTACGACGCGGTAGAGGTCGTCGCCAGTTTCGCACCAGTAATCGAGTATCGGCCGGCGATAGAGGAAAATCATGTCGATGGCCGGCAGCGGATCGCTGACGCTCTTGTAGGGCATGCCCACGCCGCGATAGAGGCCGAGGATGTCGAAAGGACTATCGAGTTCCATCTCCTTCTCGGTATCCTCGTCGGGAAACTCGTCGACGCGGATGACCACGGCGCCGACATGGCGCTTGAGGCGCTCCGGAACGGTGGCCAGGGCGCGTTGCGCCAGCGCCTCGATGTCGGCCAGGGTCGGCGCCGTTGCAGGCTCACTCATCGCGGCAGCAAGGGAGACGGACGATGATCGATAAGCTGACGGGTTCGACACGCGCCGAGGTGCTGAAAGACCTGCACGGCTGGGCGGAGGTCGCCGGTCGCGACGCGATCAAGAAGAACTTTCAATTCCGCACCTTCGCCGACGCCTGGGGATTCATGAGTAAGGTCGCGCTCGCGGCGGAAAAGATGGACCACCATCCCGAATGGTTCAACGTCTATAACAAGGTCGAAATCACGCTGTCGACTCACGACGCCGGCGGCCTCTCGAAGCGCGACATCGACCTGGCGAAAACCATCGAAAAGCTGGCGGTCTAGCGGCGCAGCTCGGGCCGATCGCGGAAATAGGCGAGCGCTTCGGGATTGGCCAACGCTTCGAGGTTCTTCACCGGCCGTCCATGCACCACCTCGCGCACCGCGAGCTCGACGATCTTGCCGCTCTTGGTACGCGGAATGTCGGCGACTTGGATGGTGCGCGCCGGTACGTGGCGCGGACTGGCGTTGGCGCGGATCTGCCGATTGATGCGCGCGATCAGCGCTTCGTCGAGCGTCACGCCATCGCGCAATTTCACAAAGAGCACCACACGCACGTCGTTCTGCCATTCTTGCGCCACGACCAGCGATTCGAGCACGTCGGGAATCTGCTCGACCTGGCGATAGATTTCGGCGGTGCCGATGCGCACGCCGCCAGGATTGAGTACGGCGTCCGAGCGGCCATAGATGACGAAACCGCCATGGCGCGTGCGCGCGGCGTAATCGCCGTGGCACCAGACGTTGGCGAAGCGCTCGAAATAAGCGGCGTGATACTTGGCGTCGCCCGGATCGTTCCAGAAGCCGAGCGGCATCGACGGAAAGGCGCGGGTGCAGACCAGTTCACCTTTCTCGTCGTCGGCCGCACGGCCGCCGTCGTCGCGCAACACTTCGACCGCCATGCCAAGCACCGGCGCCGCGATCTCGCCGGGCCACACCGGGCCGATCGGATTGCCCATGACGAAGCAGCCCATGATGTCGGTGCCACCCGAGATCGAGGCCATGAACAGGTCGCGCTTGATGCCGTGGTAGACGAAGTCGAAGCCTTCGGGCGACAGCGGCGAGCCCGTCGAGCTCAGATACCGCACGCTCGCCAGCTTATGCGTCTTGATCGGCGTGAGACCGGCCTTCAGCACCGAGTCGATGTACTTGGCCGAGGTGCCGAAATGCGTCATGCGCTCGTCATCGGCGTAATCGAACAGCGCGTTGCCCGACGGATGGAACGGCGAACCGTCGTAGAGCAGCAGCGTCGCGCCCGCGGCGAGCCCGGTGGCGAGCCAGTTCCACATCATCCAGCCGCAGGTGGTGAAATAGAACAGCCGGTCGCCATCCTTGAGGTCGCAATGCAGCTGCTGCTCGACGATGTGCTTCAAAAGCGAGCCGCCGGCGCCGTGCACGATGCATTTCGGCACGCCGGTCGTGCCCGACGAATACATGATGTAAAGCGGGTGGTTGAACGGCAGTCGCGCGAAGTCGATGGCGCACGGCGCATAGGGCGCGACATAGGCGGCGTAGCTTTTCGCGTTGGCGAGTCCTTTGGGCGGGTCGCCGTTGCCGATATAGGGCACGATGATCGTGCGTTTGAGCGACGGTAGCGCCGCGGCGATTTCGCGATTCTTGTCGCCATTGTCGAAAATCTTGCCGTTGTAGAAATAACCGTCGACCGCCAGCATCAGCTTGGGTTCGATCTGGCCGAAACGATCGAGCACGCCTTTGACGCCGAAATCCGGCGAACACGACGACCATGCCGCACCGAGCGACGCGGCCGCCAGCATGCCGATGATCGCTTCGGGCATGTTGGCGACGATGCCGCCGACACGGTCGCCGGGACCGATGCCGTCGGCCTTCATCGCCTGCGTCAGGCGCGACACCTGATCGTAAAGCTCGGCCCACGACAGGCGGCGGCGCACCTTGTCCTCGCCGCGGAAGACCAGCGCGTCGCTGCGGTCGCGCTTGCGCAGCAGGTTCTCGGCGTAGTTGAGCCCCGCCGCCGGGAAGAAGCGCGCGCCGGGCATCCGGTCGCCGGCTTCGAGCACCGCCGTGCCGGGCTCGCCGATCACCCGTCCCCAATCCCAGATCAGCCGCCAGAAGCCTTCGCGGTCGTCGATCGACCAGCGGTGCAGGCTCGCGAAATCGTCGAACCGGCGGCCGGTGCGGCGACCCGCTTCGTCCATGAAACGGCGCAGATTGGTCGCCGCGATGCGCTCGGGCGACGGCTCCCAGAGGGCCGCGTCTTGCCGCGCGTCCATCGTTGCCTCCCTGGACGAAACTCTACCGCGCCGGCTTGCCGGCGGCCAAGTCCGCCTACCTGTCCTTGATCGCGTCGAGCGCGGCGTTGACCGTGTCGCGTTCGGGCGCGTCGGCCGGCATCACCCGCAGCAAGTGGGTCCAGTTGTCGCGCGCCTGCGCGAAATCGCGCTGCTGCGCCGCGGCCAGGCCGAGGAACCACAGCGCCATCGGCTGGTCGGGCTGCTGCGCGGTGACGACCTTGAGCAGCGCGACCGCGCGTTGCGGCACCGGATCTTCGAGCTTGCGGCCGGTCAGCATCGCCGCCGCTTCGGCGAGCGCGATTCCCGGATCGTCGGGCTTGAGCTGGTGGGCGTGCTCGTAAGCGTCAATCGCCTTGTCGGTTTCGCCGAGCACCGCATAGGAGCGGCCGAGCATTGCCCAGCCCTGCGCATCCTGCGGATTGCTCTGAAGCTTGGCGGCAAGGCCGGACACCATGTTCTCGATCATCGCCTGTCGCGCCGCCGGCGAGACGCGATTGGCGAACGGCACATCGGGCAGGCCCGGCGATCCCAGCACGATATAGACCGCCAGCGCGAGGGCGGCGGCGCCGGCGCCAAGGATGACGGCAAGGCGGCGCCGCGGGGCGCCCGGCACCGGCGTATCGGTCTCGTCGGTGGCCGCCAGGATGCGGCGCTCGATCTCGCGCCGTGCCGCCGCGGCATCCTCGGGCCGAACGATGCCGCGCGCGACGTCGCGTTCGATTTCGTTCAGCTGGTCGCGATAGACCGCGCGGTCATAGCGGCCGCGCGTCAACACACGGCCGGCGCGCTGCCACAGCGGCGACAGCACGGTGCCGAGCACCGCCAACGTGACGAACAACAGGGCGAGGGCGAAGATCATTGGTCGTCGAGCATCAGCCGTTCGAGCTGCCGGCGCTGGTCGAGGTCGAGCGGCTCATCCGGCGACGCCGTCCGGCGGCGTAGGTAGAACCAGGCGCCCGCGGCGCCCAAAGCCAGGATGGCAAACGGCGAGAACCACAGAAGATAGGTGGCGGGCTCGACCGGCGGCTTGAGCAGGACGAACGCGCCGTATCGGTCGGTGACGTATTTGATCGCCTGTGCGTCGCTGTCGCCGGACTTCAGCCGTTCGCGGATCAACACGCGCAGATCGTGGGCAAGATCGGCGCCCGAATCCTCGATCGATTCGTTCTGACAAACCAGGCAGCGCAGTTGCTTGCCGATCGCCTCGGCGCGCGCCTCAAGTGCGGGATTGGCCAGCATCTCGCCTGGCTCGACGGCAAGCGCCGCCTGCATCGCGCCGAGAAGGATCGCCGCTGCGATGAGCGCGCGGATCAAGATGCCCCCAATTCTTTGAGCAGGGGCAGGATTTCGGTCTGCACGACTCGATCGGTCAGCGGCCCGACATGGCGCCAGCGGATATGGCCGGTGCGGTCGATGGCATAGGTCTCGGGTACGCCGTAGACGCCGAAATCGATCGCGGTGCGGCCGCTCTCGTCGATGCCGATGCGGCGATAAGGGTCGCCGTATTGCTGGAGGAATTTCTCGACGTCCGCTGGCTTGTCCTTGTAGTCGATGCCGTACAGCACGATGACGTTGCGCCGCGCCAGGTCCATCAGCACCGGGCTTTCCGTGCGGCACGGCACGCACCACGAGGCGAAGAAATTGACGAAGACGATCTCGTCGACGAAAGCCCGGTTGGTCAGCCGCGCTTCGCCCTTCAAGCCAGCGAGGTCGAAGGTCGGCGCCGGTTTGTCGATCAGCGCCGATGGCAAGAGCTCGGGGTTATAGCCGGGTGCGAGACCGTGCGAGAGGTAGATGGCGAGCGCGGCGAAAGCCACCAGCGGCACGAGGTAAAACGCGCGGCGCCAGCTCATGCGTGGCTCCCGTCGGCCGGCAACGCGCCTTTGGCCGCGCGACGCGCGGCGACGCCGACACGCCAGCGGCGGTCGCTCAGACTGACGGCGCCGCCGAACGCCATGATCACGCCGCCGATCCAGATGAACGGCACCAGCGGTTTCCAATAGGCGCGCACCGCCCAGCCGCCTTTGTCGTCGGGATCGCCGAGCGCCAAGTAGAAATCGGCGAAGAAATTGGTGTGGATCGCGGTCTTGCTCACCGTCTGCTGTTGCAACGGAAAGAAGCGCCGCTCGGGTTCGAGTTGGGCGACAACGCGGGCGCCGTCGAGCAAGGTGAAGTCGGCGCGGTCGGCGGTGTAATTGATGCCTTCATGCTTGCCGATGCCGTCGAAACGCAGCGTATAGCCTGCCACCGGTAGCGTCTGGCCGAGATGGAGCAACGCGATGCTCTGCTGTTCGAAGCCCGAGGCGGCGATGCCGGCTACGGTCACCGCCAAGCCGAAATGCGCCAGCGTCATGCCATAGGAGGCACGCGGCTGGGCAAAGGCGCGGCGGATGACGTCGGACCATGGCGCGCGGAACAGGCGCAACCGGTCGGCCAGTTCGACCACGGCGCCGCCGCCCATCCAGGCGGCGAGACCGATGCCGAGCACCGACAGCACCGGGCCGCCGTGACTCAGATAAAACGCCACGAGCATCGCGACGATGACGGCGGCGAACGCTGCCCACAGCCGCTGCAACGCGCCGAGAAAATCGCCGCGCTTCCAAGCGAGCAGCGGCCCGATGCCGACCGCCAGCAACAGCGGAATCATCAACGGCACGAAGGTGCGGTCGAAAAACGGATAGCCGACCGACAGCTTGGGACCGCCGACGGCGTCGAGGAACAATGGATAAAGCGTGCCGATGAACACGGTGGCGCAGCAGCTCGCCAAGATCAGATTGTTGAGCAACAGCGCTCCTTCGCGTGAGATTGGCGCGAACACGCCGCCCGGCTCGAGCGTCGGCGCCCGCCAGGCGTAAAGCGCCAGCGAGCCGCCGATGGCGATGCACAGCAGCACCAGAATGAAGACGCCGCGGCGCGGATCGAGCGCGAAGGCATGGACCGAGGTCAGCACGCCTGAGCGCACCAGGAAGGTGCCGACCAGCGACAGTGAAAAGGTCAGGATCGCCAGCAGGACCGTCCAGCTCTTGAGGGTGTCGCGGCGCTCGACCACGATCGCCGAATGCAGCAGCGCGGTGCCGGCGAGCCACGGCATCAGCGACGCGTTCTCGACCGGATCCCAGAACCACCA
>DATEMD010000084.1:0-18244 GCA_035275845.1 Allostellaceae bacterium | reverse complement strand
TAATTCTCGGCGGTGACGTACCCCAGATGCGGCGTCACCAGCAGATTGTCGAGCATCAGCAGCGGGTGTCCGGCGGCCAGCGGCTCGCGGTCGTAGACGTCGAGCGCCGCACCGGCAATGCGCCGCGCCTTCAGTGCTGCGATCAAGGCGGCTTCCTCGACGATGGGTCCGCGCGAGGTGTTGACGAGATAGGCGGTGCTTTTCATCCGCTCGAACTCGGCGGCGCCTACCAGTCCGCGGCTGCGGTCACCGAGGACGAGGTGGATGGTCACGAAGTCCGCTTGGCTAAAAAGCTCGTCCTTGCTGACCAGCGTGGCGCCGGATTCTTGCGCGCGGGCCGCAGTCAAATTCGGACTCCAGGCAATGATTTTCATGCCGAAGGCGGCGCCGATCCGGGCCATCTGGCTGCCGAGCCGGCCAAGACCGATGACGCCCAACGTCTTGCCGTGCAGACCAATACCGAGCGTCGATTGCCAATGGCCGCGTTTGAGCGCCGCGAATTCCTGCGGAATTTTGCGCGCCAGCGCGACGATCAGGCCCCAGGCCAGTTCGGCCGTCGGCGTGCCGAGGGTTTCGGTACCGCAAACCTGAATGCCGCGCGCCGTCGCCGCGGCAACGTCGATCGCGGCGTTCTTCATGCCGGCGGTGACGATGAGCCTGAGATTCGGCAGACGGTCGATCAGCAGCTTCGGAAACGGCGTGCGCTCGCGCATCAGCACGACGCATTCGAACGTATGCAGCCGGCGCGCGAGGATATCGGGGTCGGCGATGTGGTCGGGAAAAGTTTCGACCTGGACGGCTGGCTCGAGGCTTTTCCAATCGGCGAGCGCCAAGGCCGAACGTTGGTAATCGTCGAGGATCGCCACTTGGATCATGGGGCCGCCTCCTTGGTCTTCGTTTAGCATCCCGGCCGTTGACAGGAAACGGCGCTGGCGGCCAAAGCTAGGCGCGGAGGCGGCGGATGGCAGGACCGCTCGACGGAATCCTCGTGGTGGCGCTGGAACAGGCCGTGGCGGCCCCGCTGTGCAGCTGCCGCCTGGCCGATGCCGGCGCCCGTGTCATCAAGATCGAGCGGCCAGAGGGCGACTTCGCGCGCCATTACGATCGCGCCGCCAAGGGTCAGTCGGCGCATTTCGTCTGGCTCAATCGTGGCAAGGAATCGATCGCGCTCGATATCAAGGCGTCGGCCGACAAGGCGCTGCTCACTCGCATGCTCGCCCGCGCCGACGTGTTCGTTCAAAACCTGGCGCCGGGTGCGGCAGCGCGTGCGGGCTTCGATCCGGCGGCGCTGCGTCGCGCACATCCACGGCTGATCGTCTGTTCTATTTCGGGTTATGGCGAAAGCGGCGTCTATCGCGACATGAAGTCCTATGACCTGCTGATTCAGGCAGAGACCGGCCTCGCCTCGATCACCGGCACGCCCGACGCGCCCGGACGGGTCGGCGTGCCGGTGTCCGACATCGCTGCCGGCCTCAACGCTTATGCCGCGATCCTCGAGGCGCTTTATGCGCGCGAGCGCCACGGTAATGGCACCCAACTCGAAATCTCGCTGTTCCAGGCCACCGCGGAGTGGCTGTCGGTGGCGCTGATCCAGCAGGCGGACGGCCATCCGCCGCAACGCATCGGCGTCCATCATCCGTCGATCGCGCCCTATGGCGCGTTCTGCGCCGCCGACGGCAAGGCGATCGTCATCTCGATCCAGAACGAACGGGAGTGGCAACGTTTCTGCGCCGACATCCTGGGCGATGCGGCATTGGCGTATGACTCGCGCTTCGCCGACGGCCCAAGCCGGGTCGCCAATCGGCCGGCGCTCGAAGCGTTGGTCGCGGCCGCGTTCAAGCGCGAACCGCGCGCAGCGCTGGCGGTACGGCTCAAGGCGGCCGGCATCGCCTATGGCAATCTCAACACGCTCGACGACTTCGTCCGTCATCCGGCGCTGGCGACGATCGGTACTGCAACCGAGAGCGGCACCGTCGCCTTGCCGTTGCCGCCCGGCCGTCGCGCCGCCGATTTGGCGGACCGTGGAGTGCCGCGGCTCGACGAACACGGTCCGAGCCTGCGACGTGAATTTGCGTGATCTGCCAATTGTGCATTTGTGCGATGCAGAAATGATCGTGATGATGCGCCTCGGTGTGTCGCCGCCTGTGGCGAAATAACGCACGGGATTCCGCCCCTATACGCCCCTGTTTAATGATTTTGGATTGCGTTGTGCGCCGCAATATGGCATTTATTGCAACGCGACACGGCCGTCGCCCGACGGCGTGTTGTACGTCTTCTAGGCGTTTCCTCCCTAAACTTGGGCCGCACTTCGGTGCGGCCCTTTTTCTTTTTTTGGTTCTTTTTTGGCGAGCTTGCACGCTGCAAGTCGCCGACTATTTGTCGAACCTGGCGGCGACGCGTGGCGGGAACCGCCGCATCAAGTCCAGTTATGGAAGGCGAAGAACGCGGCCAGGACGAGGCAGCCGAACGCCGCGAGATGATTCCAGCGAATGGCTTCCCCCAAATACGTCACCGAGAACACGGCAAAAACGGCAACCGTGATGATTTCCTGAATCGTCTTGAGCTGCGCCGCGTTGTAGACGGTGTAGCCGATACGGTTCGCGGGCACCGCAAGACAGTATTCGAAAAAGGCGATACCCCAGCTAATCGGCACCACCACATAAAGCGCCGTACCCGGGAACTTGAGCTGCCCGTACCAGGCAAACGTCATGAACACGTTGGAGCACAACAGCAGCAAGATCGGCGCGATATAGGGCCAGCTCATCGAGACTCCTTCGCGGTATGGGGCGGTGATTAGCGCTCAGCGCACGTGAGGCGAATTCAGATTCAACGGACCGCGACCGGTTTAGGCGGATTCCGCCGCCTTGGGCAATGTCGCCGCGCCAGCGCCGAGCGTCCGCTGCATCAGGATGCTGTCTACCCAGCGCCCGTGCTTGAAGCCGACGGCCGACTGGACGCCGACGCGTTCGAAGCCGAGCGCCACGTGCAAGCGGATCGAGGCCTGATTGTCGCTGTCACCGACGACTGCCACCATCTGGCGGTAGCCGAGCGCATCGCAGCGCTCGATGAGCCGTGCCAGCAACGCGCGCCCGACGCCGCGCCGCGCCGCTTCGGTTGCGACATAGATCGAATCTTCGAGCGTGTAGCGATAGGCCGACCGCGTGCGATAGGGGCCAGCATAGGCATAGCCGACGATGCGCTCGCCGGCGGTCGCAACCAGAAACGGCAGGCCCAGCGCCAGAATGCCCTCGCGCCGCAGGCGGATTTCGTCGACCGACGGCGGCGTCTCCTCGAAGGTGCCGAGGCCGAAACGCACATGATGGGCATAAATCGCGGCAATCGCTTCGGCATCGCCCGGGATGGAATCGCGCAGCGTGAACCGGAATGCGGCGGCGTCGCTCATGCCGGCCGTAACAGCTCCGGTTCGATCGCGGACAGGGCTTCGGTCAAATCGCGCATGTCCTCGCCAAGTTGGGCGAGAAACGGTTTCCGCTCGAAGGCCCGTTCGTCCATGTACAGCGCGCGGTTGATCTCGATTTGCAGACAATGTGCGCCGGCAGCCGGCCGGCCGTAATGTGCCGTGGTGAAGCCACCGGCATAGGGCGTATTGAGCGCCGTCGTGTAGCCCTTGGCGTTCAGGACGTGATGCGCGGTTTCGGTGATCACCGGATGGCACGACGTGCCGTGGCAATCGCCAAGCACCATGTCGGCGCGCGCCGAGCGGTCGCGTCGGTCGCGGTCGCCGCCGGCCGAAGGCATCGAGTGGCAATCGAGCAGGATGGCAAAGCCGTAGCGTTCCTGCGTCGCGTCGAGCAGCTGCTTCAGCGTCCGATGATACGGCCGGTAAAGCGTCTCGATGCGCTGGGCCGCTTCGCTGAATTTGAGCTTGCGGGCATAGATTTCCTCGCCCGACGCGACGACGCGCGCGATCGTACCAAGGCCGACGCGCACCCGCGGCGATTGGCTGTTGACGAAATTCGGCAGCAGATCCTCGAACATCGTCGGATCGAGCTCGAACGGCTCGCGGTTGACGTCGACATAGGCGCGCGGAAAGCGGGCGCGCAGCAAAGGCGCGCCCAGCGTCGGCCCGGCGCCGAAAATCTCGTCCACGAAACTGTCTTCCGAGCGCCGGAGCGTGAGCGCGTCGAGCCGCGAGGCGGCGAGGAAGTCGACCGGATAGTCGGCCCCGCTATGCGGCGAGGCGAGGACGAGCGGGACCGCTTGTCCGCCATTGGCTAAAACTTCGATCGGTTCAGCCGCCGTCACCAGGCCGTGCATGGCAACAAGATTAACGAGGAACGGGCGATCCTGTCACGCGGGAAGCGGCCCTTTTTGGCGGAAAATCGCCAATTGTGGCCATCCGGTTGGCGGTAAACCGTTCGTTTAAATCTGGCCCTGTATCCTCGCCGGCGAGGAACATCATGGCTCGAATCCTGCTCGCCGAAGACGATGACAGCATCCGCGTGTTCCTGGCGCGCGCGTTGCGGCGGGCCGGGCACGACGTCTGCGCCCTCGGCGATGGCGAAACTGCCTTGTCCTGGGCCAGCAACCACCCAATCGACCTGCTGCTGGCCGACGTGGTTATGCCAGGACTCGACGGCATCGAGTTGGCGCGCCGCGCCAGCGACATGCATCCGCTGTTGCGCGTCATTTTCATCACCGGATTCGCTGCCGTTGCGCTCGGCGAGGCGGAGTCCCTGCCGCGCGACGCTGCCGTGCTGGCCAAGCCGTTTCATCTGCGGCAGCTGGTCGGCGAGATCGAACGGTTCCTGGCCGCCTGAGCCCGACGACCCGTCCTTGCCAACCGATCGGGAATTGGTCTAAATCCGCCGTCGCGCGGGCGTGTAGCTCAGTGGGAGAGCACTTCCTTGACATGGAAGGGGTCGTAGGTTCAATCCCTGCCACGCCCACCATTTTCTCCGCGCACTACGATTGAGCGCCGCGATGTTCCCGCCGCGACGCATCGTCTGCCTGACCGAGGAGACCGTCGAGACGCTCTATCTGCTCGGCGAACAGCACCGCATTGTCGGGATCACCGGCTATACCGTCCGGCCGCCGCAAGCGCGCCGCGAGAAGCCGCGGGTCTCGGCGTTCAATTCGGCCAATATCGAGAAAATCGTCGCGCTCAAACCCGACCTGGTTCTGGCGTTTTCCGACATTCAGGCCGGCATCGTCGCGGATCTGATCCGCCGCGGCATCGCCGTGCACGCGTTCAATCAGCGCACGCTGGCGGAAATCTTCGCCATGATCCGGACGCTGGGTGCCTTGGTCGGCGTCAGCGAGCGTGCCGACGCACTGGCGCGCTCGTTCGAGCAACGGATCGCTGCGGCGCGCGCCAACCGGCCGTCGCGCCAGCCCAAAGTGTATTTCGAGGAATGGGACGATCCGCTGATCTCGGGCATCGGCTGGGTCGCGGAATTGATCGAAGTCGCCGGCGGCGTCGATATCTTTCCGGAACTTGCGACCGGCCGCGCGGCGAAGGACCGCATCGTCACGCCCGCCGATGTGGTCGCGCGCGCGCCCGACATCATCATCGGTTCCTGGTGCGGCAAGAAATTCCGTCCGGAGAAAGTCGCGGCGCGGCCTGGCTTCGAGACAATACCGGCGGTCCGTACGGGCGCACTACATGAGATCAAGTCGACGCTCATCCTCCAGCCTGGTCCAGCGGCGCTGACCGACGGCCTCGACGCGATTCGACGGATTATCGCGACGTTCGCCGCCTGAGCCGTCACGAAACCGACTCCAAACCGGAACAATCTCGTCATCGCCGCGTGTTAGCTAGGCGGCATGTTCAGATTCGTAATCGCGTCGGGGGAATAAGCGGCGCGATGGACCATATCGACGGCATCCACCGTTACCGGACGATCTGGATTTCCGACATTCATTTGGGCACGCGCGGCTGCAAGGCCGAGTTCCTTCTCGATTTCCTGCGGCACACCGATTCAGATTACCTCTACCTCGTTGGCGATATCGTTGACGGCTGGCGCTTGCGCAAAAGCTGGTATTGGGCTCAAAGCCATAACGATGTGATTCAGAAAATCCTGCGCAAGGCACGCAAGGGCACCAAGGTTTTCTACATTCCGGGCAATCACGACGAATGGCTGCGCAACTGGGTCGATCTCCAGCTCGGTGGCGTCGACCTGGTGCAGGATGCGCTGCACGTCACCGCCGACGGCCGGCGCCTCTTGGTGCTGCACGGTGACGATTTCGACGGCATCGTGCGCTACGCCAAGTGGCTCGCTCTGCTGGGCGACGGCGCTTACGAGCTGTCGCTGAAGCTCAATCATTACTACAACGTCGTGCGCCGCCGTTTCGGCTATTCCTATTGGTCGCTTTCCGCCTATCTCAAGAGCAAGGTCAAGAACGCCGTCCAGTTCGTCAGCGATTATGCCGACGCGGTCGTCGCCGAAGCGCGCCGGCGGCACGTCGACGGCGTCGTTTGCGGCCACATCCATCAAGCCGAAATCCGCACGATCGGCGGCGTCCTCTATTGCAACGACGGCGATTGGGTCGAAAGCTGTTCGGCGCTGGTCGAGCACTTCGACGGCCGTCTCGAAATCATCCGCTGGGTCGAGCTCAACGCCCTCGATCCGCTGCGTCCGGTCGCTCGGGCGGAGAAGGCGTTCGAACCCGCGGCGTGAAGATCCTCATCGCCAGCGACGCCTGGTCGCCTCAGGTCAACGGCGTCGTCCGTACGCTCAAATCGATTTTGCCCGAGCTCGGCGCGATGGGGCACGCGGTGACGACGCTGACGCCCGATATGTTCGCCACCGTGCCGTGTCCGTTCTATCCCGAAATCCGGCTCGCCTTCGGCGCGGCACGGCCCGCCGCCACGCTGATCGAACAGGCGGGGCCGGATGCGGTCCACATCGTCACCGAAGGACCGCTCGGTTTCGCCGTGCGGCGTTGGTGTCTCGACCGTAATTTTGCCTTCACCACCGCCTACCACACCCGCTTCCCCGAATACCTCGCGGCGCGTTGTGCCATCCCGTCGCGCGTCACTTATGGCGTGTTGCGGCGGTTCCATGCACCGGCTCGCGGCATCATGGTCGCGACCGAGTCGATGCGCGTCGCGCTCTCGGCCAAGGGCTTCCGCAACCTGCGGCCGTGGAGCCGCGGCGTCGATCCGGCGAAATTCGATCCCGGCTACCGGCAAGAGGATATCGGTTTCCCGCGGCCAATTTTTCTTTCAGTCGGCCGCGTTGCCTTGGAGAAGAATCTGCCGGCGTTTCTCGATCTTGATCTGCCGGGCTCAAAGCTGGTGGTGGGCGAGGGGCCGCAGCTCGAACGGTTGAAGCGCCGCTATCCGACGGCGCATTTTCTCGGTCGCGTCGAGAACGGCTCGCTCGCCCGGCTTTATGCGTCGGCCGATGTGTTCGTCTTTCCCAGCCGCACCGACACGTTCGGTCTGGTGCTGCTCGAAGCCCTGGCCTCGGGATTGCCGGTCGCGGCATTTCCGGTGCCGGGACCGCTCGATGTCATCGGTACCAGCGGCGTCGGCGTGTTGAGCCGCGATCTCCGCGCGGCCGCGCTGGCGGCGCTTGAGATTCCGCGCGCCAAATGCCGCGACCATGCGCTGCAATTTACCTGGACGCATTGCGCGCGCCAGTTCGTCGAGCAGCTCAGCGTTGCCGCTTAAGCCGGATTAGTGGCCGCAGCTGATCCGGGTGTATTGGCCGGTCTTCGGGTCGTTATAGGCGAGCGCGGTCGCCATCACCGAGCAGATGCTGTGCAGCGTATAGGTGCTGAACGCGTGCGGCGCCGTTCCGTGCGTGTGGAAACGGACGTACATGCGCGTCTCGTGATCGCCTGGAATCGGCATGAACGGAATGGCCAGCGCCAACAAGGCTAGGAATGAAATCGCCAGGTCGCGGCCGTTCGACCAACTGCTCTGCATGGGACCCCTCCCGCGCGGTGGCCCGAACCAAATACGGGGTTCGAGCCCATTCCGCAAGTTCTATGCCGCGGTGCAACACACGATCCCCGGCCGTGTCGTCAAAGCGATCTTTGGCCAGCGTTAACAGAGGCTTATGTGTGCGCCGCGCCCGCGAAAGCCGTAGCATTGCGGTGGATTGAGGCGCTAGGATGGCGGCCATTCGCGCCGCGCTCGCTGCATTCCCGTTCCCTACCGAGAATGGCATTGTTCCGGTCGCGCGCCTGAAAGCGCCACGTCGAGCCGTAACATGGAAGAATTTTACCGCCTCAAGAGATTGCCGCCCTACGTCTTCGCCGAGGTCAACGCGCTGAAGGCGAAGGCGCGATCGCTTGGAAGCGACGTCATCGATCTCGGCATGGGCAATCCCGACGGCCAGACGCCGCCGCACATCGTCCAGAAACTGCTCGAGACGGTGCAGAACCCGCGCGCCCACGGTTATTCGGTGTCGCGCGGCATCATGGGGCTGCGCCGCGCTCAGGCAAAATATTACGCGCGCCGCTTCAACGTCGAACTCGATCCCGATCGCGAGATCATCGTCACGCTCGGCTCGAAAGAGGGTCTCGCCAATCTGGCGCAGGCGATCACCGCGCCCGGCGATATCGTGCTGGTGCCGAACCCGTGCTATCCGATTCACGCCTTCGGTTTCATCATGGCCGGCGCGTCGGTGCGCAGCGTGCCGATCGGTCCCGGCATCGATTTCCTCAAGGAGCTGAAACAGGCGGTCGAGCAGAGTTCGCCGGCGCCGATCGCGCTGGTGCTCAATTTTCCGGCCAATCCGACGGCACAGGTCGTCGATCTCGATTTCTATGGCGAGGTCGTCGAGTTCTGCCGCTCGCGCAACATCTATCTGCTGTCCGATCTGGCTTATGCCGAGATCTATTTCGACGGCAATCCGCCGCCGTCGGTCCTGCAAATTCCCGGCGCGCGCGACATCGCGGTCGAGTTCACGTCGCTCAGCAAGACTTACAACATGGCGGGCTGGCGCATCGGCTTCGCGGTCGGCAACGCGCGCCTGATCGCGGCGCTCGCGCGCATCAAATCCTATCTCGACTACGGCGCCTTCACGCCGATCCAGGTGGCGGCGACCGCGGCGCTCAACGGGCCGCAAGAATGCATCAAGGAAATCCGCGCGCGCTACAAGAAGCGTCGCGACGTTTTGGTCGAGGGTCTGCATCAGGCCGGTTGGCCGATTCCGGTGCCGCCGGCGTCGATGTTTGCCTGGGCGCCGATTCCCGAACAGTTCCGCGAAGGCGGTACGCTGGCGTTCTCGAAGCTGTTGCTGGAGAAGGCCAATGTCGCGGTCTCTCCCGGCGTCGGATTCGGCGAATACGGCGAAGGTTATGTCCGCATCGCGCTGGTCGAAAACGAGCAACGGCTTCGCCAAGCTACCCGCAACATCAAGCATTTCCTCTCCGGAAAGAACACCGCCGGCGGGCGGCCCAAGGGGGAGAAGGTGCTGGCAGCGCCGGCCCGGGATTGATTTTCCGGGGGTGCCCGACCGGCGGTTGACTCTGTCATCGGTTCTCTCCTATTTTCCCGGCCTTCCGAAAGTGAAACGCAGTCTGGCCCCGTCATGAAAATCAAGAATTCGCTCAAATCGCTGAAAGCGCGCGACAAGAATTGCCGTATCGTGCGCCGCAAGGGCCGCGTTTACGTCATCAACAAGACCAATCCGCGATACAAGGCCCGACAGGGCTGACAGCCGCTGGTGCCGCCGTTTTAAAAACCGCGCTTCGGCGCGGTTTTTTGTTGTTGGCACCGTGCCTGCCCACGCCCAACATGGATCGCCATGTTGATGCCGCAACCCGATGCCGCGGTGATCGCGCGCCGCAGTACGATCGCCGGCGATCTGCGCCGGTTGTGCGCCGCATCCGATGCCGTCATCGAGTCGGAGGACGAACGTCGCGCTTACGAAACCGACGGTCTCACCGCGTACCGTGCCCGGCCGCTATTGGTGGTGCTGCCGTCGACCACCGAGGAAGTGTCGCGGGTTCTGGCGTATTGCCACAAGAGCGGGATCAAGGTCGTGCCACGCGGCGCAGGCACGTCGCTATCGGGCGGCTCGCTGCCGCTCGAAGACGGCATCATCCTCGGTCTCGCCAAGCTCAACCGCATTCTCGAGATCGATTACGACAATCGCTGCGCCGTCGTGCAGCCTGGCGTCACCAATCTCGGCATCACCGCCGCGGTGCAGCACGCCGGCTTCTATTACGCGCCTGACCCGTCGAGCCAGATCGCCTGCTCGATCGGCGGCAACGTCGCCGAAAATTCGGGCGGCGTGCATTGCCTCAAATACGGCCTGACCACGAACAACGTCCTCGGCGTCGAAATGGTGCTGATCGACGGCATGGTTCTGCGTCTCGGCGGCAAGCATCTCGACAGCGGCGGCTATGACCTGCTCGGCGTGACGGTCGGCTCCGAAGGTCTCTTGGGCGTCGTCACCGAGGTCACGGTCCGGTTGCTGCGCAAGCCGTCCACGGCGCGCGCGCTGCTGCTCGGTTTCCCGTCGAACGAAAGTGCCGGCGCCTGCGTTGCGGCGATCATCGGCGCCGGGATCATCCCTGGCGGCATGGAGATGATGGACAAGCCGGCGATCCACGCGGTCGAGGATTTCGTCCATGCGGGCTATCCCCTCGACGTCGAGGCACTGCTGATCGTCGAGCTCGATGGCCCGCCGGTGGAGGTCGATCACCTCATCGACCGCGTTGAGGGCATCGCCAAACGCTGCGGCTCGGTGTCGGTGCGCGTCTCGAACAACGACGAGGAACGTCTGTCCTTTTGGGCCGGGCGCAAGGCAGCCTTTCCGGCGGTCGGCCGTATTTCGCCGGATTATTACTGTGTCGATCCGACGATCCCACGCGCCAAGCTGCCCGACATTCTGAAATACATGGCGGAGCTATCGCGAAAATACGGGCTGCGCGTCGCCAACGTGTTCCATGCTGGCGACGGCAATCTTCATCCGCTGATCCTCTACGACGCCAATCAGCCTGGCGAGCTCGAGCGCACTGAGCAGTTCGGCGCCGATATCATGCGTTACAGCGTCGAGATCGGCGGCTGCCTCAGCGGCGAACACGGCGTCGGCGTCGAGAAGCGCGATTTGATGGGTACCATGTTCAGCGAGGCCGACCTGCAGCAGCAGCAGCGCCTCAAATGCGCGTTCGATCCGAACGGCCTGCTCAACCCAGGCAAGGTGTTTCCGCAGCTCCACCGCTGCGCCGAGCTTGGCCGGCTGCACGTCCATCGCGGTCAGATGCGCTTTCCCGACCTGCCGCGATTCTGAGATCACGCGTGAGCCGGTACCGCCCCGCCGACGAGACGCAGCTGATCGAGGTCGTCGCCACTGCCGTTGCCAACGACGAACCGGTCGAAATCGTCGCCGGTGGCAGCAAGCGAAACCTCGGCCGTCCGCCGCAGCTGCCGCACACGCTCGACGTCGCGGCCTTCGCCGGCATCCGGCAATACGAGCCGGAGGAGCTGGTGTTGACCGCCGGCGCCGCGACGCCCTTATCCGAAATCGAAAGCGCCCTCGCGGCCAAACGCCAGATGCTCGCGTTCGAGCCGGCCGATTGGCGGGTGCTGCTCGGCTCGGCCGCGACGAGTCCGACCCTGGGCGGTGTCATCGCCTGCAACCTGTCCGGGCCGCGCCGCATTTGCCAGGGCGCCGCGCGCGATCATGTCCTGGGTTTGGCGGCGGTGAGCGGCCGCGGCGAAGCCTTCAAGGCCGGCGGCCGCGTCGTCAAGAACGTCACCGGCTACGATCTCTGCAAGCTCCTGGCGGGCTCCTACGGCACGCTCGCGGTGATGACCGAGATTAGCGTCAAGGTCCTGCCGGCGCCGGAGGCGACGCGCACCGTCGCCTTGGCCGGCCTCGACGATGCGCGCGCGGTTGCCGCCATGATCCACGGCTTGAACGCGCCGCACGAGCTCTCCGGCGCCGCGCATTTGCCGAACGCCGACGGTCGCGCGCGGACCATCATGCGCGTCGAAGGGCCGCTGCCGTCGGTGGAAGCGTGCTCGAAAGCGTTGCGCGACGAGCTCAAGCCGTTCGGTGCCGCCGAGATTCTCGGCGACGCTGAGTCCGAGAGGCTCTGGAAAGATGTCCGCGATGCGGCGCCGCTGGCGGCGGGCGAGCGGGCGATCTGGCGCGTGTCGCTGGCGCCGACCGCGTCGCCCGCTTTTCTCGGCGCTGTCCGCGCCGCGCTCAATGTCGATTATTTCCTCGACTGGGGCGGCGGCCTCGTGTGGCTCGCGGTGCGCGGCGCCGACGATGGCGGCGCTGGCCCAATCCGCGCCGCGCTCGGCGGCCAAGGTCACGCCACGCTGATTCGCGCGTCAGCCGCGTTGCGCGCTGCTGTGCCGGTTTTTGAGCCATTGCCGTCGGCGTTGGCGGCGTTGAGCGCGCGGGTCAAGGATGGCTTCGATCCGAAGCGCGTCTTGAATCGCGGCAGGCTTTATTCCGAGTTCTAGGCTGATCGATGCAAACCCACTTCTCACCCGAGCAGTTGGCCGATCCCGATATCGCCGAGGCGAACAAGATCCTCCGCACCTGCGTCCATTGCGGATTCTGCAACGCGACCTGTCCGACCTACGCCCTGCTCGGCGACGAGCTCGATGGGCCGCGCGGCCGCATCTATCTCATCAAGGACATGCTCGAGAACCAGCGGCCGGCGACCCGCCAGGTCGCGCTGCACCTCGATCGTTGCCTGTCGTGTCTCGCCTGCATGACAACCTGTCCGTCGGGCGTCCACTACATGCACCTGATCGACGAGGGGCGCCGTCATGTCGAGAAGACCTATCGCCGGCCGTTTGCTGAACGGGTGCTGCGGAGCTTTCTCGCGGCGATCATGCCGCGCGTCGGCCGCTTCCGTTCGGTGATGCGCGTTGCCCGGCTCGCCAAGCCGATCTTGAGCCTGTTGCCCGGCCGTCTTGGCGCGATGGGCAAGCTGCTGCCGACGCGACTGCCGGCGCCGGGCATGACCGAGCACGCGCGCAGCTTTCCGGCGATCGGTCCGCGCCGCATGCGCGTCGCGCTCATGACCGGCTGCGTCCAGCAAGTGCTCGATCCAGCGATCAACGATGCGACCGTGCGGTTGTTGACGCGTCACGGCTGCGAGGTCGTGGTCGCGGCCGGCGCCGGCTGTTGTGGCTCGCTGACGCACCATATGGGCAGCGATGCGGGCGATTACGCGCGCGCCAACATCGATGCCTGGACGCGCGAGATCGAAGGCGCGGGGCTCGACGCCATCGTGGTCAACGCGTCGGGCTGCGGCACCACGGTCAAGGATTACGGCTTCATGCTGCGCACCGATCCGGCCTACGCCGCCAAGGCCGCCCGGATTGCCGCCCTCGCCAAGGACATCAGCGAGGTCGCTGCCGCGCTGCCGCTGACGCCGAATTCCGCCGCTGCCGGCCGCCGTGTCGTCTATCACTCGGCGTGCTCGCTGCAACACGGACAGCGCATTCACGCGCAGCCCATGGCGCTACTGGCCGAATTGGGTTTCACCGTCCTCGATCCGCCAGAAGCGCATCTGTGCTGCGGCTCGGCCGGCACCTATAACCTGATGCAGCCGGCGATCGCCGACCGTTTGCGTCGGCGCAAGGTCGCCAATCTCGAAAGCACCCAGCCGGATATCGTTGCTGCCGGTAATATCGGCTGTATCACCCAGATCGCCTCTGGAACCGGCGTGCCGGTCGTTCACACGGTGGAGCTGCTCGACTGGGCGACCGGCGGGCCAAAGCCGCCGGCGATCGCCTAGCGCTTCCAGAGCCGCGGTACGACGACCGAGATCAAGAGCGCCGCGGCACCGATCGCAACAGGCAGGACCCAGTCCGTGCGGCCACCGGCAAGCCGGCCGCCGGCCGCCGCCAAGTCGACATAAGCGATGGTCATCGGCAGCTGGCCAAGGAACGAACCGACCGTATAAGGGCCGAGACCGATGCGCGTCAGGCCGAGCGCATAATTCGACAGGCTGTGCGGAATAACCGGGATCAGGCGGAGCGCAGTCACCGCGCGCCAGCCGCCGCTTTCGGCCTTGAGCAGCAACGGGCCGATGCGCGGCAGGTTTTCAAGATCGAGCCAACCACTGTTGATGTAACGCGCGACCAGGAAGCCGACGACCGAGCCGAGCGTAGCGCCGAGCGCCGCCCAAAAGATTCCCCACCAGGCGCCGAACAGCAACGCCGCCGCGACCGCGAGCAAGGTGCGCGGAATGAACAGCAGGCTGGCAACCACTTGCAATGCCAGGAACACCAGCGGTGTGGCCGGATAGCCGGCAAGTTGATTGCGCAGCGCGACCGGATTGAGCGCCGCGCGCTCGTGCCATGCTGCCACCAGCCCGACAACGATCATCAGCACCCACAGCGCGCGGCCGACCATCCGGACGCGTCGGAGCGGTGGCGCCGTGCCCGGGAGATCGGTGCGACTCATTCTTCGGTGGCTTCGGGATTGACAGCGCGCCGCTTCAGCCAGAGCACGCCGATCAGGTCGACGATGCCGACCCATAGCCGGTCGAACACCTTGTAATTCGAAACACCGCCGCTGCGGGCCCTGTGGTTGACGGCAACCGACTGCACCTTGCCGCCCTGTCGCAGCGCCAGCGCGGGCAGGAAGCGGTGGTTGTGATCGAAGAACGGCAGATCGAGATACAGCGCGCGTGGAAATAGCTTCAGGCCGCAGCCGGTATCCGGCGTACCATCTTCGAGCAGTCGTGCGCGGATTCGGTTGGCGAGGCGCGATGCCAGCCGCTTTGCCGCCGTGTCGCGGCGCTTCTGGCGCATGCCGGCGATCATCAACAGCGCGGTCGGGGTCGACCGCACCAGTTCCCACAGGCGCGGGATGTCCGCCGGATCGTTCTGGCCGTCGCCGTCGAGCGTCGCGATCCACCGCGTTCGTGCTGCCTTGACGCCGGAGCGGATGGCAGCGCTCTGACCCGAGCGTCGGGCGTGGCGCAGCACGCGTAGACGTGTGAACTCGGCTTTGACGCCGCGCAGGATTCCGACGGTGTCGTCGGTGCTGCCGTCGTCGACCACGATCACCTCGTAGTCGAGCCGGCCTTCGAGCGCGGCGCGAATCTCCCGCACCAGCGGGCCGATATTCGCCGCCTCGTTGCGGACGGGGATGACGATCGAAAGGTCCATGGATGGTTAACCGCGGAACGGCGACGGGATGTAGCACAAGTCGCACCGTTCGGGCCACGGAAACAGGGATGTTTCAGGCCTCGGCGCCGTATCATCCCCATCATGGTTACGTCCGCCGCGTTCGAGGCCGTCGTCGCTGCCACGCGCTTTGGCTATGCGGCGCGCGGCGACGAACTGAGCGCGATCGCCGCCGATCCGCGCGGCTGGGTTTTGCGGCAGATCGAACAGCCGGTCCAGCCGGCGTTTCCAGCCGATTTGCCACCGTCGCAGCGTATGGTCGGGGCGCTGCTCGAAATGCGGCGCGACAAGCAGCAGGCCGATCGCAAAGCCTTCAACGATCAGGTCCGCGATGTCTACCTCGCAGAGCTCACGGCCCGCACCAACGCCGTCGTGTCGAGCCCGACGCCGGTGATCGAGCGCTTGGTGCATTTCTGGAGCAATCACTTCACCGTCTCTGGCTTCCGTCCGTTCGTGCGCGGCTTCGCCTTCGCCTTCGAGCGCGAAGCAATCCGGCCGCACGTCACCGGCCGGTTCGTCGATATGTTACTGGCGGCCGAACGGCATCCGGCAATGCTGCTTTATCTCGACAATGCGCTGTCGATCGGACCCGATTCGGTCGTCGGCCAGCGCCGCGACAAGGGCATCAATGAGAATTTCGGGCGCGAGATGCTCGAACTGCACACGCTCGGCGTCGATGGCGGCTATACCCAGGCGGATGTCATCGCGCTCGC
The DNA here is from genome assembly GCA_035275845.1 of Allostellaceae bacterium. GTDB lineage: Bacteria > Pseudomonadota > Alphaproteobacteria > ATCC43930 > CGMCC-115725 > REEB95. The sequence goes on along the minus strand of DATEMD010000084.1, from coordinate 2,440 downwards.
GCGCATTCTGACCGGCTGGTCGGTCGCGCGACTCAACGACGCCGCGCCGGGTACGTTCAAATTCTACCCGCAGATCCATGAGCCGGGCCCGAAGCAACTGCTCGGCAAAGTCTACGCCGAAGCAGGCGAGCAGGAAGGCATCGCCGCCATCCGCGACCTCGCAAACCATCCTGCGACCGCACATCACATCGCCTTCAAGTTGGCGCAGCATTTCATCGCCGACGCGCCGCCGCGCGCCGCGGTCGATCAGATCGCCAAGGTCTTTCGCAATACCGGCGGCAACCTCGCCGCCGTGAGCAAAGCCGTGGTCGCTTTGGAAGCGGCCTGGTCGAAACCGTTTGGCAAGATGCGGACGCCCGGCGACATGGTGACTGCCGCCTGCCGTGCCACGAATTTCACGCCATCGGGGCCGATGCTGGCTGGCGGCCTGCGCACCCTCAATCAGATGCCGTTCTATGCGCCGTCGCCGGCGGGCTGGCCGGACGACGCCGCGTCCTGGGTTTCGCCCGAGGCCGTGCTGCATCGCGCCGAATGGTGCGAGACCTTCGCCAATCGCCTTCCCGGGGCGCCCGATCCAATCATGCTGGCGAGCACGACGCTCGGCGAGGCGCTGTCCGCCGATACGTTGCAGGCGATCCGACGCGCGCCGTCGCGCCGTGCTGGCGTCGCGTTGCTGCTGGCGGCTCCCGAATTCCAGAGGCGATGAAATCCATGCCTTGTTGCGGGTCGTCGCGTCGTCAATTCCTCGGTCTGGTTGTCGGAAGTGCGGGCGTGTTCACGCTTGCGTCCCTGCCAGGGGCGGTCTTCGCCGCCGTGCCAGGCGATCGCCGCTTCGTCGTCGTGCTGCTGCGCGGCGCGCTCGACGGCATGGCGGCGGTCGCGCCGGTCGGCGATCCGCTCTACCAGGAAAAACGCGGTGCCATCGCGCTGAAATCGTCCGGCGGCCCCGGCGGTACCATCGCGCTGGACCGGTTCTTCGCGCTGCATCCGGCGCTCGGCGCGATCGAGCCTTATTACCGAAGCGGCGAACTGCTCTTCGTTCACGCCGCCGGCAATGGCTATCGCACGCGCTCGCATTTCGACGCCCAGGACCTGATGGAGACCGGCCTGACGGTCAAACAAGGCGAGAGCGACGGCTGGCTCAATCGCGCCATCGTGCTCTTGCAAGGCGGCGACAAGGCGCGACTCGGTTTGGCCGTCGGCGGCGCCGTGCCGCTGATCTTGCGCGGCAAGGCGCAGGTGGCGAGCTGGGAGCCGCAAGGTGTCGGTGCCATCGACAACGATCTGATGGCCGCGCTCGGGCGGATCTATGCGCGTGATCCGCTATTGGGTCCGGCGCTCGCCGAAGGCGTCAAGGCGCAAGCATTCTCGAGTTCGGTGCTCGGCGGCGACACCATGGCCAAGGGCGGTATGGGTTTTGGCCCAAAGGCATTTGCCGCGTTGGCTGAAGCCGCCGGCAAGCTGATCGCCGCGCCGCACGGCCCGCGTATTGCGGCGCTCGACATGGGCGGCTGGGACACGCACGTCAACCAGGGCGCCGAAACTGGCCGCCTCGCCCAGAACATGGAAGGTTTCGCCGCTGGCCTCGATGCGCTGGTCAAAGCCATGGGCCCGGCGTGGCGCCAGACGGTTGTCGTCGCGGTCACCGAGTTTGGTCGTACCGTCGCGGTCAACGGCAACAACGGCACCGATCACGGCACGGCGTCGGCGCTCTTCGTGATGGGCGGTGCCGTGAAAGGCGGACGCGTCGCCGGCGATTGGCCCGGCCTGGCACAGTTGCAGGATGATCGTGACTTGCGCATGACCACCGATGCGCGTGCGGTAATGAAAGCCGTGCTGCGCGACCATTGCGGCCTCGCACGTGACGCGCTCGATACGAAGGTGTTCCCGGATACCGCCGGGATCAAGCCGCTCGACGGGCTGTTGCGCGCCTGATCAGGCGTCGATCCAGGCGATCCGTAGCACGTTGGTTGCGCCCGGCGTGCCGAACGGCACGCCGGCGGTGATCACCACCCGCTCGCCTTTTTCAGCAAAGCCTTCGCTGCGCGCCGTCTGGGTGCCTTTCTGCACCATGTCGGTGAAGTTGCTGACGTCCGCCGTGTGGACGCAGTGCAGGCCCCACGTGATCGCCAGCCGGCGCGCGGTCGACAGGTTCGAGGTCAGCGCGATCACCGGCACGTCCGGACGTTCGCGCGCGGCGCGCAACGCGGTCGCGCCCGACGTCGTATAGGACATGATCGCGGCGGCGCCGATCGTATGCGCCACCATGCCGGCGGCAGCGCTGATCGCGTCCGACGGCGTGTGGTCGCTGCCGGCGGCGGTGGCGTGCAGTGATGAGAAATAGGCGGGATCGGCCTGCACCCGGCGGATGATACGGTCCATCATCTTGACCGCTTCAACGGGATATTCGCCGGATGCGCTTTCCGCCGACAACATCACC
>DATEMD010000083.1:0-2063 GCA_035275845.1 Allostellaceae bacterium | reverse complement strand
CGGCCGCAAGCGTGGCCTGTGCGTCGCGGGCGATCTCGATCGACAACAGCGGTTCGAGCAGCGGCTCGATACCGCGCGCTGTCAACGCCGCTACCAAGCCGGCGGCATCCTCGCGCGGCCGGGTCACCAGCGCTTTCATGTGAAGAAGTCGGGACCGCCGCGCGCTTTGAGCTCGGCGCCGGCGTCGTGGCCGAGCGCGGCGGCGTCGGCGGTTGCGCCGTCCCGCTGCGTGCGGTGAAGTTTTCTGCCGTCCGGGCTGACGATGGCGGCGTCGAGCGCCAGCCGTCCGCCTGCGATCGTCGCCAGCGCGGCGATGGGCGTGCGGCACGAGCCGTCAAGCGCCGCCAGGAACGCGCGTTCGGCGCTGGCGCAGGCGGCCGTCTCAGGATGATCGAGCGGCGTCAGCAGATCGCGCGCGCGTTCGTTGTCGTCGCGGATTTCGATCGCCAGGATGCCTTGCGCTGGCGCCGGCAGCATGTCGCTCGGCGCCAGCGTCGCGGTGATCTTGTCGGCAAGGCCCAGCCGCTTCAATCCCGCGACGGCGAGGATGGTGGCATCGGCGTCGCCGGCCGCGAGCTTGGCGAGCCGCGTGCCGACATTGCCGCGGAGCGGCACGATCGCGAGGTCGGGCCGCGCGTGTAGCGCCAGCGCCTTGCGCCGCAGCGACGAGGTGCCGAGCCGTGCACCCTTGGCCAACGCCGCGAACGAACCGGCGCGTGGCGACAACAGCGCGTCGCGCGGATCCTCGCGCGGCAGACACGCGGCGATCGCGAGGCCGTTCGGCAGCGTCGCTAGCATGTCTTTCATCGAATGGATGGCGACGTCGATGCGCCGGGTGATCAGCGCGTCCTCGATCTCCTTGGTGAACAGGCCCTTGCCGCCTTCCTCGGCCAGCGGCCGTTCGCCAACGCGGTCGCCGCTGGTGCGGATGGCGACGATTTCGATGGCGCCGGGCGCGGCGAGCGACGCATGCGCCGCGGCCAGGCGGTGCTTGAGCTCGTCCGCCTGCGCCAGCGCCAGGGGGCTGCCGCGCGTGCCGATGCGCAGAAGAGGTGAGGCCATGCCTTGTTCTTAGGCGGAAGGCGGCGGCAAGGGAAGGTGTGAGAGCATGATCCTTCCAAATGGAACCGCCTGCGTTGCGGCGCCGGCGCGGCGGCGTCGCCGGGCTTGTCCGTAGCCCCGCCACGACCTTCGCCCGGCTTCTATCCGACGCCGCAAAATCCCGCCGGCGCAGACGTTCCATTTGGAAGGATCATGCTCTACGGTCCGCGCCATGCTGGTCCTGGGCATCGAAACCAGTTGCGACGAAACCGCGGCCGCAGTGGTCGAGGATACTGCCGCCGTCGACAAGCGTATTCGGTCAAGCCTGGTGCTGTCGCAGCTCGCCGAACACCGTCCCTATGGCGGCGTCGTGCCCGAGATCGCCGCGCGCGCGCATTTGGACCATCTCGACGGCTTGATATCGGGTGCGCTCGCTGCCGCTGGGGTCGGCTTGGGCGATCTCGGCGGCGTCGCAGCCACCGGCGGGCCCGGGCTGATCGGCGGCGTCATGGTCGGCGTGATGGAGGCGAAGGCGATCGCCTATGCGCGCGCTTTGCCGTTCGTGGCCGTCAATCATCTCGAAGGTCATGCGTTGTCGGCGCGGCTGACCGACGACGTGGCGTTTCCTTATCTTCTGTTGCTGGTCTCGGGCGGCCATTGCCAATTGCTGGCGGTCGAAGGCGTCGGTGCTTATCGCCGCCTCGGCACGACGATCGACGACGCGGCTGGCGAGTGTTTCGACAAAGGCGCCAAGCTTTTGGGTCTCGGCTATCCCGGCGGACCGGCGATCGAGCAAGCGGCGCGCAACGGCGACGCGGCGCGCTTTCCGTTGCCGCGGCCGATGAGCGGCAGGCCGGGATGCGACTTCTCATTCTCGGGCTTGAAGACCGCGCTGGCCGAAACGGTGCGGCGGCATGGTGCGCTCGACGATCGCGCGCGCGCCGACTTGGCGGCGTCGTTGCAGGCGGCGATCGTTGATTGTCTCCTCGATCGCGCGGGGCAAGCGGCGGCGCGGTTCACAG
>DATEMD010000082.1:0-10281 GCA_035275845.1 Allostellaceae bacterium | reverse complement strand
CCATGGCTCGCAACCGACTATAGAAAATCAACTAGGGACCCCGCCAGTACAGATCATTGCGGAGGATTTGCCTTCAATCCGCCAAAATCAGGCGCATCACTTGGCGGAAATCGATGCATCCGACGCCCTTGGCGCCCAACCGCCTGTCAGGGAGGTTTCATGCAACGCACCGCTCTTGTCCTGTTTGCTACCCTCGCCATGGCCGGCACCGCACATGCGCAGGCATGGCCGAACGCCACGCCGTCGCCCTACGGTGCGCCCGGCCAAGTGGCCGCGCCGGCGCCCGCCACGACCGCGATGCCTGTGCCAACGGCGACCGGCGAGGAACTCGGCACACCACCGCACGCGCTGGGCGGCGCTTCATCCGCGACCAGCACGCCCAACCCGGCGGCACTGCCGGCAGCCAGCCCGCCCGCGGTTCCTGATCTCGACAATCCGGCAGGCAGCCGCGCGACGGCCGCGCTCAATGTCCTCGAAGCGCAAGGCTATGCGTCGTTTAGCGACTTCAGACCGAGCGGTAATGCCTACACGGCGCTGGTGACCGACAACGGTCAGCAGTTCCGCGTTGTGATCAATCCGGACACGGGACAGATTTCGCGGCAATAAGCCCGGAACCGCTGGCAGCGTCGGGGGCACCGGCCTATGATCCGTGCAATCGTACGGATCATGGCACGAGTGCAATTGCCGCCGGTTGCTGCTGCTCTCGTTTTTGCGTCCGCGCTGTGCGCGTTCGTCACTCCGGCGCACGCCGAAATGCAAAGCTACCAATACGAGGTCGAGCATCCGACGTTCGGACAGATCGGCACCTATACAAATATCATCGACCAATCACGCGACCGCACCCATGTCGAAAGCGTGCTGCACGTCGCGGTGCAGTTGCTCGGCATCGTCGTGTACCGTCAGGACGCGACGCGTAGCGAGGATTGGCATAACGGCCGCCTCGTTGCGTTTCATGGCGTCACCACGACCAACGGCACGAGCATCGACGTCACCGGCGAGGCGCGCGGCAATACCTTCGTGATCACGACGCCCGATGGCACAACGCTGGCACCCGCCGACGTACGGACATCCAATCCGTGGTCGCCCAACTTTCTCAACGCGCACGTCGTGATGTCAACCAAGAGCGGCCAGGTCGAGGATGTTCGTATCAGCGGCGGCAACGAAACGCCGGTGACGTTCGACGGCAAGACCCAGCTCCTTCGCCAATATCTCGTCGACGGCCAGAAACGCGGCATCGTCTGGCTCAACGACCGCAGCGTCCCGATCGCCTTCAAATTGTGGGAAGACGGTACGCCGATCCAGCTTGTGCTGATCTCGCCGCCGGTGCCGCTTCGCCAGACCGCGATGCGAGCGCAATAAACCGCGCGGTCCCCTAGCCCTCGTCATATAAATTCCGATACTGTGCCGCCCGGGCGTCACGACGGAGGCGTGCGTGGATATCTATTCGGGCCCGGTCTTCGACATGGCGCGACAACAGTTCGGCATCGTCGCCGACCATCTCGGTATTCCCGAGAACGAGCGCGACCGGTTGCTGTATCCGAAACGCGCGATTGCCGTCACCATTCCGGTCAATATGGATGACGGCCGGACGCGAATCTTTACCGGTTATCGTGTCCAGCATCACCTGACGCTCGGTCCGACGAAAGGCGGCACGCGCTTTTCCCCCGGACTCGAACTCGGCGAGGTGGCGGCACTGGCCGTTTGGATGAGCTGGAAATGCGCGCTCGTCGGGCTGCCCTATGGCGGCGCCAAAGGCGGCGTCGCCTGCGATCCCCCTGCCTTGTCGAAACGCGAACTCGAAGCGGTATCGCGCCGCTACATGCAGGAGATGATCCCGTTCGTCGGTCCGCATACCGACATCATGGCGCCTGACATGGGCACCAACGAACAGATCATGGCCTGGTTCATGGACACCTATTCCATGCATCAAGGTCATGCGGTCACCGAGATCGTCACCGGCAAGCCGGTCGCCGTCGGCGGCACGGTCGGCCGCCGCGAGGCGACTGGCCGCGGCATCGCCTATCTCGTCGCGCGCGCGCTCGAGACGATGGAGCTCAAGGCAACCGAGACGACGGCGATCGTCCAAGGCTTCGGCAACGTCGGTTCGGTTGCCGCGGCGACCTTGGCGCGGCGCATGGGCGTCAAAATCGTCGGTTTGGCGGACCATACCGCTGCCTATTACGACCCGAAAGGCTTGCCGCTCGACGCGATCGAAGCGCACGCGCAAACGCATGGCGGCGTGCTGGCTGGTTGGTCAACGGGTGCGGCGATCGGGGGCGACGAGCTCCTGACGCAGCCATGCACGGTTTTGGTTCCGGCCGCGGTCGAACAGGTGATCACCGAGAAAAACGCCGGCCGGCTCAAGTGCCGCGTCTTGGCCGAAGGCGCCAACGGTCCGACGACGCCAGCCGCCGACGCGATCCTCGATCGGCGCCAGGACGAAATCTTTGTCATTCCCGACATCCTGTGCAACGCGGGCGGCGTCATCGTCTCCTACTTCGAGTGGGTACAGGATTTGCAGCAGCTGTTCTGGACCGAGACCGAGGTCAATCACCGGCTCGAACAGATTCTGGAAACCACCTTCCGCCAGGTGGCCCGACGCGGCCGCAACGACCGGGTTTCGAACCGCCTCGCGGCGATGGCCTTGGGCGTCGAAAAAGTCCGCGCTGGCAAGCAGCTGCGCGGCCTGTTCCCGTGAGGAACCCGTGATCGCGACCTTGATCGACAGCTTCGTCATCTTCGGCGTGATCGTCGATCCGATCGGCACCGCCGTGATCTTCGCGACATTGACGCATGATTGGAGCCGCCGCGAGCAACGCGAAGCCGCGCTGCGTGGCGTTGCAGTCGCGGCAGCCCTGCTTCTGGTCTTCGCGTTCGCGGGCGCACCGCTGTTGCGGGCGCTTGGGATCTCGCTCGCCGCCTTTCACATCGCCGGCGGCATTCTTTTGTTCCTGCTGGCGATTGACATGGCTTTCGCGCGGCCCTCCGGCATCCATGCGCCGACGCCGCCGGAACGCGAGGAGGCGCGGCGGCGCGATGACGTCGCGGTGTTTCCGCTGGCGTTTCCGCTGCTTGCCGGCCCTGGCGCCCTCACCTCGACGGTTCTCCTGATCGGCCGCGCCGGAAGCCCGCTGACCGCGGCGCTGGTGATCGCCGCCCTGGCGGTGGTACTCGGCCTGACGCTGGTGGCGCTCCTGTTCGCATCGCGACTGTCGCGTCTCCTTGGTATCTCCGGCGCCAATGTCATCAGCCGCGTCCTGGGTCTCATCCTGGCGGCCCTGGCCGCGCAATTCGTGCTCGACGGCTTGGCGTCAAGCGGCCTGCACCTCTGACACCGCCCGCACGTCGGAACCCCTTAGCCGCACTGGCGTTGAGATTCTGAACGGGACCGAGCGCGGAGCGCGTCGTCATGAACGATGACCGGTTACGCGCAGCGGAGGCCGCAGCCAGGCGTGCCCGGCGCGTGCCGTTGCGCGACATCTGGAACTGGATCGCACCCTGGCTGTTGGGCGTGCTGCTTGGCTGCGCGTCGCTGCTCGGATTCCTCACCGCTAGCGGCGCACGCGGCCCGGATACCTACGCCACCGGTCTGTTCACCGCCGGATTGGCGTTCTTCGCGCTCGTCTGGCTGGTGAAGCATGTCTGCGATCATCCGGTGCGCGGCTGGCCGTTCGACATTTTGGTCGAGCGGCCGGACTCGCTGCTGCTGCTGATCGCGTTGTTGAGCGCGATCGGCGTTGGCGGCCTGTTCCTTGCCGCCGACGCACGCGGCGCGGCGGAATCAGCCGGTTACGCGTTGTTCGTCGTGTGCCTGGTGTTCATCGGCTGGAACCTCAAACACCACTACGACCGGATCGATTCACGATAACCGGCCAAGGCAAGGCACCGTCCGCTCGGCGCGATCAAATCGATCCGCAATCCGACGCTGGTCGTCGTCGGCCTCAAGGACACGGCAACACCGCCGGCATTGTCGCATGCACTCACGACGACCATTCCCGGCGCGCAGCTCGTCGAGCTGCCGTAGTGCGGACACTCACCGCACATCCAGGATCCGGACGGGTTCTGGAACGCGGTGAAGTTGTTCCTGAATCTGAAGGGCTAGCGCGATCCGCGGCTGGATGTCGCCTTCATGCCGTCGATAACGAGGGCGGCGAACGCCTTGGCGATCCGTTCGAGCGGCGCGTTCGGTTCATGCCCGTACCACTCCATCGCCGCGTTGCACATGCCGAGAAGTGCTAAGGTCGTCAGCCGTGGATCGAGATCGCGCCGCAGTTCGTCAGCCGCCATGCCGGCCTTGATCACGCCTTGCAAAATTCCTTCATAGCGCCGCGCAACCCGGCCGATGCGCCGCGCACTGTCGCGCGGCAGGAAGCGGCGCTCACGCAGGAAACAGCGCACGTAATCGCGCCGAACCTCGACCGGCGCGAGGTGGCTGTGGATGAGGGTTGTCAGCTTGTCGGCGGCGCGGCCGGGCGCACGCGCAATCGCCTGGGCCCGGTCGACGAAATCGCCGACGCTGCGCAGGCAAACCTGCTCCAACGCGGCTTCTTTCGAGGGGAAGTAGTAATAGAGGCTAGCCTGCCGCATGCCGAGGCGGTCGGCGACATCTTGCGTCGAGGCGCCGTGATAGCCGCGCTCGGCGAAGACCGCAGCGGCAGCATCGATGACCTCCTCGGCGCGGCGGCGCGGCCGCTTCCGGTGTGCGCCGCGGGCGGATGGCATGGCTGATCTCCCCGTTCCGCAACCGGCGGACGATAGAAGAAACGTTTATCGGGTGATAGAAAAATTGCCGCCGCAGCCAGAGCTTGAATCAAAAGACGCGCTCAAACGACGCATCGATGCTGCGGCCAAATACGTGCCGCTCGATTATCTCTGCCTCAACCCGCAATGCGGCTTCGCCAGTTCGCACCACGGCAACAAGCTGGCGCTCGACCTCGAACGTCGCAAATCGGCGCTGGTCGCCGAGGTCGCCACCGAGGTCTGGGGCGGCATCTAACACCTGCCCACTCGGCGCCCGTTTCGCCGGTTTTTAGCGCCCAAGCAGTCGTCCATCGGCCTTTCGTACAACCGAAATGGGCCAGGAGTGGCGCAATTATTTGCCCATTTAAATGGGATATATCCCATTATTCTGCCCACAATTTAAATGGGCTGAATTGTGGTTGACCGGTGCGCCATGAGCGCCCGAAATCAGGCCAAAGCAACAAGCGCGCGACGCGCGCCAGGGGTGGATGCGCATGGATAGCCAGTCGCTGCTGCACGAGATTTCAGGATACTGCCGCCGCGTCGGCATGGCGGAGTCGACGTTCGGCCGCCTCGCCGTCAACGACGGCAAGCTGGTCAGCCGGCTGCGCTTCGGCGGCCGCGTGACGGTCGAGACCGTCGAACGCGTGCACGACTTCATGGTGCGCCACAAGCCGGATGCAACGCGCGTCCGCACCGTGGCGGTCGCCGCGCCGGCGCCAGCCGCAGTGTCGCCGCCGCTGGCCAAGCCGATTCCGCCCGTCCTCGCCGCGGTCAACGGCAAGAGCAACGCGGACAGGAATTTCCGCTTCTACGACAACCGGCAAAAATACCTGCTGTTCGTCAATACCTGCGGCGAGAAATGGACGGTCGGCGAGCGCGTCGGCATGGAACTTGGCAACATCCATCCGCGACCGCCCGGCATCCGCGTCTTCGACGCCGGCATGGGCGACGGCACCGTGCTGGCACGCGTCACGCGCTCGCTGCACAACCGCTTTCCGACAACGCCGCTCTATATCGTCGGCAAGGAGATCAGCCTCGAGGACGTGCGCCTGACGCTCGAAAAAATGCCGGACCGATTCTACGAGCACCCGGCGACAGTCCTTGTCCTTACCAACATGTATTACTCCGAAGCGCCGTGGCTCACGCCCAATTCAGTTACAGCCGCGACCAGCCTCGTCTGGCACGAGGTCGGCCTGACAGGCGGCACGGCGCACGAATTCGAGCAGCAGATCACCCAGCTCCAGCCGTTCCTCAACCAGAACTGGCGCGCCAAGGTCAGCAAGGTCTCGGGCAATCCGATCTATGAAAAGCCGGTCGTGCTGGTGATCTACCGCGACGACTACAAATTCCTGCTCGATCCGCTGCGGCCGCGACGTGGCGCGACGCGCGCGGACTACGATCTGGTCATCGCCTCGCAACCCTATCGCGCCCGCGCGCCGCTCGAATTCAAAGCCCAAAAGGTGATCGCGCCGCTGGCGCGGGCGCTAGCGCCGGGCGGCCGACTCATCGGCATCCATTCGCACGGCAACGATCCGGGGCTCGAGATCATTCAGCGGATCTGGCCCGGCGAGGATCCGTTTCTGCACGACCGGCACCAGCTGCTGCGTGCGGTGAAGGCCGAGCTCGGCAACGCCGGCCGCGATCTCAATTTCAACGCTTATGCCGACACGCGGTCGATCTTCCGCTACGAGATGCACACCTTGCCGAGCGAAATCAGCGAGTCGATCGGCACGTCGACGCTGTTCGCGGCCTGGAATGCGGCGATCTACGTCGCCCAGATCGAGGACCAGCGACTGTCCGAGGTCATCGGCAGCACGGCGTATCTCGACGCGACGCGCGAAGTGCTGCAGAAGCACGGCGGCCTTTGGTTCTGGGATGAGTCCTATATCATCTCGCGCAAGCGGGATTCCGGATGACGCCGGCCGCACGCGTCAGCAGCCTGGCCGAGCCCAGGCCAACGCCCGATTTCCGGCGCCAGCGCATCGCCGAGCTGCTGGGCGGAATTTCCATCGAGCTTTCAGCGCGCGAGCACGGCAGCGAACAACTCTGCTGCGGCTTTCTGGCGCCGAGTACGCCAGTCTACGTCAATTTCGCGCCCAACGATTCCTACCACACGGTCGTCGAAACCACGGCGCGGCTGAAGCGCGCCGGCTTTTGTCCGGTGCCCCACGTCGCAGCGCGCTATCTCACCGGCCCGACGCAACTCGATGATTTTCTGGCGCGCGCCGTCGGTGTCGGCGTCGATCGTGTGCTGGTCATCGCCGGCGACCTCGACCAGCCGGCCGGTCCGTTCCATTCAAGCCTCGAGCTGATCGAAACCGGCCTGTTGAGCAAACATGGCATCCGGACCGTCGGCGTCGCGGGTTACCCCGAAGGGCACCCGAAGATCGCGGCCGCGACCCTCGACGCTGCGCTGGCTGCGAAACTCCGTCGGCTGCAAAGCGACGGCATCGCCCCCTATATCGTCACGCAATTCTGTTTCGACGCGGCGCCGATCGTCGGCTGGCTGGCGCGCATGCACGCGACGGGCATCGTGGTTCCGGTACGCGTCGGCCTCGCCGGTCCCGCGAGCATCGCCACGCTGGCGAAGTTCGCCATGCGTTGCGGCATCGGTAATTCTCTGCTCGCGCTGGTCGGCGGCCAGACCTCGATCGCACGGCTACTGGTTGAGTCCGGGCCCGATAAGGTAATCCGCGCGCTCGCCGCGGCGGAACCCGCCGAGATCGACATCGCCGGATTGCATCTCTTCACGTTCGGCGGTTTGGTGCGGACGGGAAAATGGCTTCGGGCGCTCGGCACCGGTGACTTTGCCGGCTCGGACGACAGCCGCACTCCTATCAAAGGCGGCGTGGTATAGGACACGCCCCAGCGCCTGTACGCGGCGTTCAAATCCGTTTTGGTAGAACTCAGATACGGACGAGCGTGTCGCAGGCCGCCGTCAGCAGCCCAAACGCGAAGAGTACAAAATTCATCATTAGCGGCTCCAGAGACTGAACAACGACAATCAACAATCGATCTGAGAGCAAGCAACGTGCCAACGCCGGAAACCGGCGTTTTGGCGACAAGGCTTATGGCCGTCGTAAAGTCCGCCGACACCCATCGAAAGGCGCCGTGACCTCAGCCCGGCCAGCGGCGGGTGACCGAGGCGATGTCGGTTTGGCGTGGCTGGCCCGGCGTTTTGGTCGTGCCCAAATAGAGGAAGCCGATAATTGCGTCGGTGTCGGTCAAGCCGAGGGCGTGTTTCATCGCCGCGTCGTAGGCAATAGCCCCCGTGCGCCAGAATCCGCCGAAGCCGAGCGCATAGGCGGCAACCAGCATGTTCTGGGCGGCCGCACCGACGGCAACGAGTTGTTCGATTTCGGGCACCTTCGCATGGGGTTGCACGGACGCCGCGACAACGACGATCAGCGGCGCGCGTAGCGCCTTTTTGCGTTCGGCCTCGAGCTTGCCGGCAGGCGCTGTCGGCTCGCGCCGCGACAGCGATTGCGCGAGCAGCGCGCCGAATTTCTCTCGCGCCGCACCTTCAATAAGGATGAAGCGCCACGGCCGCATTCGGCCGTGGTCGGGTGCGGCAACCGCAGCTTCGAGAATCTTCTGCAAGGCGTCGCCCGACGGACCGGGCGCATCGAGCGCCGCCGGCGAGACGCGGGTCGTCAGCGCGGTAAGAGCATCCATGACGGCGCCCGTTGTACGAAATCTGCGCGCGAAACACGAGAAAACTCAACGCTTGCGGGTACCGTGGGCAAGCGTGGGCAGGATGGTTTCACCACGCGGTGCCGCGGATGTATCCGGCGTTGGTGGTCTTCGCAGTCCGAACTTATACTGTCGGCAACGGGCTCACGCGCCACAAAGAGCGCGCCGCCGACGGGGAGGATCGACATGACCAGGAAAATCAATCGCCGGCGTTTCATGGCCGGCACGGCTGCGATGGCCGGCGCAGCGAGCTTGCCGATGCCGGCAATCGCGCAGCAGGCGCCGATCAAAATCGGCTTGATGACGGTGAAGACCGGCGGCCTTGCCGCCGGCGGCATCCACCTCGAGGAGGGCATTACCTGCTTCCTCAAGGACAAGAACTTCACGCTTGCCGGCCGCAAGGTCGAGCTGATCGTCGCCGACACCGCCGGCCAGCCCGCGGTCGCCAAGACCAAGGCGGTCGAGCTGGTCGAGCGCGACAAGGTGGATCTGATCATGGGTCCGCTCGCCGCTTTCGAATGGCTGGCGATCGAAGATTATCTCGGCCAGAACAAGATGCCGACCATGGGTTTCGGCGGCGCCGAGGATTTGACGCAGCGCCACCGCAATTTTTATCAGGTGCGCACCTCGGACAGCTCGGCGCAGTGCCTGTATCCGCTCGCCGATTACGCGATCAAGGAGATGAAGCTCAAGCGCGCGATCACGCTCGGCGACGATTTCGCCTTCGGCTACGAGCAAGTCGGTGGCTTCCAGAAAGTCTACGAAGACGACGGCGGCCACCTCACCAAGAAACTGTGGTCGCCCTTCAATACGCCCGACTACACGCCCTATCTCGCGCAGATCGACCCGCACGCCGTCGACGTTGTGGTGCAGGTCTATGCCGGCGCCAATCCGATCAAGTTCACCCGCCAATATCGCGACCAGGGCTTCAAGCTGCCGCTGCTCGGCGGCTCGACGGTCGCCGACGACAGCATCATGCGCAACTTCGGCGATGAGGCAATCGGGCTGATCAATTCGATCCCCTACACGCTTGATCTCAAGACCGACGCCAACCGGCGCTTCATTGCGTCGATGAAAAAATATTACGGCGCCGACATTCCGATCGGGTTCTACGCGGCGGCGCTCTACGTCAACGGCCAGGTTCTCGAGGCCGCGCTCAAGACCACCGGCGGCAAGGTCGATAATCGCGATGCATTGATCAAGGCGATCCGCGCCGTGTCACTGGCCGAGACACCGCGCGGACCGATCAAGTTCGACGACGACGGCAACTTGGTCTTCACGGTCTATATCCGGCGGGTCGAGAAGCAGGACGGCAAGCTCGTCAACGTGACGATCAAAACCTATCCCAACGTGAGCCAGTTCTGGCACTACGACCCGAAGAAGTTCCTCGAAGAGCCGGTGTTCTCGCGCGACTATCCGCCGCTCAAGAGCTGAGCGGCCGGTCGCCGGTCTGGCCGTCAGACATAGTTCGGTTCGCGGCCGCGATCGAGCGTGTCGCCGCCGTCGGCAATCCCATCGAGATAATGTTCCCAGACCACCAGATTGATGCGGCAAGCGCGCACCACCGCATCGGCAGCGCCCTGGCGTTCGGCCTGCTCGGCGATGGTTTTCCAGCCGAGATCCGAATGAGCAATGTCGGCCGCCTCGTGCAGTTCGAAGAATTCGAGATCGTCATCGGCGAGGCCGAAGAGCTTGCCCCAGCGTTGACGTTCGAGGCCGAACCAACCGTGCTTGCGCAGGACGCCTTCGCCGTAACCCGGAATGTTGGCGCGTTCGGCGCAGGTGTTCGCAACCAGGCCCTCGAGCCACGGCCGATTGGACATGAGCGCGTCCCACGCCAGCCAC
>DATEMD010000081.1:0-7440 GCA_035275845.1 Allostellaceae bacterium | reverse complement strand
CGACGCGGTCGCGACCTTCGCCGCGATCCGCAAGGCGAAGGACGTGTTCTGACGCTGACGACACGGAGGCTTGCTTGAAGCTGCGCTATTCGCCGACGTCGCCGTTCGTGCGCAAGGTGCTGGTGGTGGCGATCGAAACCGGGCTCGACGGCCGCATCGAGCGCGTGCCGACCACGGTCGTGCCGGTGCAGCCCAACGAGGATCTGTCGCACCAGAATCCGCTGATGAAGGTGCCGACGCTCGTGACCGACGACGGCCAGGTGTTGTTCGACTCCCGCGTCATCTGCGAATACCTCGACAGTTTGCATACCGGATCGCGACTCATTCCGGCTGCCAACACGGCGCGCTGGACCGCGCTGCGCCAGCAGGCGCTGGGCGACGGTATCCTCGATGCCGGCGTGCTCAATCGCTATGAGACCGCGGTGCGGCCCAAGGATAAGCAATGGGCCGAGTGGAGCGTCGGCCAGATGCGCAAGATCCGCAACGGCCTCGCCGCGCTCGACGGCGCGGCAAACGACGGTGCGCTCGACGGGCCGCTCACCATCGGTCCGATCGCCATCGGCTGCGCGCTCGGCTATCTCGATTTCCGCTATGCCAGCGAAGGCTGGCGCGAACGGCATCCGGCATTGGCGAAATGGTACGCCGAATTCGCCAAGCGCAAGTCGATGCTGGCGACGGTGCCGCCACCCGCATGAAATTTTATTCACGCACGGCCGGTCACGGCGCGGGCTAGGTTGCTGCCAACGCGTCGTCAGAACGCATTTCCCGATACGCTGGCGCAATAGTCCGGAATTTATTCAGCGACCGCGGAGCCGGCGTCCGACCGATGTTGTTGCAAAACTGGTGGTACACGACGCTGCTCAGCGCGCGGGATCCGATCCAGCCGCCGCTCGTATCCGACATCACCGCCGACATCGTCATCGTCGGCGCCGGCATGGCCGGCCTGTCCGCCGCGCTGCGCCTGTCCGACATGGGCAGCCGCGTCGTCCTGATCGACCGCAACATCTGCGGCGGCAGCACCACCGGCAAGAGCGCCGGGTTCCTGACGCCCGACAGCGAGCTCGAACTGTCGCAGATCCTGCGCCGCTTCGGCCCGGCGGGCGCGCACGCGCTCTGGCAGGTGCCAGAGAACGGCATCACGCTCATGCGCGAGACCGTCCGCGCGCACGGCATCGAATGCGATCTGCTGACGCAAGACAGTCTGTTCCTGGCCAACGACGCGTCGGGCGCCAAGGACGTGCACGAGGAAGCCGAGGCGCGGCGGCGGCTCAACTATCCGCTGACCGAATACGGCGCGGCGGACCTTGCGAAAGTGATCGGCTCGACCGCATACAAAACCGCGGTGCGCTATCCTGGTTGCTTCGGCATCGACGCGCTGCGCTATAGCCAGGGCGTGAAGCGCGTTCTGCTCGAGCGCGGCGTGCGCATTTTCGAAAGCACCGAGGCGCACGCGATCGACGGCCACCGCGTGCGCACACACGGCGGCAGCGTTACCGCCGACAAGATCATCGTCTGCGCTGACAAGCTGACGACGGCGTTCTCGCCATACGCCGAGAACGTGTTTCACGCCGAGACGTTTTTGACGATTAGCGAACCGCTGACCGACCGCGAAGTCGCTGGCCTGTTTCCCGGCGATCCGCTGCAATGCTGGGACACCGACGTGGTCTACAGCTATTGGCGGCTCACCGGCGACCGGCGGCTGCTGCTCGGCGGCGGCAGCATGCTGACGACTTATGCGCGGCACGCGGTGACCTCGCCGCGCGTCGCCGAGCGCGTCATCCGTAAGTTACGGCGCAAGTTCCCCGCCCTCGCCCAGGTCGAGTTCCTGCAATATTGGCCGGGCCTGATCGACATGACGCGCGATTTGTTCCCGACGGTGCTGCGCGATCCCGACGCGCCGTGGGTGCAGTTCGTGCTCGGCTGCGTCGGCCTGCCGTGGGCGGCGTTCTGCGGCGACTTCGCAGCGCGGCACGCGCGCAGCACCGAGACGCAGCAGGACCACGTCTATTACCGTTACTTCCGGCCCGACCGGCCATTTCTGATGCCGCTGTGGAGCGAGAAGATTCTCGGCAAGCCGATCGTGTTCTCGCTCAACAACGTGTGGGCGAAGTATTATCAGCGGGATGCGAAGCCGGCCGCCTGAAATACACGACCGCAAACATGCATGACGCTGACGCCATCATCCGCGCGCTCGAGCTGACGCCGCATCCCGAAGGCGGCTGGTTCCGCGAGGTCTATCGCGACCTGCATTCGACGGCGATCTATTACCTGCTGAAGCAGGGCCAGGTGTCGCACTGGCACCGCATCGCGCAGAGCGAGACGTGGCACTATTACGCCGGCGCGGCGCTCGAACTGCTTCTGTCGTCCGACGGCACAGGCAGCGAGCGCCATGTGCTGGGACCCGAATTGGCCAAGGGCGAGCGGCCGCAGCTTGTCGTGCCACCACGCGTCTGGCAGGCGGCCAAAAGCCTCGGCGCATGGAGCCTCGCGGGCTGCACGGTGGCGCCGCCGTTCGACTTCGCCCGCTTCGAGCTCGCGCCCAAAGGCTGGGAGCCGGCGCCACGCTGATCGCGATCAGTCCGGGTTCGGACCTTCGACCGCGTTTTCGAGGACCTTGCCGGTCGCCGCGTCGACGCCGACTTCGTAGGTGGCGCCGTCCTTCTTGATGTCGAACGAATAGCGAAGGCCGCTACCGCCGGCTTCCTTCTCCAGCTCTTCGTCGGCGATGGTGCCCGGAACCGCCTTGAGGGCGATGGCGCGCGCCTGGTCGAGGCTGACCGCCGCCTCCTTGGCATATTCCTCGCCCTGGAATGCGGACGCCGTCGTCGCGCCAACGGCAACGGCGAGCGCGAGCGCGCCCAGTGCGGTCAAAGTGCTCAGTCTGGTCATGGGTCTGTCCCTCACGAACATTGGATCAACGGCGCAAGCCTAGCGCGCCGGCCTGACCGGGCTCTGACCGAGCGTGTTCGTGCGGGAGCGCGGACGGCGCGCGTCCATTCAGCGGCAGACTAGGACCGGGATCTTCGAATGCGTCAGCACCTTCAGAGTGTGGCTACCGAGAACCAGCGCCCCAAGGCCGCCTCTTCCATGCGAGCCCATGACGATGAGATCGCACTTCTTCGCTTGCGCGGTTTCGATGATGGAGAGGTAGGGCGGCCCTTTTTCGACGTGAACCGTCTCGCACGGAACGCCGGCCGACTTTGCCGCATCGGCCAGACCGGCCAGAATGGCTTTCGCCTGCCGTTGCGCAGCCTGCACGTAGTTGGGCTGCAAATCGGCCGGAGTACTGGCGTCGTGGAAATAGAACGGCTCGGTCACCGTCACCACGGTCAGCTTGCTACCGAGACTCTTGGCGAGCGCGATGCCCTGGCGCGCCGCGTCGGCGGCAAGGTCCGAGCCATCGGTCGCAATCAAAATATTCCGATACATCTCCGCCTCCGCAAATGCCCATCCGCACCGTCACGATAGCTTCAACCGTGCCGGATCGCGAGCCGCTCTACGGGCGCTCCTCCTGAGCCCATGTCGGCGGCCGGCCTTGCAAGGCGTCGGTGCCGGCCTGACTGACATTCACCAACTCGAGGCGGACGCGCGCGGTTCCGCGGGCCGTGATGCCGAGATCACGCGCGGCGCGGGCGGAAAGATCGATGATGCGGTGACCGTCGTAAGGGCCGCGATCGTTGATGCGCACGATGACCGAACGACCGTTGGCGAGAACGGTGACGCGCACATACGTATTGAACGCCAAGGTGCGATGCGCCGCGGTCAACGCGTTCATGTCGAAGCGTTCGCCATCCGCGGTCTCGTTGCCGTGGAAACGCGGGCCGTACCAGGATGCGAGGCCGACTTGCGAAAAGGCCGGCCGGTCGTCTTCGGCCGCCGGCGGAACTGGCGGCGGTGGCGGCGGTGGCGCGCTTTGGCAGGCAGCAAGGAGCGCGACGCCCGCGAATGCGGCGATGGCCTTCCACCGGTTCGACATTCGTGTCTCCCCCTTCGGGCGGAACCGTCCGCGAGCAAGCCCGATCATCGCGTGACGTCGGTAATTTTCGCTGAACAACCTTTCCGGCGGTGCGTATTTTTTACGCTCAGCGACAATAATCTCCGACAATACGCGCGATATTCTTCAAAATTACTGACGGCTATTTGCGGCCGCGGCGACGGCCGCTTCGGCCTCGCCTAGCTGCGTCGGAACGGAATGATCCAATTCGCGTCCGCGGGTTTCTTTTCCATAGTAGGCGAGCATCGCCGCCGACGCGGCAAACGGCACGGCCAGCCCAAGCGAGGCGACACCGAGGGCCGGAATAAAAGCGGCCGCAGCGCCCGCTTGCACCACAAGGCCACCAAACTTGCTGCTGCCCGCCACCAGACCCGTGCCCCGTCCACGAACGGCGACGGGGTAGCTCTCCGCACTATAGGGAAGCAGCGCCGCGACAATCCCGTTGATGCCGACCATTAAGACCGAGGTCACCGCCAGCGGATTGCCGTGAATCCAATGCACGCCGGAATCGATCAACGACAGACCGACAAGCGCAAGAGCCGTCAACACCATGAGCAGGCATAACGTCCATTTCGTGCTCCACTGGCCATAAAGCCAGGCGACGCCGAACATCGTCGGCATGGCAATCAGCGCCGATTGAAAGAGCAACACGTCCGAGCCTGCGACGCCGTAACCGCGGGCCCGCAGCTCGTCGGGGAGCCAGAGCAGCAGACCGAAATTGACCAAGCCCCATGAAACGGCGGCGAGGTTCAGGATCACGGTCGCGCTGAGCAGCGGGCGCCGCAGCAAGATCCGCGCGCTCTCGTCCGGCGGCGTAGCCGAGTTGCCCGGCTGACGCTGAAAATTGAGCGGCACGCCAAACTGCCGGACGGTCGCGCGCAGCTCCGTCATGCGGCCACGCAACACCAGGAAACGTGGCGATTCCGGAATCAGATAATTGCACAAGATCAGCATCACACCGGTCGGCGCGTTGAGCAGCCACATGATCCGCCAGCCGAAATGGGGCTCGAACAATGCTGCGCCGCCACTGGCCGCGAAGTAGCCGCCGCTCAGCCCGATGCCGCCGAGCAGCACGAGCGCCCAGCCGCGCTGCTTGCTGGGCATGCATTCGGCCAGCAACGTGTAAGCGATTGGCAGCATGCCGCCTGCGGCCAGCCCCATAAAAAAACACATCGCGAGATTCCAAAGAAACCCGGGCATCGTGCCGCAGATCGACGTGCCGACGAACATGATCCCGGAGAGCAGGATCGCCGCGCGCCGCCCGACTTGATCGGCGATCGCGCCCCAGGCATACGACCCGATGGTCAAGCCGATCAGCGCGAACAGCGGAAACAGTGCGACGGTTTCGCGCGACAGGCCGTATTCCTGCATCATCCCCGGAATCGTGAAGCCGAGCGAAGCCGGCTTCATGGAATCGATAATCAGACCCAGCGCGAGCACGAACATGAGCCGCCAGTGAACCCAGCGCAGCCCGCCTTCCGCGGGCGACGCCGCAAGGGCGGCGGGCAGCGAGGGCTCCGCCGCGTCGAGGCCTGCATTGCTGCGATCCGGCGCCGGCGGCAGCAGGCCGTACCACGCGGCCAGCGTGCCGCCGACAATCAGTGTCATGCCAATTTCCATGTGCCAGTCGATCGGCATGCCGACCAGCACGTAATTCATCGATGCCGCCTCGATGAACATCGGCAGATGCAACAGCACCCCGAGCAGTACGGCGGCCGATCCAAGCCAGAAAAATGCCGGGTGAGCGCGGTCTTCGCGCGCGACGAACGTATTGGCCAAGGCGACGCCGCCTAATACATATGCTGGCCGCCGTTGATCGACAGCGTCGAGCCGGTGACGAAGGTGGCGGTGTCGGAGACGAGGAACAGCACGCCGCGCGCGATCTCGTCGGCATGACCCAATCGTCCAATGGGAATCCGCGCGACGATCTTCTTCAACACGTCCTCGGGCACGGCGCGCACCATCTCGGTGTCGATGTAGCCGGGCGCGATGGCGTTGACGGTGATGCCCTTGCCGGCGCTTTCCTGCGCCAGCGCCTTGGTGAAGCCGTGGATGCCCGACTTGGCGGCGGCGTAATTCACCTGGCCGTATTGCCCCGCCTGGCCGTTGATCGAGCCGATATTGACGATGCGGCCGAAGCCGCGCGTGCGCATGCCTTCGATGACCAGCCGGCACATGTTGAAGCACGAGGTCAGGTTGCAGGCGATGACCGCGCCCCATTGCTCCGGCGTCATGCGGTGGAGCACGGCGTCGCGCGTGATGCCGGCGTTGTTGACCAGGATGTCGATGGGCCCGAGCGCGGTTTCGATCTGCTTTACGCCGGCTTCGCATGCCGCGAAGTCGGAGACGTCGAAGGAAAAAGCGCGGATGCCGGTCTGCGCGGTGAAATCCTTGGCGGTGTCGTGGCCGGTCGCATAGGTGGCGGCGACGGTATAGCCCGCGCCTTTGAGCGCTTCGGAGATGGCGCGGCCGATGCCGCGCGTACCACCGGTGACAACTGCAACCCGAGCCATGCCCGCCCCCTCCCGTGTAATTCTTCTTTGCCTTTGCTACGCGTCCCGTTCGACGCACATGGCGATGCCCATGCCGCCGCCGATGCACAACGTCGCCAACCCCTTCTTGGCGTCGCGCTTGGCCATTTCGTAGAGCAACGTCACCAGGATGCGCGTGCCCGACGCGCCGATCGGATGGCCCAAGGCGATCGCGCCGCCGTTGACGTTGACCTTGGCGGGATCGAGGCCCAACTCCTTGTTGACGGCGCAGGCCTGCGCGGCGAAGGCCTCGTTGGCTTCGACCAGATCGAGATCGCCGATTTTCCAGCCGGCCTTCTCGAGCGCGCGGCGCGACGCCGGGATCGGACCCGAGCCCATCAACGCCGGATCGACGCCGCACGACGCCCACGACACGATGCGCGCCAGCGGCTTGGCGCCGTGCTTGTCGGCGGCGGCGCGCGACATCAGCACCACCGCGGCGGCGCCGTCATTGATGCCCGAGGCATTGCCGGCGGTGACCGTGCCGTCCTTGACGAACGCCGGGCGCAGCTTGGTGAGCGCGTCGAGCGTCGTGCCGTGACGCGGATGCTCGTCGCTGTCGACGACCACCGGACCTTTCTTGGTGGCGACGGTGACCGGCACGATCTCGTCCTTGAAGCGGCCGGATTTCTGCGCGGCCTCGGCACGGTTCTGCGAGGTGAGCGCGAAATTGTCCTGCTGCTCGCGGGTGATCTGCCATTTCTGCGCGACGTTCTCGGCGGTGTTACCCATGTGATAGCCGTTGAACGCATCCCACAGGCCGTCCTTGATCATGGTGTCGACCAGCTCGGCGTCGCCCATGCGCGTGCCGTTGCGCAGATGGATGCAGTGGCGCGACTGGCTCATGCTTTCCTGGCCGCCGGCGACGAACACCTGCGCGTCGCCGCCACGCAGCGCCTGATAGCCCATGACCAC
>DATEMD010000080.1:0-39573 GCA_035275845.1 Allostellaceae bacterium | reverse complement strand
GAACAACGGGCGACGCGTCAGGCCGCTGTGCGCCTGCATCTCGGGCACATGCTTGTGCGTCAAGCCGAGCGCATAAATGCGATACGGCACCGCGGTGTAATTGGCCGCGGTCGTGTCCTCGAACTCGGCGATCATGCTCCGGCCGCCGCCGGAATAGCCAGACACGGCGTTGACCGTGACCGGCCAGTTCGCTGGCAACAGTTTCGCCTCAACCAGCGGCCGCACCAAGCCGATGAAGCCGGTCGCATAGCAGCCCGGATTGGCGACCCGCCGCGAATTCGCAATGGCGCCGCGCTGCGCCCCGGACATCTCTGGAAAGCCGTAGGCCCAGCCGCGCTCGGTCCGGTGCGCCGTCGATGCATCGATAACGCGCACCGAGTTGCTTTCGATGAGTCCGACGGCCTCGCGTGCCGCGTCGTCCGGCAGGCACAAGACCACCAGGTCGGCGCTGTTGAGCAGGTCACGGCGCGCGCTCGCATCCTTGCGCCGTGCCGGATCGATCGACAGCAGATCGAGATCGCGCCGCGCCTTGAGCCGGCGGTGAATCTGCAGGCCGGTCGTGCCGGCCTCGCCGTCGATGAAGACCTTCGCAGCCATGGGCAGTCCTTTCACACCATAATCGCGCACAAAAGAAAAGGGCACCGGCTTGCGCCGATGCCCTACATGCGTGAAACGCGTGCGGAACTCAGCGTTTGGAATACTGGAAGCGGCGTCGGGCCTTGGCGCGGCCGTACTTTTTGCGCTCGACGACGCGGCTGTCGCGGGTCAGGAAGCCGCCGGCCTTCAACACGCCGCGCAGCCCCGGCTCGAAATAAGTAAGCGCTTTGCTGATGCCGTGACGCACCGCGCCGGCTTGGCCCGAGAGGCCGCCGCCGGTGACGGTGCAAACGATGTCGTATTGACCGGTGCGCTGGCAGACGGCGAACGGCTGGTTCAACAGCATGCGCAGCACCGGCCGCGCGAAATAGGTCTGGCTGTCTTTGCCGTTGACGTTGATCGTGCCCTTGCCCGGCTTGAGCCAGACGCGCGCAACGGCGTTTTTGCGCTTGCCGGTGGCGTAAGCGCGGCCTTGCGCGTCAAGACGCGGCTTGGCCTCTTCGGACGGCGCTGGCGTCGCGGTCTTGAGGAGCTGGGCGCCCTGCGCCTCGCGCAAGGATTGCTGCAAGTCGGCCATGCTTACCTCTTGTTCTTCCGGTTCATCGCGGCGATGTCGACCGTCTTCGGCTGCTGTGCCTCGTGCGGGTGGCTTGCGCCTTTGTAGGCGAACAGATGGCCCATCATCTTCCGGCCGAGCGGGCCGCGCGGCATCATTCGCTCCACCGCCTTGACGATGACGCGTTCGGGATGCGCGCCGGCGAGGATCGAGCCCTTGGTGAGCTCCTTCAAGCCACCGGGATAGCCGGTGTAATGCCGGTTGAGGCTCTGCTTGCCCTTGTTGCCGGTCAACGCGACTTTCTCGGCGTTGATGACGATGACGTTATCGCCGCAATCCATGTGCGGCGTGTAGCTCGTTTTGTGCTTGCCCTTGAGCCGTAGCGCAATCAGCGACGCGAGGCGGCCGAGCACCAGCCCGTCGGCGTCGATGAGCAGCCACTTCTTGTCGAGTTCCTTGGGCTTGAGCGATGCGGTCTGGCCGGCTTGCATGGGTTCTGTCCTCGCGAAGGCGCGCACCCTAGGGAACAGACCGTGCGGGGTCAAGCTTTAAGAGCTGGTATTATAATACCCTGATCGACGTCATATGCGGCAGGCGAACCGCAGCAGTTGGCAGCGAACGCATTCTCGAACACTCTGCCGGCCATGTTCGCTTCGACGAATTCTCTCGGCCTGCCCCGCCGCGCCGCGCGGCTGTTCTTCCGGCATCACATCGAAAATGGCGTGGCCGTTGCCGTCTGTCTCGCGATCGTTGGCATCGCGACCGGCGCAATGTTCGGCATCGAGACGGCAGTGCTGGTTGGCACCGGCGCGCTGTGCGTCAGCGTGGTCGATCAACCGGGGCCGTTGCCCGGCAAGTTGCCGGTGTTTCTTGCTACCATCGTGGCGACCGGTGCGATCTCGCTCCTCGCTGGCTTCGCCGGCGGTTCGGTATGGCAGCTGGCGGCCGTGATCGCGATCATGAGCGCGGGCTTCGCGCTGGCAACCGCTTATGGCCGCACGGCCCTGGTCTTTGGCATCGCTGGCGTCCTGTCGCTGGTGCTCGGCATGGCCGTGCCGCTCGGTAGCCCGGCAGAGGTTCTGCGGCACAGTGCGCTATTCGTCGCCGGCGCGACCGGTTATGCGGTGCTCGCGTTGGTCGGTGCGCGGCTGTTCGACGATCGCAACCGGCGCATGGTGCTGAACGAAGCCTTGCTTGCGTTTGCCCGTTATCTCTACGTCCGCGCGCAACTCTATGATCTGGCAATGCCGATGCCGGCAGCGCTGCGCGACGTCATCGAAGCGCACGGCGTCTTGATGGAACGACTGCAAGCCGCACGCAACGCAATCTTCGCCGGACGGCCGAACCCGCGCCGGCGCCGCTGGATCGGCGGCATGCTGGCGCTGCTCGACATCTACGAGGCGGTCTTGGCGAGCGACGCTGATTGGGAAACGCTGCGGCAAACCGCGAGCGGTGACGTGCTCGCGCATTTCGCGGCGTTGACGCGCGATCTGGCGCACGACATGGAGGGGTTGGCGCTTGCGCTCGTCGTGCCGACCGCCGCCGTGCCCAGCAACCGGCATGCTGCGGCGCTCAAGGCGCTCGATGCAGCCTTCGCCGCCAACCCACCGACCGAGATGCGTGCGAGCTTGCGTACGACCCGCGATGCCATCGCCGTCGCGGCGCGCCATATCCAATTGCTCGTGCACATCGTTGCCGGTAGCGCGGATCGGGCGACCGCCCTGCCCGACGCAAACCTTACCGCGTTCGTGCAAACGGCTGACACGCGGCTGACGACATTGCGTGGCCATCTCACGCCGACATCGCCGGTGATGCGGTATGCGATCCGACTGACGCTGGCGATGCTGGTCGGTTACGCGCTGACCGTGGCGATGCCGCGCTATGTCCACGGCGGCTGGATCCTGCTGACCATCGCGCTCATCATGCGCGCGAATTTCGCCGTCACGCGTCAGCGCCGCAACGACCGGATCGTCGGAACGCTGATCGGCTGCGCCGCAGCCGCGGTGCTCGTCCCGCTTCTGCCGCCAATGGCGTCGCTGGTGCTGATCATCGCCGCCGCTGGTATCGCGCACGCCTATGCCACGGTCGATTACCGTGTCGCGTCGTTCGCTGCGTCGGTGATGGCGCTGCTGCTGATCCACCTGCTCGATCCGAGCGTGTTTCTGCTTACTGACCGCATTGTCGACACGTTGATTGGCGCCGGCCTGTCGGTGGCGTTCAGCTATCTCCTGCCGAGTTGGGAATGGCGCGACGTGCCGCGCCTCGTCGGCCGGCTGATTGATGCCGACCGCATTTTCGCCGCCGAGGCGCTGGCGCCGATGCCGGTCGATCAACGTTATCGGCTGGCGCGCAAACGTGCGCTCGACAATTTTACCGTCGTTGCCACCACCACACGGCGGCTGTCGAGCGAGCCTGGCGTGCGGCAGCGCCAACTCGCCAGCCTCAACGCGCTACTCGGTGCGAATTACATGCTCGCGTCCGACTTGGCGTCGGTGCGGGGCTTGCTGCGGGCCCGCGGCCGCGAGATCAAGCCGGACGATGCGCGCGCCGCGCTCGAAGCGACGCGTGTCCGCACGCTCGACCTGCTGACGCTCAAGCCGGAAACGGTGCCGGCGCCGGCACGTCTGCGTCGACGCGGCTGGACCGAGATGCCGGCAAGTCACGCCCTGGCGTTTCTCGGCCGCCGATTGCGTCACATCGAACGCGCCGCACAACACACCGCCGCGCTGGCCGCCCGCGTCGTGCAGCCGGAATAGACGCGCCGGGCGCGTTCAGCGCGCCTCGTTGCCCGAACGTATCTCGCGGTCGACGCGGAGCGCCCGCCGTCCTTCGGTGCCTTGCCAGATGAGCAGCGCCGGCACACCGACCACCAGGTCGCGGCCGCGCTTCAGCAGCGACAGCGCCAGTGCGGTTTCCGGTGGCAAGCCGAACAGGCCGCCGAGGATGACGTACGCGCCTTCCTGCACGCCGACCGCATTCGGCACGAAAAACGCAAAGCTGCGCAACGCATAAAGCAAGCTTTCGATCGCCAGCACCGCGGCCATGTCGAGCGGTACGCCCATGAGATGGAGCGCGATCCAGGCCTCGACGCCATTGGCGAACCAGCCCGCCAAATGCAGAACAAAGCCGAGCTGCGGACCGGCCATGCGCGCGTACATGGCGTGAATGTGCTCGTGGAACGAGCGCGTGTGGCCGACCGCGTTGGGGATCCAGCGCGGCGCCAGCCGCTCGGCGAGGCGTTCGACGACGCCCATGCCCCGCCGCTGCACGAAGACGAAAGCGAAGATCGCGAACACGCCGACGATCAATCCAACGCCGATCGGCTTGGCGATCTCCGCCCCCGGATGAAGCCAAACCAGCAATCCGAGACCGACCGCGGCATAGACCAGCTGCGCTAGCGTCTCGAGCGTGACGTCGACCACCGTCGAGGCGAACGACAGCATCCCGCCCAAGCCGGCGACGGTTGCGGCGCGCGCCCCCATGCCGAAGCCACCAAGCTGCGACAGCGGTAGCACCTCCGAACCGGAGTCACGCACGATACGGCCCCAGATCATGGTGCCGACACCGACGGGTCGCGGCGGCGGCAGCACCGCGTACCACGCCAGCCCGAGCAAACCGAACAACGCCAGATGATAGGCGCAAACGATCGCGAAGCCGCCCCAGTGAATCGCGGCGAGTGCGTTCCATACGTCCGCGAAGCCGTAATAGCCGACGATTGCGGTGCCGACCAGCAACCCGACGATTGCCGAAACGATACTGACGATCCGCATCAGGTGGGATTGCGGCGGAAGTTCCACAGCCGCAGGCTGGAGAGCGCAACGTCGGCGAGCTTGGGCAGGAAACTCGGCTGCAACAAACCTTGATCGAATTCCTGCATGCGGCGCGCGTTTTCGGCGTAGCAGTCTTCGAGAAAACGCCGGAAGGTGAAGCCGTCGAGGAAGACGCTGGCCTGGGTGGCGGAGAACTCCTTGCCGTCGTTGACCTGCGCGCCACGCCGCGCGGTGCCGACCAACCGCTTCAGTGCGCGGGTATAGAAGCGCAACGACGTCAAGCCGCGCCGCCAGCCAGCCGCGCGTCCGCGCCGCGCCTCGTTATAGGCCATCCAATTGACGAAGAAGACGATGTGGCGCGTCTCCTCGTACATCAACGTGTCGAAGATCGCGAACATCGATTCCGGCAGGAAGCCCGACTGACGCGCGATCTTGAACACGCCGAAGCCGAGGAAGGAGTCGACGCACTCGCCGAAGCCGAAATCCTTAAACGCGGTCGTGATGTCGGCCGGCAGCGGATCGAGCGCGTGCTCCTGCACGTCGATGCCGTAACGCTTGATCATCACGCGGATGAGATCGGCGTGACGTGCTTCCTCGAAACCCTGCAATGCGATCGCTTCCTTGAGTACCGGATCGTCGACGGTTTCGGTGAACTGCTTGACGATCAGCCCGGCGCGCAACTCGGTGTGCAGCACTTCCTGCCAGAACGGCACGGCCCGCAGGCGGCCGAGCGCGGCATCGTCGAGTTCAGGCCACGGCAGCTTATCGGGCTCATAGTGCTGGTACGTCGCCTTGAAATGCTGACAAAAGAGATCGCGATGCGCCGTGCTGCCCAGTTCGACCGGCTTCGGCTTGCCCATGAACCGGCGCGCGAAACGCACCAGCCGCGGCACGACCTGCGGCCGCCGCAACCTCTTATCGTAACCGGCGAGCCGGCGATCGTTCTCGGTGAGACAGAGACCCATGAGTTCGCCGGTCGAGATGTCGACGCCGACCGATTTGCTGCCGGTGACGGTGAAGTTATTGTCGGCGTTCGGCGCGCCGCCGAGCCCGCGGGCGATGCCGATGCGCTCCCAGATCAGGAACGCCCACACGGCAAGCACCTTGAGCGCGAACCACGGCCGTCGCCACCACTTCATGTTGCGTTTGTGCCAGGCGACCCAGTTGACGAAGAACAGGATGTGCCGTCCCTCTTCCTGCATCACCGGCTCGAACGTCTCGACCAGCGCCGGCGGGAAATAGCCCGAGCGCTTCGCCAGTTCGAACAAGCCGAAGGCGAAGAAGCTGTCGATGCATTCGCTGTAGCCGGTGACCATGAAGGCCCATTCCGGATCGCGTGGTTTGACGTATGCCGGTTCCTCGGCGAGCGCGATGCCGTAGGCGCGCACCATGTTGGCGAGCACGTCCTTGTGCCGTCCCTCTTCGAAGCCGTTGAGCGCAATCGCTTCCTTGAGGAGCTTGTCGCTCACCGTTTCGCCGTAGGTCGCGACGCGAAGCTTCGCCTTGCCTTCGGTCTGCACGGCGATGTCCCAGATCGGCAACGACACGAGACGATCGCGCGCATCGGGATCGAGCTTCGGCCAGTCGATGACCGCCGGCTTGTAGGGATTGAAGGTGTCGAGCAGCATCCGGCAGAACAGCGTCTTGTGCTGCTCGCTGCCCAGGCGGAACCGCTCCGGCCCGCCCGCCTGGCCCTGCCACACGCGCGCCGTACGATCGGCGTCCGCGACCGATGAATCCATCACGACCCCTTTTCCCCAAGTCGGCGGTCATATTACCCAAACATTCCATCGGACATGAGCCAAATCGCCGCGCCCCGGAGAGGCCGCCGTCTGCGGTGAATCAGCGGTTAACCGGCGTGGAACCGCTTACGGTCGACGCGGCTTGGTCCGCCCGCAGATGCTCGAGATAGGCCACGATGTCCCGGCGCGTGTTGGGTTCCAGCACCTTGATCGGCATCTTGTTGCCGGGAATCAGCGCCTGCGGATCGGCAAGCCAGTGGTCGAGATTAGCGACGGTCCAGGTGAGATTCGCTTGTTTGAGCGCCGGCGAGTACGGGTAACCGGCGACGCTGCCGGCGATGCGGTCGAACACCGTGCCGAGCGGTGGACCGATCTTGACGTGATTGAGCGCGTGGCAACCGGAACAACGCTCGGCGAAGAGCCGCGCGCCGCGCACCGGATCGGGCGACGCGTTGGGATCGAAGCGTGACAGGTTCTGCACGTCGTCCGGCTTGTCGGCGCGGAAGAACGTATAGGACAACGTGATGGTGGTTACGTCCTTGGCATTGGGGTCTTTATCGAGCGCCGGGTCGACGAAGAAATCGACCGGCATGATGGCGGTCTTGCCCGGCGCCAGCCGTTCGTCGCTGAAGCAGAAGCACTGAATCTTATCGAAATAGAGTCCGATCTTGTCCGGCGTCACGTTGAAGGTCGCGTGACCGATGATCGGCTCGTCGCCCAAATTGGTGGCGGAGAAATACACGAGCTTCTCCTCGCCGAGATGAACCTGGACGGCGCGCTGCACCGGCTCGAATCGCCACGGCAGATTCGGAGCGACGGACGTGCTGAATTGCACCGTGACGACGCGCGGCGATACTTTGCCCGTGTCGGCGGTAACCCGTTGCGTCGTGCCGTTGTAGCCGGTGGCGGCGCAGAACAGGCGATAGAGCGGCACCGAAAATCCGACCAGCGTCAGCATCGCGGCCAGAACACAGGCCAGCAGGATGACGGTACGAGTTTTGTGCCCTTGGCGTGGCGTGGTCATTGCGGATTATTACAACGCCTGCCGTTCGGCGAGCGTGACGCGGTGTCGCAGAATCCTACGGTTTTCATGCGCAATTCATGAATAGGCGTTCATGTGGCTGCGAAAGCCTCAATTCGCCCTAAAAATTGCGGTGGCGTGGACAAAACCCGCTATGGCTGCCTACAATAAGGGCAAGACATCAAACCGAGCGGAGTTTCCCATGCGCTACAGCTTGCTGACTTCGGTTGCATTCGCCGCGCTGATCGCCGCCGCGCCGGCGTCCTTCGCGTTCGAGATTCAGCCGACGAACAACAATGCCGGGCTGGGCGCCAACATCGCGAACAATCCGGACAGCCAGAGCGACGGCATGTCAGCCCATCTCTCGGGCAACAATGGCGGCAACAGCCCAGTCTTCCGTTTTGGCAACAGCTCGCTGAGCATCAACGGCGGTAACGGCGGCTCGAACGGCTACGGCACGTCGCCGGCTTATCGCGAGCAGTTCATGGGCGGCGCCGACTCAATCGGCAGCGCCGTCTCGCCGCGCTGACCGCGGTTGCCGCCGGCATCGGTCGGCGGCCTGATATTCGTCCGTCTCTCCCACTGAACGCCTGCCCGCGCGGCTGCGCGGCGGCCTGACGATGCTCCACCTTGCATTCGTGATCTTGGCGGCGGCGGCGCTGATCGGCATTGGCCTGGCCGCGTTCTATCTACGGGGACCGTCGGCGCCACGGCTGCCGCCGGCGTTACCGCTCGTGCACGGCGCTCTCGCGGCCGCCGGATTGGGTCTTTTGATTGTTGTTCTCCGCCACGGCCTGCCGCCGACGGACAATGGTACCGCAGGCTTCGGCCTGATCGCCGCCGGGTTCTTCGGTCTCGCGCTCGTGCTCGGACTCTTGATCGCGTCAGTCGCATGGCGCGGCCGTCGTCCAGGTGGCTTGGTGGTTGCAACGCACGCCAGCGTCGCTATCGCCGGGATCGTCGTGTTGGCCGTATTGGTCGCGCTCAGCTGAGCTGAACTCACAGAGTCGCGTAATCCGGCCAGCGCGCTCGTATTTACCCCCGGTTCACGTACAATAAGGTCAGTCGACGCTCGATGATGCGACAGCGAGCGTCGTCGGCGCCACAGAGGGAAAGCATGGCGGACGCACGACAATCGCAGCCGCTTGAGGTCGTTCAGGTTTCGCACCTGATCGACGAACGCGGCCTCAGCGCAATCAACATCCTGCTGATCATCTGGTCGTTGTTCATCGTCTTCGCCGACGGTTACGACATCACCGCTATCAGCTTCGCGGCGCCAGCGATCGCAAAATCGTGGGCGATCACCGATCGCGGCGCTTTCGGACCGGTGTTCAGCGCTAGCCTCGTCGGCATCCTTTTTGGCTCCGGGATCTTCGGATGGGTCGGCGACCGTCACGGTCGCAAGAAGGCGCTGATCGGTTCGATGATTGTCTTCGGCGTCTTTACCTGGATCGCCGCCTATTCGACGACCCTCGCTCAACTGGGCTGGTTGCGGCTGGTCGCCGGTATCGGCATCGGCGGCGTGATTCCGAACGTCGTGGCGATGAATATCGAATTTGCGCCGCGCCGTCTGCGCTCGACCCTCGCCATCATCGCCGTCGGCATGGTGCCGATCAGCGCCGGCATTCCGGGCGTCGTCGCGGCGACGCTGGTGCCGACGCACGGTTGGCAGATCATATTTTTGATCGGTGGCATCGCACCACTGGTGATTGCGGCGATTGCCTGGTTCGTGTTGCCGGAATCGATCAAATACATGGCGATCCACGAGGGCCATCGGAAGGACATGGAACGGCTCATCGCCCGAATCCGTCCCGATGTCAGGGTGGCGCCCAATGCGCGTTTCATCGTCGAAGACGAGAAGCAGTACCCCGGTTTCAATCCGAAATATCTCTTCCGCGACGGGCTGCACGTGATCACGCCGTTGTTGTGGTTGCTTTTCGCCCTCAATCTCATGGGCTATTTC
Organism: Allostellaceae bacterium; assembly: GCA_035275845.1. Taxonomy (GTDB): domain Bacteria; phylum Pseudomonadota; class Alphaproteobacteria; order ATCC43930; family CGMCC-115725; genus REEB95. The sequence goes on along the minus strand of DATEMD010000080.1, from coordinate 29,924 downwards.
TTCCTGCTGAGCTGGACGCCGTTGTTGCTGACCGCGTCGAAGCTGTCGCTTCAGGTCGCCGCCGCCGCCGGAACTGCGTTGCAGGTCGGCGGCACGATCGGCGCCTTTGTGATTTGCCGGCCGATCGACAAATACGGCTTCAAGCCGATCACGTTGCTTTTCATTCTCGCCGTGCCGGTCGTCGGTTCGATCGGCTTCGTCGGACTGACCGGCTCGGTACCGCTGCTCCTGGTGGTGACGTTCCTCGCCGGCTTCTGCGCGCTCGGCATCCAGAGCGCGATCAACGTCGCCGGCGCGATGGTCTATCCGACGTCGTTGCGGGCCAATGGCTCGGGGTGGGAACTCGGGCTCGGCCGCATCGGTTCGATCGTCGGGCCGTTGCTCGGTGGTGTGTTCGTCATGCTGCCGATCCAGCAGCTTTATATGTGGTCGGCCCTGCCCTTCCTCGCCGGCGCGATCGTCTGCCATACGATCTCGCGGTTGAACGAGGCGCGACTGGCTGGGCGCCTGGGCCAGCCGGCGGTGCAGTGAACGCGCGATAGCGGCCATCGAAAAATTCCTTTTGGCGGCCGGCCGCCGACGCGCTTACCGTTGGGTGGAGCCTGACGGAGAGCCGCGATCATGGACGCGCGCAACAAGAATTCCGCCGACGATACCGTTCTGCTGCGGCACGATGCCGACGGTATCGCCAGGCTGACGCTGAACCGTCCGGCGGCGCGCAATGCGCTATCGGTTGCGTTGATGGACGCGCTGCAGAGTGCGCTCGATGCCGTCGCGCGCGACGACACGGTCAAGGTCGTGGTGATCGCGGCCAATGGGCCGGGTTTCTGTGCCGGTCACGATTTGCGCGAGATGCGCGCCAATCCTGGCCGTCAACACTACGAGGCGGTGTTCAAGCAATGCGCGCGACTGATGACGGCGATCGTCCGCTTGCCGAAACCGGTCATCGCCCGCGTGCATGGGGTCGCCACCGCCGCCGGTTGTCAGCTGGTCGCGAGCTGCGATCTCGCGGTCGCGGCGGCCGATGCGCGCTTCGCCACGCCGGGTGTCAACATCGGCCTCTTCTGCTCGACGCCGATGGTGGCGCTGTCGCGCGCCGTGCCGCGCAAGGCGGCGATGGAGATGCTTCTCACCGGCGAGTTGATCGGCGCCGACGAAGCGCAGCGGCTCGGTCTGGTCAATCGCGTGGTGCCGGTGGACCGGCTCGACGACGCCGTGAGCGAATTGGCGCGCACGATCGCGGTCAAATCGCCGCTGGTGCTCAAGATCGGCAAGGAAGCGTTCTACCGCCAGGCCGAACTCGACCTCGACGCGGCGTATGCTTACGCCAGCGAGGTCATGGTCACCAACATGTTGGCGCACGACGCCGAAGAAGGCATCGACGCCTTCCTACAAAAACGCCCACCGAAATGGGAAAACCGGTGAACCACGATACCTACAGCGACGACTATGTTCGCGACATCTTGCACAGCGTGCGCACGATCGCCGTGGTCGGCGCCAGCGAGCGCCCGAGCAGGCCTTCGCATTACGTGATGGCGTTTCTCCAGTCGAAAGGATACCGCGTCATCCCCGTCAATCCGCGCGCCAGCGTGCCCGAGATCCTGGGCGAGAAGGTCTATCCGTCGCTGGCTGAAATTCCCGTCGTGATCGACATGGTCGATATCTTTCGGCGTAGCGAGGAAACGCCCGCAATCGTCGATGCGGCAATCACCAAGGGCGCCAAGGTGGTGTGGATGCAACTCGGCGTGCGCAATGATGCTGCCGCCGCCAAGGCGGAACAGGCCGGCCTCAAGGTGGTGATGGACCGCTGTCCGAAGATCGAAATTCCACGGCTGTTCGGCGCGCTCGCGCAGCGAAGCGCCGGCTAATGTGCACGGTCAGTGCGGTCGATTTATGGCGCTGCCATTGCCGATCTGCCACGGCTTTGTCACGTGACGGGACCATGACACTCGGATGAGATTGCCGCCCCTATCAATCGAATCGGGGCCGCGCGTTGATGCTTCGATTTGGACTGTCGTGGATCGGTTTTCTCGATACGGCGGTCATCCAGTTTTTTGACCAGTTCGCCGACAAGAGCGCCACGTTCAACATCCTGGTGCGCGACGTCGGCGATTCCGACCTGCTCAAAGGCGGGTTGTTCATGGTCTTTTTCTGGTGGGCGTGGTTCAGGACCAAGGGCGATGTGGTCGCGCGCCGCCGCTATGTTGTGCTCTCGATTCTTTGCGCTCTGGCCGTGGTGCTCGTAGCGCGCATTCTGCAATTGTCTCTGCCGTTCCACGATCGACCGGTCTACGCGGCGATGAATTTCGTCATGCCGACCGGCGTCAATCCGGCGAATTTGAGCCATTGGAGCTCTATGCCGAGCGATCACGCGGCGCTGTTTTTCGCGCTATCGCTCGCGGTCTGGTACGAAGTGCGATCGCTCGGTTATCTGGCGATGATCTGGACGTTCGTTATCATCTGCCTGCCGCGCGTCTATCTCGGCTACCACTACGCCAGTGACGTCATTGTCGGTGCCGTTCTCGGCTTCGTCATGATGGCGGCTTGTCAGCAGTATCTGCGCAACTGGAAACTGACCGAGCGCATCGTGCAATGGGAAACGCGGCACCGCGCCTTGTTCTACGGCGTGGCGTTTTTCGTGACCTACGAAACGACGATCCTGTTCTACGATGTCCGCCAGCTCGTCGGCGACAGCATGCATTTGGTCAAGGCGGTGCTGATCGCCCTTGCCTAGCGGCCTCAGGTTCGGGCGGTCGCAGTTTCGCTGCGGACCCAGTCGAGATAAGGCGCATAGCCGGTGGCGACCGGAACCGCCTCGATGCATGGAACGTCGTAGCTGTGCAGCGCCTTGAGCCGCGCGATCAGAGGCTCGACACGCTCCGCCGTCGTCTTCAGGATCAACAGCGCTTCGTTATCCTGTTGTATCTCGCCCTGCCACCAATAGAACGAGCGCACGTGATCGAGCACGTTGGCGCAGGCCGCGAGCCGCTCCTTGACCAACGCGATACCGATTTCTTCGGCCTGAACGCGCTCGCGCGCTGTCGCATAGACCATCATCACGGTTGCCCCCGACATGCGTTCCTCCCGCCTGTAACCACGCGCCCCCTTGGCATCGGGCGTCTATGCGCCTTATCCGGGGACGGGTACCATGGCGTGTCCGTACGACGACATCCAGGGGGTGGAACGTGTCCGAGGACCCCAATGCAGCACCGCCAGCCAAACCGCCGCGGCCGCCCAGTCCGACTGCGAACCAGCGCGCTTGGCTGCAACGTGGTTTGACCGAGCCGGGTGGCAAACTGCCGCTGTTCGACGCCAAAGGGCGCGAAATCGACCACCGGACCATCCAGGCGTGCCTTGACGCTGGCTGGGCCGAACCATGGTTCGCCAATCCGCTGAATCCGGCGATGCAGATTTGCCGGCTGACGGAAAAAGGCCGCGCCGCGGCCGAAGGACGCCGCGTCAAGGCACCGCCCAAGACATGAACGCTGCCTTCTAGAAACTTGGATTTTGCCGAGTTTTTGCTGCGCAGCGAATCGAAGAGTTGGTCGGAGCGGTGAGATTTGAACTCACGACCCTCAGCACCCCATGCTGATGCGCTACCAGGCTGCGCTACGCTCCGGCCGGACTCTCAGGGCAAATAATAGCCTCAGCCCCTGAGCCTCTTCAATTCCTCGCGTAGGGCGATGAGTTCGCGCCGCAGGTCGAACAACTCGCGGCGCATGTCGTCGACCTTGTCCCCCTCGCGCGCCGCGACCGTGGTCGGCAGCGTCAGGCGCGGAATGTCGTCGGTCTTGAGGGCGCCTTCGCGCAGCAGCTTCTGCACGCCCTTGATCGTATAGCCTTGTTCGTAGAGGCACTGGCGGATGCGGCGCAACAGTGCCACGTCGTCGGGCCGGTAATAACGTCGCCCGCCGGCCCGCTTGAGCGGCCGGACCTGAGGAAACTTCGATTCCCAGAAGCGCAGAACGTGCTGTGGCACCTCAAGCTCGGTCGCAACCTCGCTGATGGTGCGGAACGCGTCCGCCGACTTGCCCCTTCCCGTCGCCGGCGGCGCCGGCGCCATTTCGGGCAATCGCATGTTCATGCGGCGGTGGTCCCGCTATCCGCCTTCGACAGCGTGTTGTTGATTTGATCCTTGAGGACGTGCGACGCGCGGAACACCAGCACGCGCCGCGGATTGATCGGTACTTCCTTGCCGGTCTTAGGATTGCGGCCGATCCGGCGGCCTTTCTTGCGGACCGCGAAGCTCCCAAAGCTCGAAACTTTGACCATCTCGCCGCGCGACAGGGCCTCGGCGATCTCGTTCAGGACCGTCTCGACCAGCTGGGCCGATTCGTTACGGGAAAGCCCGACTTCCTGGTAGACAGCCTCGCTCAATTGCGCACGCGTGACCGTTTGCCCCGCCATGCCGGTCTCCCTTGGGTGTTTCGCCCGGATTATGGAAAACCCTAACGCCAGGCCGGAAGATTTGCAAATACAGCAATTTGGGCGCTGATCTTGAAGCCTGGGGATAACGTCGTAAGGCGCTGACCGGCGCCTACCAGCGCAGCAATCCAGCGCCCCAAGTGATGCCGCCGCCCATCGCCTCGATCAGCACGAGTTGGCCTGGCTGGATTCGGCCGTCGCCAACAGCCTCGGCCAGCGCCAGCGGCACCGAGGCCGCCGAGGTATTGGCGTGGCGGTCGATCGTCACCACCACCTTCCCGGCCGGTAGGCCGAGCCGGCGGCCCATACCGTCGATGATGCGTTTATTGGCCTGATGCGGCACCAGCCAATCGATATCGGTCGCCGCCAACCCGTTTGCGGTCAGGGCCTCGTCAACCACCGCGGCCAGGCGCTCCACCGCGAGCCGGAAAACTTCCTTGCCTTCCATGCGCAGGTATCCGGTGCGGCCGTTGAGCGACGGGCCACCGTCGACATAGAGGATGCCGTAATTGCAGCCGTCAGAGTGCAGATGGGTCGACAACACGCCGCGCTCCAAATTGGAATGCAGACCCGTGCCGGCGTGGCCGTTGGCAGCCTTGGCTTCGAGCAGCAACGCGCCCGCGCCGTCGCCGAACAGCACGCAGGTGCCGCGGTCGCTCCAGTCGAGGATGCGCGAGAAAGTCTCGGCGCCGATCACCAGCGCGCGCTTCGCCTGGCCGGCACGGAGAAAATTGTTGGCGGTCGCCAGTGCGTAAATGAACCCGCTGCACACCGCCTGCACGTCGAAAGCGCAGCCGCCTTTCATGCCGATCCGCGCCTGCACCTTGGTCGCGGTCGCCGGAAAGGTGTTGTCGGGCGTGGCCGTCGCCACGATCAGCAGATCGATGTCGCTGCCCTTGAGATTGGCCGCCGACAAGGCGCGCTCGGCCGCCTTGGTCGCCAAGTCGGACGTCAGCTCGCCGTCGGCGGCGATGTGCCGTTGGCAGATGCCGGTGCGTTGCCGGATCCAGGCGTCGGTCGTGTCGAGCGTCTTGGCGAGCTCGTCGTTCGTGACGACGCGCTCCGGCAGGTAACCGCCGCAAGCAAGGACCTGTGAACGGAAGTTCATCAGAGCGCCACGGTGGTCTGATCGGGCGCCGCGACGGCGGCAAGCTGGAGCATCTCGTCGTGCACTTTGTCGAGGAACCCGTTCACCGCCATGTCGGCAGCGACGCCAATCGCGCTGGCGAAGCCTAACTCGTCGGTCGATCCGTGACTCTTGACGCAGATGCCCTGGATGCCGAGGAACACGGCGCCGTTGTAGCGTCGCGGGTCCATGCGCTTGCGTAGCTTGGCCAATGAACGCCACGCAAAAAGGTAGCCGAAACGCGCTGCCAACGAATTGGTGAACGCCGCGTGCAGGAATTCGGCGAACAGGCGTGCCGTGCCTTCCGCCGTCTTGAGCGCGACGTTGCCAGTGAAGCCGTCCGTGACGACGACGTCGACCGTGCCTTTGGCGATATCGTCGCCCTCGATGAAGCCGTGGAAATGGATCGGCGTCCCGGCGCCGCGCAGCCGCACTGCGGCGCCGCGTACGGCGTCGTTGCCCTTTTGGTCTTCGGCGCCGACGTTCAGCAGGCCGATGCTCGGCGCGGCGGTGCCAAGCACGGTACGGCTGAAGACGTCGCCCAGCAGCGCAAACTGGACTAGGTTTTCGGAATCGCACGACACGTTGGCGCCCAGATCGAGCATCACGCTTTCGCCGCGCTGGGTGGGGAAGAACGAAGCGATCGCCGGCCGGTCGATGCCGGGGATCATCTTGAGCGAGAACTTGGCCATCGCCATCAACGCGCCGGTATTGCCGGCCGAGACGACACAATCCGCTTCGCCGGCAGCCACCGCGTCTATGGCGAGCCGCATCGACGAACGCCGGCCACCACGCAATGCGACCGAAGGCTTTACGTCGTCAGTGATGAATTCGTCGGTGTGATGGACGATGGCGTGCGCGGCCAGTTTGGGCAGCTTGGCGAGATGTGCACGGATACGCTCGTCAACGCCATAGAACAGGAATTCGGCCTGCGGAAACCGTTGCTGGGCAAGCGCCGCGCCTTTGACCACCATCTCGGGGGCGCGCTCGCCACCCATCGCATCGAGCGCAATGACGATACGTCCGGTCAAAATCCATCTCCGGCGACGGCGTTCGTCACGCCGTTTCCGTCTTCACCGAAATCACTTCGCGCTCGTCGTAATGTCCGCACGCTAGGCAGACATGGTGCGGACGCTTTAATTCGCCGCAATTCGGGCACTCGACGTAGCTCGACGGCTTGAGCGCATGATGGGCACGGCGCATGTTGCGACGCGACTTCGAGGTCTTTTTCTTCGGAACGGCCATGGGATCACTCGGAAAAAAGGTGCCCCGCAAAGGGGCCCGCGCGTTTCAGTAGCCAAAAACCCGCGCTCCTGCAACCCTCCTGGCTAGTCTTTGGAATCGTTCTTATTTCTTAACCGTGCCAAAACTTTAAACGGCGAATCGGCGCTCGCCTCGGCACTTGCGGTGAGTTGCACCGTCGCCGCGCCAGGAGCATGCGGAAACGGATCGAGCGCCAGCGACAGTTGCTGCGCGACCGCCTCGCCGATATCGATGATACCGCCGACGATCGGTTCGATAGTTTCGGCTTCCCCGTCGAGCGTGACCTCCCGCGCCTCGCCGCCCTCGCCGTAAAGCACGGTAAAGTTTTCGGCGATGTGGTTCTTCACCGGCTCGAGCGTGACGACGCAGGTCTGAGTGACGTCAGCGGTCAGTTCGGCCTCGAGCCGGACCAAGCCGCCGGCGATCCGGCCAAGGCGAACCGCCGCCTCAAGCTTGTCGAGGCCGACGAGGCCGAAGCGCGCTGCAAGCGCGGTGCGCTCGGCGGTGTTGGCGTTGATAGCGAAGCGCTGCTCGCCCTGATTGAGCCGCGAAAGTTCGATCGGCCGGGCGAATTCGGTTACGAGCGGAGCGTCCATCTCAGCCCTCCTATGCCAACGGAAATTCGCCGGCGAGCAGCAAACCGACGGGCGCGGCATCGAGCGCTTGCGCCTGCCTGCGGACATACTCGGCGGCGGCGGCGATCTGCGCGGCTTCGGGCACGACTGTGCCGTAGAGATTGCGGCGCAGCGCATCGTCGAGGCTATCGCTGCCGGCAAGGCCCCGCTCATAGGCGACGACCCGGCCATAGAACGCTTTGGCCATGGTCTTGACCTGACGGCCGACGCTCAGATCGCCGACTCCCATTTCGCGCAGATTACGATCGATATCGGCGAACATCGTGTCGAACAGCGCCTGCGCGAAGGCCGTATTGTCGCCCGACTGCTTGAGTCGACGAATCGCCAGGAAGGCGTGGAGCGCAATCAATTCGAAGCGGCCGTCGAGCGTGTCCGGCACGCCCCATCCGGCATAGAACGCGGGATTACGCGCGGCCACGACGATCGCGCCGTAAAGTGCTTGGACGGCGGTGCGGGACTTGCGGTTGAAGAGCGAAGCGAGCGACATGGTTCCAGGCGCCCGCCATTGAACAATCGGGCGTTTCCAGCTACAAGATTTCGTCGAGATCGACATGGTTTTCAAGCTTGTTAACGCTCAATTGTTGCGCGCCGCGGCGTTTGTCGCGTGCGCGACGGTGCTGTTTGCCTGTCAGCCGACCGTCGATCAACGCGGCAACACCCCTGAAGCGGACAAGTTGTCGCAGATCCAGGTCGGTAAAACCGACAAGACGACGGTGACGCAGCTACTGGGCTCGCCGTCGAGCGTGGCCGAATTCGATCCGAACGTCTGGTACTACGTCAACGCCAAGACCGAAGATATCGCCTTCCTGAAGACCCAGACGCTCGATCAGAACGTGGTGAAGATCACGTTCGACAAGAGCAACGTCGTTCAGTCGGTCCAGAAGCTGGGCATGCAAGACGCTCAAACGATCACGCCGAATCCCAGCGCGACGCCGTCACGCGGCCGCGAGTTCTCGTGGATCGAAGAATTCCTCGGCAACTTCGGCCGCTTCGTCAGCAAGAACCGGCCGCAACAAAACGACTGACGGCTAACTGGTCGCGCGCCCTCAGTGCGTCGCAGCCAACACCGCCAGCAGCAAGATCGCCACGATGTTGGTGATCTTGATCATCGGGTTGACCGCCGGGCCCGCCGTGTCCTTGTAAGGATCGCCGATCGTGTCGCCGGTGACTGCCGCTTTGTGGGCGTCGGAGCCTTTGCCGCCGTGGTGGCCTTCCTCGATGTATTTCTTGGCGTTATCCCAGGCACCGCCGCCCGACGTCATCGAGATCGCGACGAAGATTCCCGTGACGATCGTGCCGAGCAGCATGGCACCGAGCGCGCTGAAGCCGGCCCCCTTCCCGCCGATCGCCGAAACCACGAAGAACAGCACGATTGGCGCGAGCACCGGCAGCAACGACGGTACGATCATTTCCTTGATCGCCGCACGCGTCAGCAGATCGACGGCCTTGCCGTAATCGGGCTTGGCCTTGCCGTCCATGATGCCTTTGATCTCTTTGAACTGTCGACGCACCTCGACCACCACCGCACCGGCGGCGCGGCCGACCGCGGTCATGCCCATCGCACCGAACAGGTACGGCAGAAGACCTCCGATGAAGAGCCCAATGACCACGTAAGGGCTCTGCAGCGTGAAGTTCACGTCGACGTTCGGGAAGTAATGCGTCAGGTCGTTGCTGTAGGCGGCGAAGAGCACGAGCGACGCGAGACCGGCCGAGCCGATCGCGTAGCCCTTGGTCACCGCCTTGGTCGTGTTGCCGACGGCGTCGAGCGCGTCGGTGATCTTGCGCACGTCCTTCGGCAGGTCGGCCATCTCGGCAATGCCGCCGGCGTTGTCGGTGACCGGTCCATAAGCGTCGAGCGCGACGATCATGCCCGCGAGGGCCAGCATCGTCGTCGCGGCGATGGCAATGCCGAACACGCCGCAATAGAGGTAAGCGACAATGATACCGGCGCAGATCACGATGACCGGCAGCGCCGTCGCCTCCATCGAAACCGCGAGGCCTTGAATGACGTTGGTCGCATGGCCGGTGGTCGAGCTCTGCGAGATGCTGCGCACCGGACGATAAGCGGTCGAGGTGTAGTATTCGGTGATCCACACCAGTAACCCGGTCACCGCTAGGCCGACGAAGGCGCAGACCAGCAGGCCGCCGCCGGTGATGGTGCCGCCGAGCAGCGTGATCGGTTGACCGTAGCCGACCGTCAGCTGGATGACGCCGGCGATCGCGACCGCCGACAGCACGCCGGCAGCGATGACGCCCTTGTACAGCGCGGTCATGATCTGACCGCCGTTGCCCAAGCGCACGAAATAGGTGCCGATGACCGAAGCGACGATGCAGACCGCGCCGATCGCCAGCGGGAGCAGCATCATGGTGTCGCGCAAGGCGCCCTGAAAGAAAATAGCGGCCAGCAGCATGGTCGCAACCTGCGTCACGACATAAGTCTCGAACAGGTCGGCCGCCATGCCGGCACAGTCGCCAACATTGTCGCCAACATTGTCGGCAATCACCGCGGGATTGCGCGGATCATCCTCGGGAATGCCGGCTTCGACCTTACCGACGAGGTCGGCGCCGACATCGGCGCCCTTGGTGAAAATGCCACCGCCAAGACGCGCGAAGATCGAGATCAGTGATGCACCGAACGACAGAGCGACCATCGCTTCGAGAATGGGCCGCGGGTCGTCGATCGGCAGCGTCGAGCGCAAGAAGATGTAATAGATCGCGACCGCGAGCTGGCCGAGACCGACGACGAGCATGCCGGTGACCGCGCCGGCGCGAAACGCGAGCTTCAATCCCGCCGCGAGACCGCCACGCGCCGCCTGGGCAGTGCGCAGGTTGGAACGCACCGAGATGTTCATGCCGATGAAACCGGCAGCGCCCGAGAGCACCGAACCGATCAGGAAGCCCACGGCCGAATGCCAGCCAAGCGCAAAGAAGAGCACGACGAAGATGACCACCCCGACCATGGCGATGGTGCGGTACTGGCGGCTCAGATAGGCCTGTGCGCCTTCCTGCACCGCGGCAGAGATCTCCTTCATCCGATTGGTGCCCGGATCGGACGCCAGCACCAGGCGGGCGGTAACGATGCCGTACAGCACCGCGATCAGGCCGGATGCGATGACCAGCCAATACCAGGACGTAATGCTCATGTCGGAATTCCTCTACTCGGACCTGTCGGGCTTTTAAGGCGCGCGGAACATGCCAGAACACCGCGGCCGAGGCAATCGCCGCGGCATGACGGATTCGTGCCATATCGCAAGCGATTCGACGCGGCGCCGCGCCTCAAACGTGCCGATAGCCGGCGTGCGACAATTGGAGCGGACGGCCTTTGGCGTCGAGCACGCGCACGCCGCGCCCGGCGACGATGTGGCCGATGGCGGTGACGCGCACGCCCGCTACGCGGGCTGCGGCGGCAACGTGTCGGGCTGCGCTCGACGGCGCGGTAAAGACGATTTCATAGTCATCGCCGTGGGTCAGCGCGGCGCGGATTTGCCGCGGCGAACGCGCGACGACCGAGCGTGCCGCCGCCGACAGCGGCAGCCGCGTTGTCTCGATGACGGCACCAACGCCCGATGATGTGCAGACATGGCCGAGATCGGCGACCAAGCCATCGGAAATATCCGCCGCGGCACGCGCAATGCCCGACAGACGCTGACCCAAGCCGAGCCGCGGCTCGGGCAACCGATAGCGCCGTTCAAGATGATGCCGTGCCGCCCGGCTGATCCTCGGAAGCTGTCCCTTGATCGCCGCCAGACCGAATGCCGCATCGCCAAGCGTGCCGGAGACGTAAACCACGTCGCCGGGGCGCGCGCCGTCGCGCAAGATCGCGCGCCCCTGTGCGACACGGCCGATCGCGGCCAGCGATAGCACCGTCGGTCCGCGCGTCGCGACGGAATCGCCGCCGAATAACCCGATGCGATATTTTCGTCGGTCGGCGGCAAGCCCACGGCTGAATGCCGCGAGCCAGCGATCGTTGCGCGATTTGGGTAAGGCCATCGTCAACAGATAGCCGACCGGGATCGCGCCTTTGGCGGCCAGATCCGACAGGTTCACACGCAGCAGCTTGCGGGCGATATCGGCGGCCGGATCATCGGCGAAGAAATGGATCCCCTCGACGATGGCGTCGGTCTTCAGCACGTATTGCTCGCCGCGGCGGCCGGCGATCAGCGCGACGTCGTCGCGCAGCTTCAGCCCGCCAGGCAGCGCGAGCGGCGCGAAGAAGCGCGCAATGCGCGCGAATTCACCAAGCGGCTTCGCCGCCACGGCTACGCCCCATTTCCTCGGGCCGGAGATCGCGCGCAATCTTGTCGAGCACGCCGTTGACCATGCCCGGCTCTTTGCCGGCGTAGAACGCGTGCGCGATGTCGACATATTCGTTGATGGCGATTTCCGGCGGCACGTCGCGGCGATGCGCCAGCTCGTAAGTGCCGACGCGCAGGATGGCGCGCAGCACCGCTTCGAGCCGCGCCAGCGGCCAATCTGGCGACAACGCGCCGGCAATCGTCTTGTCGACCGCTTCGCCGTGGGCCGCGGCGCCGCGTGCCAACTCGACGAACAAATTCTTATCTGCCTCGCCGAAATCGGGTCCTTCGCGCGGCGCATCGGGGTTGAGGCGGTGCGCCAGAAACTCCGCGACGACCGTATCCGCCGGCGGCCCGGCGAGCTCCATCTGATAGAGCGCCTGGACCGCGGCGAGACGCGCAGCCGTGCGCTTGCGGACCGTAGGGCGCGGCGATTTGGCGGCGGCGTTCATCGCCGGACCTTAAGCGATTGCCGCAGTGCGATCATGGCGAGACAGGCGCGCACCGCCTCGCCGCCTTTGTTTTTTTCGTCGATGCGCGCGCGGGCAAAGGCCTGATCGACATTCTCGACGGTGAGCACGCCGAAACCGATGGCATGACCGGCCAACGCCAAGTCCTGGATGCCGCGCGCGCATTCCGCGCAGACCAGATCGTAGTGTGAGGTCTCGCCGCGGATGATGCAGCCGAGCGCGACATAGCCGTCGTATTTCCGTGTCCGCGCCGCGAGCGCGATGGCCGCCGGAATCTCGAACGCGCCAGGAACCGTCACGCGGTCGTAGCGCACGCCGGCACCGTCGAGCGCCGCGTCGGCGCCTTTGAGCAACGCGTCCGATACGTGCGCGTAATAGCGCGCCTCGACGATGAGCACCGATAGTCGCTTCGCCATCTCTAGGACTCCAGCACGATGGCGCGGCGTTCGACGACGGACAGCCCGTAGCCTTCGAGACCGACGATGGTCTGCGCCGTGTTCGACAGCAAGATCATGTCGCGTACACCCAGGTCGAACAGGATCTGCGCGCCGATCCCGTAGTCGCGCAGTTGTGGCACGGTCTTGCCGGTCGCAAGGAACCCGCGGACCCGTTCCGACAGCGCCGTCGGCATTGGCTCGCGCAGCAGCACGACCACGCCCCTGCCCGCCTTGCCGATCATCTCCATGGCGCCTTGGAGCATGCCGGCACGGCCACTGCGTAAATTACCGAGCGCGTCATCAAGCACGTTGACCGCGTGCATGCGGACGAGCACCGGTTCGGGCGTGCGCAGATCGCCTTTCACCAATGCAATATGCTCGGCATAGGCGATCTTGTTGACGTAAACGTGCATGGCCCAATCGCCGCCATGCGCGCTCGTGAAATCGGCCGAGACGCGGCGCTCGACGATGCGGTCGTGACGCCGGCGATAGGCGATGAGATCGGCGATGGTCGCAACCTTGAGGCCGTGGTGCTGCGCGAAGGCGATCAGATCGGCGCGGCGCGCCATCGAGCCGTCGTCATTCATGATTTCACAGATCACGCCAGCGGGAATGAGGCCGGCAAGTCGCGCGATGTCGACCGCTGCCTCGGTGTGACCGGTGCGCACCAACACACCACCGTCGCGCGCCATCAGTGGAAAGATATGACCGGGCGTGACGATGTCTTGTGGGCCGTTGGTGGCGTCGATCGCGACCGCAATGGTGCGCGCGCGATCCGATGCCGAGATGCCGGTGGTGATGCCATCGCGCGCCTCGATCGAGACGGTGAACGCGGTCTGCAATCGCGATTCGTTGTGCTGCGCCATCAGCGGGAGCTTGAGCTGCTCGACCCGCTCGCGGCTCAGCGCCAGACAGACGAGGCCGCGACCGTGCTTGGCCATAAAGTTGATCGCGTCCGGTGTCGCCATCTGTGCCGGGATGATGAGATCGCCCTCATTCTCGCGATCTTCGTCGTCGACCAGAACGAACATCTTGCCGTTGCGCGCGGCATCGATGATCTCCTCGATCGGCGAAGCGACGTCGACGAAGCTCATGCCGGCTCCCGCGCCAACAGGCGCGCGACATAGCGCGCGATCACATCGAGCTCGAGATTGACGGCGTCACCGGGCCGCAACGTGTCGAGCGTCGTTTGCGCACGCGTGATCGGAATGATGTTGACGCCGAAACGGCGGCCTTCGACTTCGTTCACGGTCAGCGAGACACCGTCGAGTGTGATCGACCCTTTGGGTGCGATCGACAGTTCGCAGCCGCGCGGGACTTCGAAGGTCAAACGGAGCGATTCACCGTCCGGCCGCCGCGCGACCAACTCGGCCATCGCGTCGACGTGGCCAAGGACGATATGGCCGCCCATCTCATCGCCAAGGCGCAGCGAACGTTCGAGATTAAGCCGCGTACCAGTCCGCCACGCGCCGGCGGTCGACCGCATGCGGGTTTCGGACGACACCTGCACCGCGAACCAATCGCCGCCCTTCTCAACGACAGAAAGACAGACGCCGGCGCAGGCAACCGAAGCGCCCAGTGCCAGGTCGCCCAGGTCGAGCGCCGTCGAAATTTCGAAGACGCTGTCGGCGCCCGGCCTCACGGCGCGGATGGTGCCGCAGTCGGCAATGATTCCGGTAAACATGGCAATACCTTAGGGCGCCACCTTAAACCGCACGTTGGAGCGTTTCCAGCATATCGTCGCCGATCGCCTCAACGCCGACGCGGACGAAGTGCGGCGCTTCGCCTGGCGCAGTTACACCGAGCGCATCGAGCGCCGGCCGCCCGTCGCCGCCGATCAACGACGGTGCGTGGAACCAGGCGATCCGGTCGACCAAGCCGCCGCGCACGAGAGCCGCCGCAAGCCGGGCGCCGCCTTCCACCAGGACGCGGGTGATGCCCCGGCTACCGAGTGCGGCCAGGGCCGCGGCGAGATCGGTTTCACCCGTCGCGCCCGCCGGCACGTCGATCACTTCGACACCGCAACTCGCGAGGGCCGTTCGCCGTTCGCCGCCGATGCCGTGACGCACGATGAACCATGTCGGCGTTTGTCGGGCGTCGGCGACGAGGCGCGCGGTCAGTGGCACGCGCATGCTGCCGTCGATGACAACACGCACGGGGCTGTGGTCACCCAGACCGGGTAGACGGCAGGTTAGCTCAGGATCGTCGGCAAGGACCGTGCCGCTGCCGACCATCACGGCGTCGTTCGTTGCGCGCAACAGATGGCCGCGCGCGCGCGCCGGTTCGCCGGTGATCCATCGGCTTTCACCCGACGCCACCGCAAGGCGACCATCCAGCGACGTCGCCAGCTTCAAGGTGATCAAAGGTCGGCCGCGCGCGACGTTCGACAAAAATCCAGCGTTGATGTCGCGCGCTTCGTCCGCGCACAGGCCGATATCGACGACGATTCCTGCCGCACGCAACGCCGCGACGCCTTTGCCGGAGACGCGCGGATCGGGATCTTCGATGGCAACGATCGCGTGGCGAATGCCGGCAGCGATCAGCGCGTCGGTACACGGCGGTGTTTTCCCGTGATGGCAGCACGGCTCGAGCGTGACGTAGGCGTCGGCGCCTTTGGCGTTGCGTCCGGCGCGCGCCAACGCGTCGGCTTCGGCGTGCGGCCGTCCACCCGGCTGGGTCCAGCCTCGGCCGACGACCACTCCATCTTTGACGATCAAACAGCCGACGCTGGGATTGGGCCAGGTGCGGCCAAGGCCGCGCCGCGCCAGCGCCAGCGCCGCGCGCATGAAGCGAACGTCGCTCATCACATCGCTTTCAGTCGCGTTCGGTGGCCAAGCGATCCAAGCGATCGATGAACTCGCCGAAATCCTTCGCCTCGCGGAAGTTGCGGTAGACTGAGGCGAAGCGGACATAAGCGACCGGATCGAGCGTCGCCAGCATTTCCATCACCAATTCGCCGATCAGATCGCTTTTGATTTCGGTCTCGCCGGAGCTTTCGAGCTGACGGACGATCGAATTGATCGCACGTTCGACGCGTTCGCCTTCGACCGGCCGTTTGCGGAGCGCGATCTGGATGGAGCGCGCCAGCTTGTCGCGCTCGAACGGCTCGCGCTGGTTATTCTTCTTGATGACGGTCAGTTCGCGCAACTGCACGCGCTCGAACGTCGTGAAACGCGCGGCGCAATTCGGGCAGAGCCGCCGCCGTCGGATCGAGGCTCGATCGTCGGTCGGCCGCGAGTCTTTGACCTGGGTGTCTTCGCATCCGCAGAACGGACAACGCATCGTTTTCCTCTCCTAGGAGTAGACCGGGAAGCGCGTGCACAGCGCCTCGACCCGTTTTTTGACCGAAGCCTCGACCGCGCCGTTGCCGGCGTCGCCGTTGGCAACCAGACCATCGAGCACTTCGACGATGAGTTCGCCGATAAGGCGGAATTCCGCCTGACCGAAACCGCGTGTCGTGCCAGCGGGGCTGCCGAGGCGGACGCCGGACGTGATCGCTGGTTTTTCGGGATCGAACGGAATGCCGTTCTTGTTGCAGGTGATGCCGGCGCGTTCGAGCGCGATTTCGGCGGCGCGGCCGGTCAATTTCTTCGGCCGCAGATCGACCAGCATCAGATGTGTATCGGTGCCGCCTGAGACGATCGCAAGCTGGCGTTCCGACAGTGTCGCAGCGAGGATGCGCGCGTTATCGACCACCGCGCGGGCATAGGTTTTGAACGCGGGCCGCAGACACTCGCCCAGCATGGCTGCCTTGGCCGCGATGACATGCATCAACGGGCCGCCCTGCAAGCCTGGGAAGATCGCCGAATTGATCTTGCGGCCGATCTCCTCGTCGTTCGCCAGGATCATGCCGCCACGCGGACCGCGCAGCGTCTTGTGAGTCGTCGTCGTGACGACATGGGCGTGCGGCAGCGGTGACGGATGGGCGCCGCCGGCGACCAAGCCCGCGAAATGCGCCATGTCGACCATGAAAATCGCACCGATCGCATCCGCGATCTTGCGGAAGCGCGCGAAGTCGATGATGCGGGGATAGGCCGATCCGCCGGCGATGATGAGCTTGGGCCGATGCTCCTGCGTCAGCCGCTCGACCTCGTCCATGTCGATGCGCGCGTCGTCGCGCCGGACGCCATAATGGATCGGCCGGAACCACTTGCCGGACAAATTGACCGGCGAGCCGTGCGTCAAATGACCGCCCGCCGCGAGCGACATGCCCATGAACGCGTCGCCGGGTTTCAGCAACGCCAGGAACACGGCTTGGTTCGCTTGTGAACCCGAATGCGCCTGCACGTTGGCGAAGCTGCACTCGAAAAGCTTTTTCGCGCGGTCGATCGCCAATTGTTCGACCTGATCGACGAATTCGCAGCCGCCGTAATAACGCCGGCCGGGATAGCCTTCCGCGTATTTGTTGGTCAGCACCGAGCCCTGCGCCTCGAGCACGGCGCGCGATACGATGTTCTCGGACGCGATGAGTTCGATCTGATTCTGCTGGCGTTTGAGTTCGCGGCCGATGGCGGCAGCGACATCGGGATCAGTCTCGGGTAGCGTCGCGGCGAAAAGCTGGTCGGCCGCCGGCGCGGGCTTCGAAGCCGTCATACCGGCGCCTTTGCCGGTGAAAATTTGGCGACGCGCCGCGCGTGACGGCCACCTTCGAACGGCGTTGCAAAAAAGATTTTGATGCAATCCTTGGCCAGCTCGGGTCCAAGGATGCGGCCGCCAAGCACCAGCACGTTGGCATCGTTGTGTTGGCGCGCCAGACGCGCGGTTAGGCCGTCATGCACCAGCGCGGCGCGCACGCCGCGATGGCGGTTGGCGGCCATCGACATGCCAATACCGGTGCCGCAGACGAGCAATCCCCAGCGCGCGCGTCCGTCATCGACTGCACGGGCGACGGCGTCCGCGAAATCCGGATAATCGACGGATTCACGGCCGTCGGTGCCGAGATCGAGGACGCCAAGGCCGAGCGCCTGCAATTCGGGCAGGAGAAGGCATTTCAGGTCATATCCGCCGTGATCGGCGGCGATGGCGATAGTCTCGGTCATGGCCCCAGGAAAACAGTCCTAATAACCTGCGGCGAATCTACCAGATATCGGTTCGTAAAGTCAGCCGCATACCATCCGTCGCGTCGCTAAATCATAGCCGAGGCGCTGGCCCGCATTCGGGCGGCCGCGGGCCGAAACAATGCAGTAATTCGTGGCGCGAATACTGGGGCGATTTGACAGAAACTTGGCCTTCGCCCTATATCAGCCGGTTCCTTCCCCATCGAGGCAGCACCCATGGCCGACGACGCGCCCAAGCCGAGCAGCGACGATTTCCTGCGTATGACGGCGCAAATGGTCGCCGCTTATTTGCGCAAGAACAGCGTACCCACGGCCCAGATCACCGACGTGATCAATTCGATCTACGGCTCGCTGAAGTCGATCGACGGACGCGTCAACATGCCGAAAGCGGCGGACCTCAAGCCGGCCGTACCGATCAAGAAGTCGGTGACGCCGGAGTTCATCATCTGTCTCGAAGACGGTCGTAAATTGAAGATGCTCAAGCGCCACCTGCGCACCGAGTACGGCATGACGCCCGAGCAATATCGCCAGAAATGGGGTCTGGCGGCCGACTACCCGATGGTTGCGCCGAACTACGCCAAGCAACGCTCGGCGTTCGCCAAAGAGATCGGTCTCGGCAAAGGCGCCGGCAAGAAGAAGGGCGACTAACGCCGCGTCGCCCTTCCCGCCGCGGTCCGCGCGGCTAGCGTTTCAACTCGGCGTAGTTTCCGTCGTTGTTCCAGCCATAGACCACGTAGTCCGGTCCGACGACGTCGCCCTTCTTGTCGAAGCCGATCGTGCCGATGACGGTGTTGAACTTGTTGGCCTTCATCGTCTTCGACAGGTCGGCGACCTTGATCGAGTGCGCCTTCGCCGCGGCTTCGGCGAACACCTGAACGGCGGCGTAGGTGTAGAGCGTGTAGCCCTCGGGATCGTAGCCGCCGGCCTTGAATTCCTTCACGATGGGCTGCGCCACGGCGAGGTTGCGCGGATCCGGCGGGAAGGTCATCAGCGTGCCGGTGCCGGCAACGCCGGTGATCTTCCACAAGTCGGTTGTCACCAGCGCGTCGCCGCCCATCAGCACGGCGTTAAGCCCCTGTTCCTTCGACTGGCGCACGATGAGGCCGGCTTCGCGATAATAGCCGCCGAAATAGATCGCCTTGACGTTGGCCGCTTTCATCTTGGAGATGATCGCTGAGAAGTCGCTGTCGCCTGCGTTGATGGAATCGTGGACCGCAGGCTTCACGCCGCGCGCCGCCATCGCCTTGATGGTTTCGTCGGCGAGGCCCTTGCCGTAGGTCGACTTGTCGTCGATCACCGCCACGGCTTGCCCCTTGAAGCGCGAGGCGATGTAGTTGCCGGCGATGCGGCCCTGGCTGTCGTCGCGGCCACACACGCGGAAGACGTTGATCCAGCCCTTCTTGAAGGCATCGTCGGTGTACACCGGATTGGTCGAAGCCGGGCTGATCTGGAGGATATTGCTGTCGGCATAGACCGCCGACGCCGGGATCGACGTGCTCGAGCAATAATGGCCGGCGACGAAAACGACACCGGCGTTGGCGAGTTGATTGGCGACGCTCACCGCCTGTTTCGGATCGCAAGCGTCGTCGCCGATGGTCAACACCAGCTTACGCCCGAGCACGCCGCCATGCGCATTGATGTCCTTGACGGCCATCTCGGCGCCGCGCCGGAATTGCTCGCCGACGGCGGCCTCGGCGCCAGTCATCGGTCCGACGGCAGCGATCTTGATGTCCTGGGCGTAAGCGCTTGCCGAAGCCGCGGCCATGGCGGCCGCCAGCAAAATCCGCACTGTCCAACGCATGCAAACCTCCCCTAAGTGTTCCGGCAGCTTAGCAAAAGACGAGACGGTGGTTAAGCGGCACCGCGCGCGCCACCTTCAAGATAGGCCGCGCGCACTTCTGCGTTGGCCAGCAGCTCGGCACCGCTACCGGACAGCACGATTTTGCCGGCCTGAAGGACATAAGCGCGATGTGCCAGCCGGAGCGCGTGATGCGCGTTTTGCTCGACCAGCAAGACGGTAATTTTCTCGTCCGCGTTGATCGCGCGGATCACGCCGAAGATCTGTTTGGCGATGAGCGGCGCGAGGCCAAGCGAAGGCTCATCCAGCAACAACAGCCGCGGCCGGCTCATCAGCGCGCGCGCGATCGCCAACATCTGCTGTTCGCCGCCCGAGAGCGTGCCGCCGCGCTGGTGACGGCGCTCGCCGAGGATCGGAAAGAGCTCGAAGGCGCGTGCGAGATCGCGCTCGAAGCGTTCCGGCGGCGCCGCGGTCGCGCCGATCTGGAGATTTTCCAGTACCGTCATGCGCGGGAAAATGCGCCGCCCTTCGGGCGCCTGCGCGATGCCGAGGCGGACGATCGCGAAGGTCGGCAGCTGCGTGATGTCGCGGCCGTCGAAGATGATACGACCTTGGGCCGCGCGCGGCCGACCGCAAATCGTCATCAGCAACGTGGATTTGCCAGCGCCGTTGGCGCCGATCAACGATACGATCTCGCCGGCCGCAACCGTCAGGTCCACACCCTTTAGCGCCTCGATCCTGCCGTAGGCGGCGTGCAGGCCCGCGATGTCGAGGAGTGTGCTCACGCCTCTTCCTCCTCGCCGAGATAGGCGGCGATCACGGTCGGGTCGTGGCGGATTTCGGCGGCCGTGCCATCCGCGATCTTCTGCCCGTAATTGAGCACGATGATGTGGTCCGAAATGCCCATCACTACGCTCATGTCATGCTCGATGAGCAACACGCCGATCCCGAAGCGGTCGCGGATCGAAACCAGGAAGCGCGCGAGATCGGCGCTTTCGTGCGGGTTGAGGCCTGCGGCCGGTTCGTCGAGGCACAACAGCCGCGGCCCGGTGCACATCGCGCGCGCGATTTCGAGCCGGCGCTGCGCGCCGTACGGCAGATTGCCGGCAGGTTCGTCGGCGCGCGCGGTGAGATCGATCCGATCGAGCCATTCGCGTGCGCGCGCGACCGCCGCGCGTTCGGCGTCGCGATGGCTCTTGAGCCCGAGCAAGCCGCCGAAATTGTAATAGCTCGCGCGCGTGAGAACGGCATGCTGCGCCACGACGAGGTTTTCGAGCACGGTCATTCCGGCAAACAACCGCACGTTCTGGAACGTGCGCACGACGCCGGCGTCGCGCACGATGCGATGGCCTTTCAGACGCTCGAGCCGCAAGCTTTTGCCGTCGCGGGTCAAGGCCAGGCTGCCGCCGCTCGGCCGGTAGAAGCCGGTGAGGCAATTGAACACCGTCGTCTTGCCGGCGCCGTTGGGTCCGATGATGGCGGTGATCTCGTGTCCGTAAGCGGTGAACGAGACATCGTTGACCGCGACCACGCCGCCAAAGCGCATCGACAAGTTGTCCACCGTCAGCAACGCGTCGTGGGTCATTTCTGGTTGAGCCGTACCGATGGCGCGCGCATGGTGAAGAGTCCGCGTGGCCGCCAAATCATGATCGCGACCATCGCCGCGCCGAAAAACAGCATGCGGTACTGCGCCAACTCGCGGCCGAATTCCGGCAGCGTCGCCAGGATCACCGCCGCCAATGCGACGCCGAGCTGGCTGCCCATGCCGCCCAACACCACGATCGAAAGCACGGTCGCGGATTCCTGAAAGTTGAAGCTTTCGGGGCTGATGAAGCCTTGCTTCGCCGCGAAGATCGCACCGGCGAAACCGCCGATCATGGCGCCAGTCGCGAAGGCGGTGAGCTTGATCGTATGGGGGTTGAGGCCCAAGGCGCGGCAAGCGATCTCGTCCTCGCGCAGCGCTTCCCACGCGCGGCCGACCGGCAACCGCCTGATCCGTAAACTGAACCAATTAATGGCCAGTGCCGCTGCCAGGCAGACGTAATAGAGCCAGATGAGCCGCTGGAGCGGATCGTATTCGACGCCGAAGAAATTGTTGAAGCTCGTCATGCCCGCCGGCGCGCCGGGCGAAATCGGCATGCCGAAAACCGTCGGACGCGGGATGTCGCCGATGCCGTTCGGCCCGTTGGTTACCGCACTCCAATTGTTGAGCACGATGCGGACGATTTCGCCGAAA
Organism: Allostellaceae bacterium; assembly: GCA_035275845.1. GTDB lineage: Bacteria > Pseudomonadota > Alphaproteobacteria > ATCC43930 > CGMCC-115725 > REEB95. The sequence goes on along the minus strand of DATEMD010000080.1, from coordinate 8,182 downwards.
CCGAGCGTGACGATAGCGAGATAATCGCCTCGCAAACGCAAGACCGGAAGTCCGAGCAGGACTCCCGCGAGGGCGGCGATCATGCCGGCGACCGGCAGCATTTCCCAAAACGACAGGCCGTACCATTCGGCGGCCAATGCGAAGGAATAGGCGCCGACGGCATAGAACGCGACGTAACCGAGATCGAGCAAACCGGCGAGGCCGACCACGATGTTCAGACCCCAACCGAGAATGACGTAGATCAACGCGAGCGTCGCAAGATCAATCGTCCGGCGCGAGCCGAACGGCGAGATCGGCAGCACGATGGCGAGCAGGATCACTGCGGCGGCGGCTAAGGCCACGGCCCTGCCCTCGGGTAACGCCGTGTAACGCACCGCATATTGACGCAGATGGAACCGCTGCGGCACGAAGCCGAGCAGTATCCGGCCGACGAAGGCGGTGACCGTCGCGATCGCAACCCAGTTGAAGCGTGTGATGTATCCGTCACCGGTTTCGGTGGTCTGAAATCCCAGCAACGGAAATGCGAGCGCGAAGGCGACCAGCGTGGTCAGCGCCGCATCCTTGAGCCGCTGCGCCGCGCTCATCAGACCTTCTCGACCTCCGGCCGACCGAGTAGGCCGCTTGGCCGGAACATCAGCACCAGGATGAGCACCGCGAAAACCGCGACGTCCTTGTACTCGGATGGACAATAGGCGGACCAGAGCGCCTCGATCAGTCCGATCAGCAGCCCGCCGAGCACCGCGCCGGGCAGCGAGCCGATGCCACCAAGCACCGCCGCGGTGAATGCCTTGATGCCGGCAAGAAAGCCGATGAAAAAATCGATCACGCCGTATTGCAGCGTCACCATCAATCCGGCAACCGCGGCGAGCGCCGCGCCAATGACGAAGGTGAGCGAGATGGTGCGATCGACGTCGATGCCGAGCAGCGCCGCCATGATCATGTCTTGTTCGCTGGCGCGCTGCGCGCGGCCGAGCGCCGTCATCTGGATGACCGCCGTGAATATGACCATCAAGAGCAACGTCACGCCGATGATGATCAATTGCAGCCAGCTGACGTTGACCACGAAGCCGCCGCTCTGCATCAGTTCGAAACCGCCGGTGATCAGCGGCGGCAGCGTCTTCTCGTGCGCGCCTTGCACGAGGAGAACGTAATTTTGCAGGAAGATCGACATGCCGATCGCCGAGATCAGCGGCGCCAGACGGAACGAGCCGCGCAAACGGCGATAGGCGACGCGCTCCACCGCCCAGCCATAGACCGCAGTTAGCGCCATCGCGACCAACAGCACGAGCAGCAAGGCGAGCGGAACCCAGGTGATGCCAAGCGCGCCGAAGACGACGAAGAAGATCAGCGAAATGAACGCGCCGATCATGAAAATTTCGCCGTGGGCGAAATTGATCATGCCGACGATGCCATAGACCATCGTGTAGCCGATGGCGATGAGCGCGTAGATTGCGCCGAGCGTCAGCCCGTTGACGAGCTGCTGAAGAAAATAGCCCATGCCCCTCCCCCGCTCGGCGGACGTCAACGCCGCCGCAACGGCGTCTCCAAGGTAAAGGCGTGGCCCAGGCCGGGGCAAGTCCGCAGCGCTCCGCCAAACGTGATCGAAAGTGGCTGTGCGACGGGCATCGGAGGCGCTAGATAACGCCCGTGCAACCTCTCAAACGCCCCTGGCGCGATTACAGCGGCCGAATCTCGCCGCTCAAAACCGGGACGTTCGTCGCCCTGTTCCTGCCGGCGCTTTGGGTGACGTACCGGTTCGCCAGCCATCGGCTCGGTGCGCGGCCGCTGGACGAAGCGTTGCTCGAAATCGGCCAATGGACGTTGCGCATCCTGTTCCTCGCCCTGGCCGTGAGCCCGCTGTCACGGATGCTCGCTTGGCCGCGTCTCAATCTGATCCGGCGCATGCTGGGCGTCGGCGCTTTTGCCTACATCGTGATCCACTTCAGCCTCTATATCGTCAGCGAGGCGTACAGTCTGGGCGCCGTCACCAGCGAAATCCTGAAACGCGTTTATCTGTCGATCGGTTTTGTCGCGTTGCTGGGCCTGGTGGCGCTCGCCGCGACCTCGACCGACGGCATGGTCCGGCGTATGGGGCCGCGCCGGTGGCAGGCGCTGCATCGCTTCGTCTACCTCATCGGTGTTTTCGGTCTGGTGCATTTCTTTCTGCAATCGAAGCTCGATGAATGGGAACCGACGGTGATGATCGGCCTGTTCGCCTGGCTGATGGGCTGGCGCGCGCTGACTTGGCGCTTCGGCCGCCGGCCGGTTCCGCTGTGGAGCGTCGTGCTGTTGAGCCTTGCCGTCGGGCCGTTCATCGCGTTGCTCGAGGCGGTCTATTTCCATTTCGCATATCACGTGACGGTCACGCGCGTGCTGACGGCCGATCTATCGTTCGAAACCGGCATTCGGCCGGCCTGGGTCGTATTCGGCATCGTCGTGGTGGCAACCGGCGTCGCCCTGGCGCGCGCCGCGCTGCGCCGGCCCAGCCTCAAGCCGGCCTGACTGCCAGTTGTCAGCAAGCTGAATTCAAATTAAGACGGACGCATGACGTCCGCATCCGCCCGCGGAGAGAAAACGTCCAAGCCGAAAGCCGGCGGCAAAGCCGCGTTCGATTGGCAGGATCCGCTGCGCTTCGACGATCTGTTGTCCGAAGACGAACGCCTGGTGCGTGACGCGGCACGCGCCTACGCACAGGACAAGCTGATGCCGCGCGTCCTCAAGGCTTTCCGCGAGGAACATTTCGACCGCGCGATCTTGAACGAGATGGGCGCATTGGGATTTCTCGGCTCGACCATCCAGGGCTATGGCTGCGCCGGCGCGAGTTATGTCGCCTACGGGCTGGCGGCGCGCGAGATCGAACGCGTCGACAGCGGCTTCCGCTCGGCGATGAGCGTGCAATCGTCGCTCGTCATGTTTCCGATCTTTGCGTTCGGAACGGAAGAGCAGCGCAAAAAATATCTACCCAAGCTCGCGACCGGCGAGCTTGCTGGCTGTTTCGGTCTGACCGAGCCCGATGTCGGCTCCGACGTCATGGGCATGAAGACGCGCGCCCGCAAGGTCAACGGCGGCTATGTGCTCAAGGGCAGCAAGATGTGGATCAGCAACGCGCCCTTCGCCGACGTCCTGGTGGTGTGGGCCAAGCTCGACGAAGGCGCAGGCGACACGATCACCGGCTTCATCCTCGAACGCGGCATGAAGGGTCTGTCGACCCCGAAGATCGAAGGCAAGTTCAGTTTGCGTGCGTCGGCCACGGGCGAGATCGTCATGGACGACGTGCACGTGGTCGAGGCCAATCGCCTGCCCGGTGTCAGCGGACTTAAAGGCCCGTTTTCCTGCCTCGACAATGCGCGCTACGGCATCGCCTGGGGCGCGCTCGGCGCCGCCGAGTTCTGCTGGCATGCCGCGCGCGATTACACGTTGTCGCGTACTGCCTTCGGCAAGCCTTTGGCGGCAAACCAGCTGATTCAGAAAAAGCTCGCCGACATGCAGACCGAAATCGCGCTCGGCCTGCATGCGTGCCTCAGGTTGGGTCGGCTCAAGGACGAAGGCAACGCGACGCCGGAGATGGTGTCGTTGTTGAAGCGCAATTCATGCGGCAAGGCGCTCGATATCGCGCGGATGGCGCGTGACATGCATGGTGGCAACGGCATCGTCGACGAGTACCACGTCATCCGCCACATGCTGAATCTCGAGACGGTCAATACCTACGAGGGCACGCACGATATTCACGCCCTCATCCTCGGCCGCGCACAGACTGGTATAGCGGCGTTTTAACGTTCCGCGCGACTTAACCGCCCCAGGTTGCGAACATCGCGATCACGACGACGGCCATTACCGCGGTCGCGAGCCAGCCCATGACCATCAATGGCAGCGCCAAAGTGAGCCGGCCCATGACGCGCGGATCGCGCGCCATCAGCATTGCGACCGCCATCAGCGGCACGGCACACACACCGTTCAAGACTGCAGCCCAAAACAGGGCCTTAATCGGATCGATCGGCATGATGTTGATCAACATGCCGATGCCGGTCGCAACGCCAATCGTGGCATAGAAGGCCTTTGCATCGAGCGGCAAGCGCGCCAAGCCGACCGGCCATTGCAGTGCTTCGGCCAGAGCATAGGCGGCTGATCCTGCGAGAACCGGCACAGCGAGCATTCCGGTGCCGATGATGCCAAGGGCGAACAGCGCAAAAGCAAAGGGTCCGGCGATCGGACGCAGCGCCTCGGCGGCCTGGGCCGAGCTCGCGATATTTGTCACGCCGTGGCCGTGCAGGGTCGAAGCAACTGCGACAATGATGAACCAGCTAATCGCGTTGGAGAAGAACATGCCGAGATAAGTATCGATGCGAATGCGATTGAGCTCTGCGGGCGCGCGCCTGGGTGCCGTTCGCAACGGTCGGCGGTGATTCTCCTGCTCCTCTTCGGCTTCCTGCGACGACTGCCAGAAAAACATGTAAGGGCTGATGGTCGTGCCGAATATGGCGACAAGGGCAACAGTAAAGGCGCTGTCGAACTGGAACGACGGAATCAACGTGTGATACGCAACATCGGTCCAATCAACCTTCACGGTTAATGCTGTTGCGACATAAGTGAAAAGCGCAAGCGTCGACCACTTCAATAAATTGACGTAACGCCGATAGCGCATGAAAACCTCGAGGGTGACGCATAGCGCGCCGAAGGCGACTACATAAAGCAAGTGCGGACCACCGACGAGCAACCCTAGGGCATCGGCCATCGCGCCGAGATCGGCGCCGAGATTGATGATGTTCGCGGTGAGCAGGATCAGCACCGTGCTCTGGAGTAGGTACGGCGGATAACGTCGCCGGATATTGCCGGCGATGCCGTCGCCGGTGACGCTTCCGATGCGGGCGCAAATCTCCTGGATGGCCGCCATCAGCGGAAAGCTGAACAGCATCACCCAACACGCCACATTGCCGAACTGCGCGCCGACCTGGGAATAGGTGGCAATTCCGCTCGGATCATCGTCCGAAGCGCCGGTGATCAGCCCTGGGCCGAGAATTTGCCAGATCCGCCCGCGGCCGGCGGGCTTGCCAGCTTTCATGCGATCGCGCGCCATGGCGGCAGCATGACGCCTAGACCGGCGGCGTCAATCACAGAGAAGAACTGGGTCCTGCACGTTCGTCGTCGCGTCGACAAAACGAAAACGGCCGGTCCGCAAGGGACCGGCCGCGATCGCAAACGATTTGGATTCGGTTCAGGCGGCGGAGGTGAACGCCAGATTGCGCGCGCCGAGCTCGACGGCCTGAGTCCAGAAGCGCTCGAGACGGCGCAGCGTCTTGTGCGATTGCGTCAACTCGTCGGCCGAGAGCACGCCCTGGCCGAGGGAAGCAATGTGCCGCTCGTGCATCGCATTGAGCTTCTGATGCAGGGCGAGACCCTTGTCGGTGAGGCGGACGCGCACCGAGCGACGGTCGTGCGGCGAACGCTCCTGCACGATATAGCCGTTCTCCAGCATTTTCTTCACATTGTACGAGACGTTCGAGCCGAGGTAGCAGCCGCGCAACGTCAACTCGCCGACCGTCATTTCCATGTCGCCGATGTTGTAAAGGATCATCGCCTGCACGTTGTTGATGTCGTGCACGCCGTTGGTATCGAGCTCGAGCTTCACCACTTCGAGGAACTGGCGGTGAAGACGCTCGACCAGCGCGATGAGATCCATGTAGGCGGTTTGCATAGCGGCCTCGGCTTGAGTGTGTACGAATCCGTTGCACCGATTTTATGGCCGGGCAGGTTAATACATCATTTAAGCGAAACATTGCGCAGCATCGCGGCGAAACTTATCGATCATAGAATTGCCACAGACTTCGCCGGTTGCAGCCTAAGTAATTGTCGCCGCAAGACCGACGTGGCACGTCGCGAATATTCCTAAAATTCAACCGAACCGTTTTCGCGCCCGCCGAGCGGCGCGAAATAGCCATCCACGGCGCTGTCCGTAACGTCTGCAAGGCTGTTCGGTCGCCAGCGCGGCGCATTGTCCTTGTCGACGAGCGTCGCGCGGATGCCTTCGAAGAAATCGTGACCGGCGAGCACGTGCTGGGTCAGCCGATACTCGAGCGCAAGTGCTTCTTCGACCGTCATTCCACGGCCGACCGCAAGCTGCCGGAGCGTGATTTTGAGCGACGATGGCGACGCGCGCATCATCGCCGCGTGAGCATCTTTCGCCCAGTCCGCGGTTTCGCGTGCGAGCGCTGCCATGATCGCCTCGACGGACGATGCGGCGAAGACACGGTCGACGTCAGATTGAATTGTCGTCAGCGTAGACCCGCCGGGGTCGGAGGCAAAACGTGCCAACGTCGCATCGATCTGCGTGTGTGCTTCGCCGGTCCGCCATGTCGTCGTCGCCAGGGCGTCGACCAACGCCGGTGCGCGGTCGCTTGCAACGTGGTGCGTCGCGAACTTGGCATAGAGCGCGTCCGCGGCGCCGATGCGGCGGCCGGTGAGCGCGAGATAAAGACCGAGCCGACCCGGACAGAGATTAAGAAAACGGCTGGCGCCGACGTCTGGAAACAGACCGATCTGCACTTCCGGCATCGCGAACAGGGTTTTTTCGGTTGCGACGCGATGCGAACCGTTGACCGAAATTCCAGCGCCCCCGCCCATGACGATGCCGTCCATCAGCGCGACATAAGGTTTCGGAAAGCGGTGGACATGCGCGATAAGCGAATATTCCTCGCGAAAGAAGTCGGTGTTCTCGCTGCCCGCTTTTTGCCGCGCGTCGTAAATCGCGCGCACGTCGCCGCCGGCGCAGAAGGCGCGACCGCCCTCACCTATCACCACGACCGCGTGTACGGCGGGATCTTCGCCCCAGGCGGCGAGCCGCGGCGCGAAGCGGCGATACATGCCGAGCGACAGCGTGTTGAGCGCCTTCGGCCGGTTAAGCCGCACGATGCCGAGGCCACCGCGGCGCTCGAAAATGATCTCGTCGGAACTCACGGCGCAACCGGACGCTCGGCAGATGGCATGGCCGGCGGATGATAAGGGCCCGCGGCGGCCCCTTCAACGCGCCGCCGCGACATGGCGCCCACTGGCCTCGCGCCGCGAACTATGCGATTCTTCCGGCCCATGGACGATCAACCACGCCGCAGTTCAGCCGCCGCGCAGGAGCGGCGCTCCGGCGAATTCCCGCGCTTGCGCATGCGGCGCAACCGCCGTCGCGCCTGGTCGCGCAAGCTCGTCGCCGAGAACACGCTGACCGCTGGCGACCTGATCTGGCCGGTTTTCGTGCACGACGACAAAGCCGCGCGCACGCCGATCCCGTCGATGCCGGGCGTCGACCGGCTGTCGGTTGCGGCGCTCACCGTTGAAGCCGGCAAGGCGAAGGATCTCGGCATCCCGCTGATCGCGCTGTTTCCCGCGACGCCGGCGACCGTCAAGACGCCAAATGGCGAAGAAGCGTCCAATCCGGACAACCTCGTTTGCCGCGCGGTGCGCGCGCTGAAAAAAGCGCATCCCGATCTCGGCGTGATGTGCGACGTCGCGCTCGATCCCTATACGACGCACGGCCACGACGGGCTGGTACGCGATGGCGACGTCGCCAACGACGAGACGGTCGCGGCGCTGGTGCGCCAATCGCTGGTGCAGGCCGAAGCCGGCTGCGACGTCATCGCGCCGTCGGACATGATGGACGGCCGCGTTGGCGCCATCCGTGACGCACTCGATCGCGCCGGGTTCGAGCACGTGCAGATCATGGCCTATGCGGCAAAATATGCGTCGGGCTTCTATGGACCGTTCCGCGATGCGGTCGGCTCCAAATCGTCGCTCGGCAAAGCGGACAAGCGCACCTATCAGATGGATCCGGCGAACGGCGACGAGGCGTTGCGCGAAGTCGGTCTCGACGTTGCCGAAGGCGCCGACATGGTGATGGTGAAGCCGGGCATGCCTTATCTCGACGTGCTTTGGCGGGTGAAGGAACGCTTCAAGCTGCCGACCTTCGCCTACCAGGTGAGCGGCGAGTACGCGATGCTCAAAGGCGCGATCGAACGCGGTTGGCTCGACGAGAGCGTGATCCTGGAATCCTTGATCGGATTCAAGCGCGCCGGCGCCGACGGCGTCCTCACCTATTTCGCACTCGACGCCGCGACGCGGCTTAAGGCCGGCTGAGCCTTTCGAAGAATCGCGCGATCGCGAGATCATGCCACGCGGCGACGTCGCCACCGTGGAAACC